>CABTMH010000158.1 GCA_902485915.1 uncultured Oribacterium sp. | reverse complement strand
GCTGCTTTGTTGTGAGGTGTTGACATAGTGTTTCTCCTTTCGATAGTGCCCAGCCGTAAACCATTGATTTTACAGGCTTTTCTTTCATTAGTACCTTAGATTATGAAAAATATTAATTGACCAGGTTTTCAGGTCCGAAGCTCTCCGGAAGCAGCTGCTCGAGCGTGTAGGTCCGGTAGTCCTCCGTCGACTTCGCGAGGATGATCTCGAAGCTCTTCGGGTCACAGAACTCGCGCAGTGCCTGGCGGCAGATGCCACACGGCGCACAGAACTGTAGCTCGCCCTCCTCCGGGCCGCCGGTGATCACGATGCGGTCAAACTCCTTCACACCCTCGCTGACGGCATGAAACAGCGCCGTACGCTCGGCACAGTTCGCCACGCCATAGCTCGCGTTCTCGATGTTGCAGCCACCGTATACCTTTCCGTTTTTTGCGAGGAGCGCGACGCCCACATGGAAATGGGAGTACGGAACATAGCTGTAGTTCCGCATATCCAGTGCCTTCTCGATCAGGCTTTTCAGATCTGTATTTTCTTTATTCATATAGTATCCTCTCGGTTTCGACAACTCCGCAGGTCACAAATCATGACCTGCCTTGTTGTTTCATTATACCATATTCTTCCCATATATCCGATAGACAGAAAAAACTAAACTTCACCTGTCTGGATATGGTACTGCTCACACGTATACTGATCAGGCAGGGGTCCGGAGGGCAGTTGATGCGTAAACAGTAACCGTAATTGAGCGGCAAATGCGGAAAGCAATACATCCATTCTTGCATTCCGTCTATCGATACTTTATAATGCAATGAGTTGAGATGCGGCTTTGGCGGAATTGGCAGACGCGCAGGATTTAGGTTCCTGTATCTCTGATGTGCGGGTTCAAGTCCCGTGAGCCGCATGAATGAAAACACCTCGAAATGCATCATCCTCATAGGATGTGTGCTTCCGAGGTGTTTTTTATGATCGGATTACAATGCTGTCCCTTTTGTGGGAATGTAAAACCGGTTTATATCAACACCTTCGTGTTGCAAAAGCTGCAGCTTCATTTGAATGCCACCAGCGTACCCGGTAAGATTGCCGTTTGCCCCGACAACTCTGTGACACGGAATGATGATGGCGATCGGATTATGACCAACTGCTCCACCGATCGCCTGCGCAGACATCCTTTCGATGCCTCGTTGCCTGGCGATTTTTCGAGCGAGCTCTCCGTATGTGATCACTTCCCCATAAGGTATTTCTGTCAGCATCTTCCACACAGTCTGGCGAAACTCTCCGCCAGAAGGAGCCAATGGAAGCTCCGAAATCCGAGGCTTTTCCCCTTCAAAATATCTGTTCAACCAGTCTTTCGTGAGCGTAAACACATTTAAATGATCATTTAGCAGCATGTCATCTGGCACAGTAGCACCAAAGTATCTTTGACCCTCTATCCATAAACCAGTTAAACTTTCACCATCACTTCCAAGCGTGATCTTCCCAATGGCCGATTCGATCGTTGTTTTATAGTATGGCTTCTCCTTAATGCTTATCATATATACTTCCCCTGCAAAACTTTTTTTGCCCATACTTTATGGTCACAATAAAAAGCCCATCAAAAAAACCGGCTTTTTGCCGGTTTTACTTTGGGTAATATCCCATCTTACTCGAAATACGTGTTGCTGCCGCTACGACTTCCTTTGCAAGCACTTTTTCCTGCTCCTGATCTCGTATACGACTTTCACTGACTGATACACTTATGGCAGCAACTGGATTTCGATTTCTGTCAAATACAGGTGCTGCTATTGAGCCCTGTCCATCGGTCAGTTCATTTACTAAAACACAGTAGCCTTTTTTACGCGTTTTAATCAGTTCCTGTTTGATATCCTCCGGATCGACTAATGTGTCCTTTGCATATCGAATCCGATGACTGCCATCAATAATATTTTGCACTCTGGAGGCAGGTAAATAGGCCAGAATAGCTCTTCCCATGGCACTGCAGTACATCGGATGACGATGGCCCATAGGGATAATCAGGTCCATCGTTTTTTCACAGCTGCTGCTGATCAGGTGGACCACATCTGTCCCTCGCGGAACGCCCATATGCCCATGTACATTACATCGAATAGATACCCTTTGTAATTCCGGATATGCATAACGATAACAGTCCTTACTTTGCAAGGCTGCACCGGCAATCGCGACAATCGCGATCCCCGGAAAATAAGCGCCTGTCACGGCGTCCCTCTCTACAAACCCCCAGTCCAGGAGCGTGTTAAGGTGTCGTGATACTGTACTTATATTCAGTCCCAGCCGTGCAGCGATATCGGATGTTCTCTGGATAGGTGTACTTTCGTCAAATGTAGATAATATCGCAAGTGTTTTCCCTAAGCTTGTTTTATCCATCTGATTCTGGATAAACTGATCCTTCGTATCCATACTACTCTACCTCTACATTTAACCTCGCTGTTGTCTGATAAATTATATCTTAAAATACCTTTTTAAACAACTCCACCATATCTCTTACCGTGGTAGTTCTTGGATTTGCCAGAACGTTGGCACTCTTCATGGCATCTTCAGCCATCTGCTGGATTTTGTCCTCGGTTACACCAAGCTCTGAAAGGGAGGCTGGAATGCCTAAATCCGCATTCAGCTTTCTGATTTCCTCTACCAGCATTTCAGGTCTGAAGCTTTCAGTTACAGTTTTACCGGTAATATACTGGTAGATTTTCGCATATCGGCCATTATCAGCCAATGCATTATACTCAACAACCGTCGGTAGAATCACTGCATTTGCCACGCCATGTGGAACATGGAAGTAAGCGCTGACCGGATGACTCATGGCATGCACATTTCCGAGCTTGGCCCATGCGAACGCAATACCTGCAAAATTACAGCCGATCATCATGGCGGATGCTGCATCTTCATTCTTTCTATTCGCAACAAACTGGCGGATATTCGCACCAATCAATTCCATCGCCTTTTCAGCCATGGCATCAGAGAAAGGAGTTGCAAATACAGATACATACGCCTCCATGGCGTGTATTAACGCATCAATTCCGCAGGAGGCTGCGATGGCTGCCGGCGCGGTCATGATCAGCTCAGGGTCAAGCACAGCATACTTCGGAACAATTTCGTAGCTGATCACAGACAGTTTATAATTTCTCTCCACATCCGTAATAACTGCCGATGCCGTTACTTCGCTACCGGTTCCTGCTGTCGTCGGAATCGCAATCATCGGGACGATCGGTCCCGGAACCTTATGCAGGCCTTCGTAGTCGGTGATTTCACCACCATGGTTTGCAAGCACGCCCACAGCCTTTGCAACGTCCATCGGGCTTCCACCACCAAGCGCCACGATACAGCCTGCGCCACATTCTTTATAAAGTGCAGTAGCTTCGTTTACGATTTCGATGGTTGGATTCGGAATTACTTCAAGATACGCAGTACATTTAACTCCGTTCTGTTCGATGATATCACATACTTTTTTTACTACCCCGATTCGCTCCAGTCCATGATCCGAAACGAGTAATACATGGTCTGTACCAATCTGCTCTAAAATCGTCGGAATTTTTTTCAGGCTTCCTACACCAAATTCAATGTTCTGTGGTATTGAGAAATTATAATCTTTCATACTGCTTCGTTTTCCTTTTTTATAAACTATAAGTTTGGGCCACAAGAACATTGACAGGTATACTTTACCTGTCAATGTTCTATTACAGTCCGACCGATTTAATCAATCTGAGGCTTCAGTGTTTTTAACCGGCCGCCCGTTCGGGTGTTATATTCTTCGATGCCTTCTACAATTTTGCCAAGTGTCGGACATACCGTAACCCCTGCATCCTCGAGTGCTGCAACCTTTGATTTCACGGTTCCCATACCGCCACTTACAATCGCACCCGCATGTCCCATTCGCTTGTTCTCAGGAGCATACATTCCTGCGATATAAGCAAATACCGGCTTCTTTAATCCGATCTCCTTGATTTTGGCAGCTGCCATCTCCTCACTGGTACCGCCGATCTCACCGATCATTACAATCGCATCTGTATCCTCATCCGCAGCAAGCAGTTCGAGAACTTCTGCATGGTTCATTCCGATGATGGAGTCACCGCCGATTCCAACACAAGTGGAAAGTCCATAGCCCTTAAATGTCAGATTGGATGCGGTTTCATGCGTAAGCGTTCCGCTTCGTGAGATAATACCGATATGACCCTGTCCATAGATATAATCCGGCATGATTCCCAGCTTGGATTTTCCTGGCGAGATAACACCGATGGTATTTGGACCGATCACCTTCGCACCCAGCGCCTTCGCTTCATTGACAATTTCCAGTGCATCTAGAACCGGAACAAACTCTGTGATAACCACCAGAAGCTTGATTCCTTCATGCAGAGCCCGGAGCGCTGCATCCTTCACGAACTTCGGCGGAACAATCAGCATAGCAGATTCAATTCCCGGAAATTCTGCTCTCGCTTCTTCAACGGATTCAAATACAGGAACACCTTCTACCTTCTCTCCACCTTTACCAGGTGCGACACCTGCAAGAAGCTTGGCGCCGCTCTCCAGTGTTCTCTTACAGTGAATACGTCCCTGCTTTCCGGTAATACCGATAATCATGATTTCAGTATCCTGGTTAATCAGAATGCTCATATTACTGTGCCTCCTTCATGCTAAGTAAAGTTTTCACGGCTTCATCTGTCGTGCCATATTTGGTCTGTGGGAATCCGAGCTCCTCGTAAATAGCCCAGCCCTGCTCCTGATTAAAGCCACGGCTCTTCACAACAACCTTTTTCTTGCTTCCTGACTCCTTATAGGCGCGGGCGATTCCTTCCGCCATATCTGCACAGTTATTAATTCCGCCAAATACATTAACAAGAATATAATCTGTCGATTCATTATTAAGAAGGATCTCCATGGCCTGATATGTTTTCTCTGCAGTTACGCCACCGCCCAGATCCAGGAAATTATTTACGCGGCCACCATAGTGACGAATCGTATCCATGGTTGCCATACCGATACCTGCACCACCGGCCATGGTTCCGATATCCCCCTCCGGATCCAGCTCTACATAGGTCAGATCATGTGCTGCTGCTTCCTCTTCCTGTGGAGACTTTTTCATAGCCGTTCTCGGAAGAATCGTGTAGTCGCCCTGACGTGAAAGGCTGTTATCATCGATCACCAGCTTTGCATCGATAGCCAGCAGGCTTCCGTCCTCCAGAACAGCCAGCGGATTGATTTCAATCGTGGTTGCATCCAGTGTGAAGCAGGCATTTGCCAGCTTGGCTGCTATATCGGTTACATCATCCATTCTCTTTTCGGACAGCGAAAACTTCTGCAGTTCTTTACGGAAGTCTTCTCCATGGAATCCCTTCGTACAATCGAAGTACAGTAATTTCTCCGGTGCAGAAGCGGCCAGCTCCTCGATTTCCATACCGCCGAATGGTGTGAAGATCATGACCATGGCCCGGTTTTTAACATCCAGGGTCATTCCGAGATAGTACTCTTCAGCGATCGGAAGGAATCCACATGCGATAACGCCTTCCATATGCTTTCCATTGATTGTAATCTTTTCAATGATTTTCTTAACTTCCTTCAGCTCTTCCTCTGTTTTTACTACACGAACAGCACCTGCTTTACCGCGCTTTCCTGAAAGAATCTGGCCTTTTAAAACGCAAGGATATGTGATGCCCTCTGGAATTTCATCTCCCGTTAACAAAATGCTACTATTGGTTGGAATTCCAAAACACTTCAGCTGTTCTTTGCCTTCCAGCTCTAAATAATCCATATCGGTCTCCTTTTCATATTCTGGCATTTTTATGCGCTATAACGAAGTTTACATCTACTCAATCCCACGCCCTTTCCGGATCCGGAAGGTATGACTCCTCATATGGATAACCCACACGAGTGATGTTCATTAGATGTTCGAAATTAAAGTTGCCACTGAAGCTGTTATTTCCCCATGAACCACAGCCGAGTGTTGTTGTCGGTGTAAATCCATTTGTTGGGCTTCCGCCGCCTGTCGTTCCAGAAGGCTGGTTAACAACCACACGTGATACAGAGCATTCGATTGCTGCATACTCTACATGCTCTGGAGTATTCGAGTGAACTGCGATACTATGTCCCTTTCCTTCGAATTCCAGATTCTCAACCATCATCGCTACACCCTCTTCAAAAGTGCCATAAGGATATACCGCAATCACAGGGCACAGCTTCTCTCTGCATAACTGCTCAGCTCGACCAACACCCTCTGCCTTCACGACGATCGCTCTTGCTTCTGCCGGAACATTCAGACCAAGCTTCTCACCGATCTGTGCCGCCGATAAACCAACCACATCTCTGTTGATCGGACCATTATCAGGGAAGAGTCCTTCTCTGACCGTTGCGATCTGCTCTGGCGCATCTACGTAATAACCGCCGTGCTTTTTCATCTCGTCTACAAATGCAGCAAATTTCTCTTCCGGAACAAACGCCGTCTGCTCACC
This sequence comes from uncultured Oribacterium sp., assembly GCA_902485915.1. Classification (GTDB taxonomy): domain Bacteria; phylum Bacillota; class Clostridia; order Lachnospirales; family Lachnospiraceae; genus Oribacterium. The sequence goes on along the minus strand of CABTMH010000158.1, from coordinate 8,370 downwards.
GAGACAGATTAATCCGTTATCAAAGCTTCGTCCGGAGAGAATCTTCTCTGCAGCTTCGCCGAGATCCACATCACGATCCACGATACACTGCACATTACCCTGACCTACGCCCAGTGAAGGCTTTCCACTTGAATACGCAGCCTTCACCATGCCAGGTCCGCCGGTTGCGACGACAACATCTGCCATACTCATCAAGGCACCACTGTCTTCGATGGATACCTGCTCCAGTCCGAGAACGAGGTCCTTCGGAAGATTGAGCTTCTCAAGCTCGATCTGGAACATCTCTACCAGCATCTTCGTACACTGTATCGCGCGTGGATGCGGCGCAAAAATAATCGAGTTTCTCGTTTTTAATGCAGAAGCCGCATTTCCCATCGGTGTAACCACCGGATTTGTAGATGGGATAATCGCTGCAACAACGCCCATCGGCTTCGCCACCTCCAGCATCCGCTTCTCTTCGATACGATTAATCACACCTACGGTCTTTTTTCCCTTCATGCTCTGCCAGATCAGCGCAGACTTATTACGGCACTTGGCGATTTTATCGTTTACGTTGCCCATACGCGACTCTTCTGCTGCCAGCTTACCGAGCATCTCCGCATGATCATAAACCACCTTACAGATTGCACGTGCAGCTGCATCCGCCTGCTCCTGGGTTGCAAATTCAAACTTCTTTTGCGCAGCCTTTGAACGTTCAACAAGCTCTGCTACCGAACACTTTTTCTCTTCACACATGATTTTTTCTTCCTTTCGTTTTGTGCGCTTTGTTCTATTTACATTTGATTCTATTAGATATTTTGTTCATTTCAACAGTTCTGGTTCATTCTCTCCTTGTGCAAAATCAGTTATCATTCCAGTCATGCAGCTATCACTGAACGCACATCAGTTGCATACAGTGAAACTGATATGCGTCCTATGAGATCTGTTTCATCCAGCTCTTACGTAAAATAACATGTTGTCTCTTCAAAAATATCCAAAAAGGATCGCCCCTCAAGTCAGCGACTCAAAAAGATCGACAACCCCTCAAGAAGTTTGATGATCTAAAAAAAGCGGGAGGAATCGACATCCTACCGCCTTTTAAAAGTCTGTTTTTAAATTATAGAAACATCCAGATTCTCGTCATCTGCCGTCTCAAGCGCTGCTTTCTTTTTTCTGGTATAGAATAAAACTATTCCGATCAATGTCCATATAACAAGACAAATATACGGTTCCCTATCCAGACAGCACTCCAATCCCGGAATCGGCACCAGTAGAAGCACTATAAACCCGATGGATACAGCAGTCCCTAAACTACCCAGAAGAACATATTTCTTAGAACCACCCTGACGAGCACACTTGATGGTTGCAAGCGATGTATACAAATATCCGATCACACCGCCGACACAGGACATATCTACTAACCATCCGAGCGCGGTTCTTCCAAAAAATGGAGCCACAGAAGAAAGCAAGATCAAGAATACAATCGCATTCTTCGGTGTTTTATATCTGGAATCGATAATAGAAAACCATTCCGGCAGCGCATTTTCTCTCGCCATGGAGAAAAGCAGACGGCTGGAAGCCATATAGAAGCCGACAATACCGGACAGTACTGCAGCCAGAACTGCAGCTCCTATGAATACGAGTCCCGCTGTTCCCAGCAGTTCCTTCGCAACATAGAACGTCGGCAGCGCGCTCAGCCCATTCAGCTGTTTCGATACTTTAATATAGTCGAGCCATGTATCAAAACCAGCTGGCAGCACCATAACGGTGACCGTATTAAGAATAATATATACAGCTCCTCCAAAAATGATTGCGATGGCCATGATTCGCTTGGTTTTCTGAGGAGAAAACCGACACTCTTCAGCGACCTGCGGAATGGTATCAAACCCAAAAAATGCCCATGGTGCCATTGTTACGATCGCAAAGATACCACCAAGCTTTGGCTTATCCGAAAACACCGGTGTCAGATTTTCGACGGAAGCATTTGGACTTACAACTGCAGCGATCGCGATAATCAGAACGCCCAGTACCAGTGTTACGGTAAGTGCAACCTGGAAGTTACCGGCCAGATTAATGCCTCGAATACATAGATATCCGAGAAAACAGCTGGATGCTACTGCCAGCACCACTTCACCCATGTACACATCATATCCTGCGACATGGTAATGAAAGCCGACCTGGAATACATCATTTAACAGGGTTCTGCCGATCAGTGCAAGCGCAGTCGCATTCATCGCGATCGGTAAAATGTATGCCAAGGATAAAAACCATGAGCATATACCTGCATGTGTATCACCAAACATCATCTGTGTATATTTGAACTCGCCACCGGCAAGTGGATATCGTTTGATCATGTAATGATAATTATAGGCAATCAGGATCATAATCATGATTGCAATCACCATACCAATCAGTGTGCCCAATGGGCCTGCATGTAATAAAAATGTATCTCCAGGCATAACAAATGCCCCCCAGCCGATGATGCAGCCGAAGGCCAGCGCCCAAACGCTGGCCTGAGATAGGTTCTTCTCAAGATTTTGATGATTTACAGTATTGTCATTATTCATAGTGACCACTTAAGCCTTTTCTTTTGTCCCTACCTGGCAATGAATTCCACGTGAGTTAAAGTAATCCGCAAATCCACTTACTTTATCCTGGAATTTTTTCCGATCCATTTCAATCGTTTTAAACTTATAGTCTATTCCGAGAGATGCATATTTTTCCTCTCCCAGTCGCATAAAGCTCAGTAATTGTAATGTTCTTACCTTGCCCCTCAGATTATTCAAGATATAATCCGCAGTGCGCTCCATATTTTCCATGTTGTCATTCACGTTCGGGATAACAGGAATTCTCAGAATCATTTCCTTCTCTGCTTCGGCGAGCTTTCTGAGGTTCTCAAGAATAAGCTCATTACCGGCGCCTGTATATCTCTTATGAATGTCCGTATCCATAGTCTTTATATCAGAGATGATCAAATCTGTAAATGGCAGTACCTTCGTGATCTGATCCCACGATGCGTGGTATGTCGATTCCATACAGGTATGGAATCCTTCTGCCTTACACTTTTCAAACAGCGCTTTTACAAAGTCGATCTGAACCGTAGGATCCCCACCTGAAACAGTGACGCCTCCGCCGGATTTTTCGTAATAGCCTCTGTCTCTTCTGATGACATCCATACACTCATCAACGGTCATCTCACTGCCCCAGGCCTTAATAGCATCTGAAGGACAGGCTTTCGCGCATTTCATGCAATCGATACACTGCGTCCGATTGATAGAAACGAGCTTTCCATTTTCGAAATGCAGTGCTTCGTCTGCCGGGCATACATCACTGCAGGCATTACACTTGTCCTGTGTGATACACTTACTTGTATACACACCAACTTGCATATTCTTCTTCCAGCTTTCGGGATTGCTGCACCACTCGCAACGCAATGGGCATCCCTTCAGGAAAAGCTCCGTTCGAATCCCCGGTCCATCATGAATCGTAAATCGCTGGATGTTAAATACTATACCTTTCGGCTCCATAATGTCGCCCTCCTAATGATAGATTTAGAATACAGCTAACATACTTCTGATCAGAAGGTTTAAACCTACCGCAAACAGAATGACATATACTACCTTGAGGAACTGCTCTCTGTTAATCTTATCGAGGAACTTCACACCGATGATAAAGCCGACTGCTGCGAATGGCAGACATGTCAGAACTGCACTCCAGAGATATGGTGTCCATGCTCCATTACGCCACTGGTTAAATGCGTTCATCAGGTCTAAGATTGCCCACAGGCAGATCATCGTATTACGGAATCTCGTCTTATCCTTTACTGCTTCCAGTGTATAAACTGTAATCAGTGGACCGCCAATGTTAAATGCACCATGAACTGTTCCGCCGATCAGAAGGCAGCTGACTCTGAAAATCTTCTTCGCGAGTGTATCTGGTGCTTCCTCAACCTTTTCCTTTTTGAATACCATCGGGTTGATGATATTCTGGAAAATCTTAAATAAAGCAATGAGCGTTACGGCCGCACCGATTCCGATCTTCGCATAGGATGGATCGATAACATAGAACAGGTACTGCCCGAAAAAGAGTCCCGGCAGACATGCAAGTAAAATCTTTCCTAAATCTTTCCAGGAGATGTTATTTAAGGATTTAAGTGTCAGTCCGATCGAAAAGAACACGGCCATCAACGTACCGAATGGAACACCCGTCTCAACGCCGAGAATGCTTGTAGCAAACGGCGATGAAATTACCGTACATCCAAATCCTGCACATCCTTCTACAAAAAAACCAAAAATCTGAATGATACCTAAAAGTAAAAATCCAATTTCAAAAGTCATACTCTTCCCTCCAACGCATTGGTATCTGTTATTGCTCAGATGATCATCGCCAGAAGGCATGCCTGAGCATCTGTTTTATTCTGATGGAAACCTGCATACATGCAGGTTTCCATCAGAAAGTCACGTATTCTTCTTTGTTATTACGAATTAGAAGTGGAACTCGGTACGGTCGATCAGGTCGTCCTGTAACGGCTTTCCAAGCTCTACGAAGTATGCGCTGTAACCCGCAACACGTACGAGCATATCCTTATAATTCTCCGGATGCTTCTGTGCCTTTCTCATCTTATCAGCACTCATGATGTTGAACTGAACATGCATTCCACCCTTATCCAGGTATTCAGAAATATAGCTTACGAGGTTATCTCTACCCTCTACGCCAGATACTGCCTCCTCAGGGAAACGCACATTCAGTAGCGTTCCGTTCATCGCCATGCCATGATCCATCTTGGCTACAGAATTGACCAGTGCAGTCGGGCCAGAAACGTCATGTGAACCACCAACTGTATGAACCGGTCCCATATTATCTGATAACGGCTCACCGTTCTTACGTCCATCGATAGATGCATTTGTTGCAAGTCCCAGACCTACGTTTGCATTTACTGTGTAAACGCCCGGAATATAAGAACCACCACGTGGGTTTACGCCCTTGTTCAGATTTCTGCAGAAGCTCTCATATACAAACTTGAAGAGCTCATCAGCATAGTCATCATCATTACCATAGTGGTGAATCTTTGTACTGTTAACCAGTGCGTATAACTGATCGTGGCCCTCCCAGTTATCGTATACTGCCTGAAGGAGCTGCTCACCAGTGTAAAGCTTTTCCTCAAATACAAGCTGCTTAATGGTTGCAAGGATATCTGCACAGGTTGCGATTCCTGCTGCCTGCGGAGCTGTAAAGTTGTACTTCGCACCACCTTCCGTAATGCACTTTCCGCGCTCGATACAATCCTCATACATGGAGGAGATATAAGGCAGTGGCTTTCTCTCTCTGTGTGCAACGTCAATTACATCGTTGCTTCCGCGAATCTGCTCACACCAGTAAGCAAACTGCTTATCTACGGCCTCGAGTACCTCATCAAATGTTTTGTAGGTACGTAAGCTTCCGTAATCCGGTCCCAGCTGGCCATCGATATGCATGAGGCGACCATTATTTAATGCAAGCTCAACGATCTTTGCCGCATTGATATAACCAGCGCCGTGCCATCCATTTTCCTTACCAGGAAGGTTCGGCTCTACACAGCCTACTACACTGTAATCTCTGGCCTCTTCCAGCGTATGGCCCTTGTTCAGCATCGCCTGGATCGCCGGCTTATCATTAAATACCTTCGGATGTCCGAAACCTGCTCTGATACACTCGACAGTCTTCACCTTTAACTCATACGGTGTCTTCTCGTGCATACGTACGCAAAGCCACGGGTTCATCATACGGGTATGAGCGGAAGCCTCGATCATCATCATCGTCAGATCATTGGTTGCATCATTTCCGTCACGATCCACACCACCGATAACCAGGCTCTCTCCACCAAAGCCACGGCCGTTACGTACAACTACCGTACTCTTATCCTTGAGCTTGGTCGGGTTGTTCATCTTTACATACTGGACTTCAATTAACTCCAGTACGAATTCCTTGGAAATTACACCGTTCTTCATATCATGCTCATAGAACGGATATAACCACTGGTCCATACGACCATAAGAAATGGAATGTCCATTACCCTCGATCTGAATCAGCGTAGTTGCAAGGTTGAACAGCTGAATTGCCTGCCAGAAGGTCTGCGGAGCACCACCTGCAATCTGATAGCAGTTTGCAGACATGGTTTCCAGCTCTGCCTTTCTCTTCGGGTCCTCTTCCTTTGCTGCCATCTCTTCAGCGAGCTTTGCATAGCGCTTGATATACTTCTTTACAGAATCAAGCATCATGATCATCGCTGTGAGGAAGTCCTTTCTCTCCTCGTAATCCGCATCGGTTTCCTTCAGCTTCGCAAGCGATTCTCTGGCCTTCTCCTGAATTCCGTCATAGCCGAGGCGCATAAGCATCGCATAATCAACCTCTGTATGGCCTACGCCGGCATAATGGTAGTCGTTCGTTACATATACCTTCGCACCAGCCTCTGATCCCTTGAGCTGATCTGGTGTTAATCTCGAGTTGATAAGGTCATCAACTGTCTTACCTCTCCAGTACTCAGCGAGTTCTACGATTTCCTTTCTATCCTCGTCGTTTCGGATATAGAACTGATCGTGTGCACGCTCTTCAAACGGGAAGTGAAGAACCTCATCAATCAGCCACTCTACAGAGAACTCCGGATAAATCGGAGCTGCCTTTGCAGGAGCCGCGATCTCACCGACAATCAGGTCCTCATCATAGATATAAAGCGGGATATTTGTGAGAATGTTATCAAATGCATATGCACACTGCATCTTTCTGGACTCATTCTCATGTGCCTTATAGGATTCGGTTACTAATCTTAATCTGTCCACATCGACATCATATGGACGATCAAGGAATGTCTGTCTTAAATGATTTACACGTGGAAATGGTGACCAGTCCTCATGATTTACCTGATATCCCAGGCAATATGTGTGGTCATATGGATGAATTCCACTGGCTGTTGTGTGCGGCTGCTCGTTCATAGCGTTCCTCCTATTGTGATTTCGTTAATTAATGTAAGTATCAAAGATGATGCTCCTTAGCTTTATGCTCTTCAGGTCTCTCACATCATCTCGTTTCTTTACAACAAAATTACCATATAATCTCGGCAGAGGATAATTCGCATATGCACTATGCACATATAACAGAAATGTTATATGCATATTGAACTACGCAATACAGTTTTTATCTTCTATATCGTCATTTTGACTTTTCAATCTGCCTATAGTAATCTTTATATATATCGTATAAAAAAATCTTATAGGGAGGGTGATTCATATTCTGGACTTAAAAATCATTCAGTATATTAAGACGATCGAAGAAGAAGGAAGCTTTCAAAAAGCTGCTGAAGCTCTGTATATCAGTCAGCCCGCACTAAGCCAGTATATCAAACGAGTTGAACAGGAATTAGATTTTCCACTATATGACCGAAAGCTCGGCAAGTGCACGTTGACCAAGTCTGGAAAAGTGCTTTTACAACAGGGAAGTCTTTTACTGGAAGATTATTATCTGATGCTGAACGAAATGAGAAAGGCTGCAGATATCTCAAAAGTGACCTTCAGTTTTGGCTGCCCGACGGGATACTCTGTGCCGTTTTTCAGTGAGTTCTTATTCAACTCAAGATCATCTGAAAAATATGAGTTTAAAATGGTTGAAGACTCGGTTGAATACCTGCTGAACATGCTTTTGAAGAGGAAACTGGATATTTTATTTATACCTGCGGTATTTCATCATCCAGAGGTGATTTATCACACGATCTGCCACGAAGAGTATTATCTGGCTATACCTCAGAATCATCCGCTCAATAAAAAAGCAGCCGTACTACAGGAAAATGGATATATTTCACTTTCTTCTTTAGGAGAAATACCATTTATATCTGGTCCTGCGAAAGCATATACCGAGTTTTTACGACCTATTTTCGAAGAACCCGGCGTTCGGATCAATACGATTTTCGTGGCCAAAAACTGGGATATCGCGCATTCGTTAGTCGAAAAAGGCGTCGGTTTAACCATCGTGCCCTACTGGTTTACACACACTACAAACGAGCATGTTTCATATTATAAAATATCCAGTCGTCATAATACACACCGGATTTTTGCGTATGCGATGCGCACAAACCAGAAAATTAATGAGCCAATGCAAAAAACCATAGATTATATCATCAATAAATGCGGTGATGAATTTGCAGATATGCTCGTACCCGCTGACCAGCTGCTTCTTAAATTCTATTCAAATCCATCTATAACGCACAAACAGGAGGAGTGATTTTTTACACTCCTCCTGTTTTAAGTATTTTCGTATGTTGAACCAGATTCCGTCAACGCGGAATCTGGTTCAAATTCAGGCAGTAACTCTAAAGTGATGAACAATTGCACTCACCTCTTGAAAATGACGCTATTTAGGCAT
>CABTMH010000157.1 GCA_902485915.1 uncultured Oribacterium sp. | reverse complement strand
TACGCTTCTGACCACCGATCTCAACCGTACACTGACCACGTTTCAGATACATCAGAAGAAAACTGTCGAAGGACTGACGACGGATGCGATACCCTGGCATGTAGCGGAAGTTCCCGACGATCATCGGATAGAGGAAGAGCTTCTGCGCCAGGGCACCGGCAGTATACACATAAAAATCGGAACCAGACTGGACATATTTTTCGGTAGATAGCATAGGAATCTCCTTTCCTGTGAAGAAAAAAATAAACGATGCGTGGAGATAGTGGATCCAGTCCGGCAAATGCGAGCAGCTGACAGAAAAAAACAAACGATGCGTGGAGATCGCCGGAACGAGCGTTTTTCTCGTACATAAGTATGAAGGACTGCCTGCACCGATAGAGCAAGATTTTAAAACGAAACGGCAAACCGCTCGAATGATTTACTGGCTGTTACACTATATATTATAGGCAAGAAATGAAAAATGTAAATGCTGCTGCCGAAGATTCCGGGCGTTCAACTCAGTGGCATTACGTCGATCATACAGGATGTGATGCGACAGCGCATCCATAGATGAAATACATCCTTTTTATGAAGAAACAGACAGGATGAGGGGCAGGTACGCGCGGTATCGCGTAGACCTGTCAGAAGGAAACAGGAGGCAGAAATGTCAGAAGTAAAGATTTGGGAATCCATCGAGATGATCCCGACCTACGGGATCGGTCAGCCGGATAAGAATCCGATGTTCCTGGAGAAGCGTGTCTATCAGGGAAGCTCCGGACGCATCTATCCGTATCCGACGATCGAGAAGATTTATGATGAGAAGAAGGACCAGCCGTATCGCGCCGTCTGGCTCGAAAACGAGTATCTGAAGGTGATGATTCTCCCGGAGCTCGGTGGACGTATCCAGCGTGCGTACGATAAAACGAACGACTATGATTTCGTGTACTATAATCATGTGATCAAGCCGGCGCTCGTCGGTCTCTGCGGACCATGGATCAGTGGTGGCATCGAATTCAACTGGCCACAGCACCATCGTCCGACGACCTTCAGTCCGGTCGACTACATGCTGATCGAGAATCCGGATGGCTCGAAAACCTGTCGGATTTCGGATACCGATCAGATGTATGGCACCCGCGGAGAAGCGAGCTTCACCTTATATCCTGGAAAGGCGTATATCGAGATCCGGGGACAGCTCTATAACCGGACCTCTGAACCACAGACCTTCCTCTGGTGGGCGAACCCGGCCGTACCGGTCAACGATCACACCCAGTCGATTTTCCCACCAGACGTTCATGCCGTGATGGATCATGGAAAGCGCGACGTTTCCCGCTTCCCGATCGCGACCGGTGTCTACTATAAGCATGATTACAGTGCGGGTGTCGATATTTCTCGCTATAAGAACATCCCGGTGCCGACCTCCTATATGGCAGAAAAATCCGATTTTAACTTCGTTGGTGGATATGATTATCAGGTCGGTGCAGGCTTGCTGCATATCGCGGACCATCATGTCTCACCTGGAAAGAAGCAGTGGACCTGGGGCTGTGGTGATTTCGGAAAGGCCTGGGACCGCAACCTGACCGACAGTGATGGACCATACATCGAGCTGATGTGCGGTGTCTATACGGATAACCAGCCGGATTTCACCTGGCTGAAGCCGATGGAGGAGAAGACCTTCACACAGTACTTCATGCCATATAAGGGTGTCGGTTATATCAAAAACGCCTCAAAGGAAGCAGCCATCAATCTGGAGCTGACCGAGGAGGGCATCCACCTCATCGCGTATGGCACCGCAGATTATCCGAATGCGGAATTCCGTCTCACGGATGGCGACACCGTACTTCTCGATGAGCATGCGCATCTGAGTCCGGTCAATGTCTACGAGAAGACACTGAAGCTGCAGGTCGAGGATGAAACGAAGCTGACGTTCGCTGTGCTGACCGAGGGACGCGAGCTGATTCGTTACACCCCTCTGAAAAAGGAGATTCCGGATCTTCCGAAGCCGGCAGAGGCAGCGAAGGATCCTTCGGAAATCATGACAAACGAGGAGCTTTATCTCACAGGTCTTCATATCGAGCAGTATCGCCATGCTACCTATCGCCCGGATCCATACTATCTGGAGGGCTTAAAGCGTGACGCCGGAGACATTCGCATCAACACGGCATACGGTACACTGCTGATGCGCCGTGGCCAGTTTAAGGAAGCAGAGACCTACTTCCGCACGGCCATCAGGCGAGCGACCTGGAAGAATCCGAATCCATATAACTCGGAGCCGTATTATCAGCTGGGCCTCGACCTTCTGTATCAGGGCCGTGAGGATGAGGCGTTCGATGCATTTTATAAAGCCAGCTGGTCGAGTGAGCAGCAGGAGAGCAGCTTCTACTATCTGGCGGCGATCGAGGCGCGTCGTGGTCACTTCGAGAGTGCACTCGAACTCATCGAAAAGGCACTGGTAAAGAACGCACATAACGTGAAGGCACGTGGCGTACGGACGTACATCCTCCGAAAGCTTGGGCGGATCAGAGAGGCCATGGCGAGCATCCCGGAGAATCTGAAGGTGGATCCGTTTGATTACGTTTCGAGGATGGAGCTTGCGACGCTGCTCCGTGCATCTGCGACAGAAGACGAAGAGCTTACAGCCATCCGCGTCAGCGCGATGAAGGCAGCCAGTGTCGATGCGGGTGTAAAGAAAATCGACGTTCAGGATGCGGAGAGTGTGATCGAGACCGTAAAGACACTGGCGCGGGATTTCCACGAGAATTATCTGAGCATCGCCCGTGACTACCTCGAGTGCGGTGCCTATGAAGAGGCATTGTCCGCGCTCAGGCTCTGTGGTGAAGACTGGGCGATGCTGGACTACTATGCAGGCTATGTTCAGGCGCTGTCCGGTGATGAAACCGCTGCAAAGGCAAGCTTTGAGAAGGCCGCTGCAGATTCCACGGATTGGGTATTCCCGAACAAGCTGGAGGATATCCTGGTACTGGAGAAGGCGATCGAACTGAATCCGACAGATGGGCATGCGTATTACTACCTCGGAAATCTGTACTATGATAAGATGATCTATGATGAGGCGATCACAGACTGGGAGCAGGCAGCAGAGCTCTGCCCGGATTTCGCAACGGTATGGCGTAACCTCTCACTGGCATACTATAATAAAAAGGCGGATCCGGTGAAGGCGAAGATGGCCATGGATCATGCGTATGCACTGAGCCCGGCAGATCCACGCATTTTCCTCGAGCATGACCAGCTGGAGAAGAAACTCGATACGCCGACGGCAGAACGCCTGAAGAATTACGAGGCTCATGTCTCTGTATTTACACAGCGGGATGACCTGATGGTTGAGTTCGCAACACTTCTTAACCTGAGTGGAAAGTTCCGGGAGGCACTGGACTTCATCATGGCGAATCGTTTCCATCCGTGGGAAGGCGGCGAAGGAAAGGTTACGACGCAGTATACGTATGCGCTGATCGGCCTCGCACTTCAGGAGATGAAGCAGCAGCACTGGTCGCAGGCACAGGAGCTTCTCCTCCGGACACAGAGCTATCCGGAAAACCTCGGTGAGGGTAAGCTGGAAGGTACGAAAGACAATCATGTGAATTACTACCTCGGTCTCTGTGCCGAAGCACTCGGTGAGGAGGATGCGGCGAGAGTATACTTCACGACGGCGACCATCGGTACCGATGAGCCGGCCGGTATGATGTACTATAACGATCAGCCGGCGGATATGATTCTTTTTGAGGGACTCGCACTGCTGAAGCTGGGCGAAGAGGTGCCGGGTAAGTCACACTTTAACAAGCTCATCGATTATGGTGAGCGTCATATGAAGGACGAGGTGAGCATCGGGTACTTCGCGGTTTCTCTTCCGGATTTTCAGATCTTCGAGGAAGACTGGAATCGTCGGAATCAGGCGCACTGTCACTACCTGATCGGACTCGGAAGTCTCGGCTATGGTGATCGTAAGCGCGCAGCAGAGGAGTTCGCACAGGCCATCGCACTCGAGCCGACCCACTGGAACGCGATACGCTACCAGAAGATCGCAGAAAACACCTAAGTTACTGTTCGCACGTGTACTGATCAGACAGGGGCCTCCTCCGGTCCTTGCGTGAATCCAGTTGACGCGAGAACTGTAACATCTAAGATTTTTACAGATTTTAAAGAGGTTTTTTACATTGACTGTGAAGAACCTCTTTTCTATACTTTAGCTGTATGTGTTAAAATTTTACCACGTGTGCGCGTATATCGTCGCTGCTCTTGTGCTGAATGCCTATGTTTTCGTGGGATTTCGGCGCTTTCCGGGAGCCTGTACCATAGACGACCGCGGCGGCCAAGGAGGAAAAGATGGATCTTTCGTATAAGGAGAATGCGCTGAAGGCATTTGAGGAGAAGTTTGGAGATACGGATGGCGTGAAGTGTTACTTCGCACCGGGACGTGTTAATCTGATCGGTGAGCATACGGACTACAATGGTGGTCACGTTTTCCCATGCGCACTGACCATCGGTACCTATGCAGCCGCACGTCGTCGTGAGGACCGCAGACTTCGCTTCTACAGCGTGAACCTGAGCAGCAACGGTGTCATCGAGACTTCCCTCGACGAGTTCAATCCGCTGAAG
>CABTMH010000156.1 GCA_902485915.1 uncultured Oribacterium sp. | reverse complement strand
TCACAAAACTGGTCTACCGTGGAAAACAAAGCCTGAAAGTAATTTTGGAGCAGGAGGGATTTACTTATGCGGACAAGTGAGGAGCGTGCCCGCCTGATCCACAGGCGGACAGCGGAAATTAAACAAGAGCATCGAAAAAAGAAACAACAAGGGCTATATGCAGTCTGCATGGCGGCCTGCCTGTTTTTGGTGATCGGCATCGGCGCAATGATGCCGGGATTGATGAGGAACGCAGCGGACGGAAGCATCGCCCATTCTTCAGGAACGGCAAGCCTGATAGGAAGCCATGCCGCACTTGGCTATATCATAATGGGGCTGTTGGCATTTTTCCTTGGAGTTTGCGTGACGGTTCTTTTATACCGTCTGCATCGGAGATGTGAACGACAGAAGCAGGAGGATGCCGGAGATGGAGAACTTTGAACTCATTGATAACCTTTTTCAGATCACGGTGTTGCTCTGCGCCTGTGTCGCTGCCGGTATTCTTGCCATTCGGCACAGGAACCGCAGCCTCCTGATTTTATCTCTCGCCTATGCTTGCTTTGCCATGGGGACGATATACTATGTGCTGTATCTGGTTATCATTGGCATCTGGCCGCAAGTATTTTATGTGGCGGAGATTTCATGGCTGGCTGCGTGGCTTTTCTACCTGTCCGCGCAGATTTTGCGAACGGAGGGGATGAAGTGCCGCTTTTCGCTCCCTGCCGGAGCCACCGCGGCGGTCATTGCGGCGGTTGCTTTTCTCGACCACGATTTCGGCCCATCCTATTTTGTTTCAGCGTTGTTTTCCCTCACAGCAGGCGCGATCATGTATCTCTCGGTATCTCACATACAAAACGGCAGTTTATACCGAAAAAGAGACTTTTTTATGATCATCTGCGTTATGTTGCAGGTGTTGTTATATTTGGTTTCTGATTTCACGCACGACTACACGCGCTTTCAATTCTACTACGCTGTAGACCTTGCGCTGACGTTATCCATGGCGGCGCTGTTGCCCCTGACACTGCGGGAGGTGAAGCGAGCTTGACCTATATTGAAAACATTTTTCTCTGCCTTGCGCTCCCGCTGATCTTATCCCTGTTTTTCATGAAGGGGCGCGTTCGGCGCTATGCGCTGTTTTTGACCGTCGGTATGGCCGTTTGCCTGCTCAGCGCCTATGTCAGCAGCTTCTTCATGGGGCAATACGGCGTGGACGGCACCGTTGCCGCCATCGAGATCACGCCCGTATGTGAAGAAGTCATGAAATTGCTGCCACTGCTGTTTTTCTATCTGATTTTTGAGCCGGAGCCGAAAGAGATGCCTGCGGCAGCCATCGCGATCGCCGTTGGTTTTGCCACCTTTGAAAATGTCTGCTATCTGACGGAAAACGGCGCGGCCAATTTTAACTTTCTGCTGATCCGCGGGATCTCCGCCGGAGCGCTGCATATTCTCTGCGGCGTTTTTTCCGGCTTCGGGGTTTCCCATGTGTTTCGCCGCCGCTGGCTGGCAGTGACCGGCACTGTGGGCATTCTCGGCGCCTGCATCGGTTTTCATGCCATCTATAATCTGCTCATCACGGCGGACGGTGTATGGAAAACGGCAGGATACTTGTTCCCATCGTCCCTGATTGTCTGCTTATACATTTTCAGGCGCTTGCTGCCAAAGCAGGAATTTTTCTTTGAATAGTTTCAAATTTACACATGAACCGTCCAGGATGGGGGACGGTTCATTTTTTATGGATTTTTTCCGATTTTGGGTGGAAGGATTCTGGATTTCGTGTCTTTTAGAAAGTAGGGGGACCGTTGATTGCCCCTGCCGGAGACGGCGGAAAGGAAGGAAGATGATGAAAAAGCCGCTTAAAATCACACGAATCGCATGGGGTGCGGTTCTTGTCGTTATACTCGCTGGCGTGCTTATGTTTACGGGCGTGTATTTTACCCGTTTTCAAACAGTTGGCAGCATAGAGAAACTATCTGATTATGACGACGGGTATAACCTTTATCGAATGGATGTAAAATACGATTACAGCCTTGATGATGTGATTAATTATGGCATCACCGATAATCAGACGATGATCGATGCCATCCTGAGCGAGGCGCTGCCGATGCTCCCCGTGAGTATCAAGGCGCCTGACTTCGGCTGCACAGCGTTTACGCTGACCGATACCGACGGTGATGTACATATGGGGCGCAACTACGATTTCAAGAACGACACCTCGGCGATGCTTGTTTACTGCACTCCAGAGGACGGCTATAAATCGGTCGCTTTCGTGGCACTCGATAATATTTCGGCAAATGATCCCGAAGAAAGTATGAAACAAAGGCTCGCGAGCCTGACAGCTCCGTTCATCTGCCTCGACGGAATGAATGAAAAGGGCGTATCCATCGCTGTTCTGACGCTTGACAGTGAGCCGGTACATCAGGATACGGGGAAGCCTGTCATCGCGACCACTCTGGCCATCCGCCTGGTGCTGGATAGGGCGGCAAGCACGCAGGAAGCGGTTGAGCTTCTCAGTCGATACGATATGTTTGCTTCGAGCGGCAGGGACTATCATTTCTATATCACCGATGCCACGGGCGACGGCAGAGTGATAGAGTACGACTGCGAGAGCGAAGCGCGGGAGCTCGTCGCGGTGCCGATAAACGCCATCACAAACTTTTACGGCTTATACAGAGAAAAGGTGCTGCCGAATCAGAAAAACGGTATTTACGGTCACGGCAGAGAACGTTATGACGCCGTATTAGACATATTTGAACAGCAGAGCGGAAATTATACCGACGATACCGTATGGGCGGCTCTGATCGCAAGCTCGCAGGAGCCAGATCCCGAAAGCATCACGAGTAACACGCAATGGTCGATCGACTACGACAACACCGACCTGACCGCCGATATCGTCCTGCGAAGACACTGGAGTGATGTCACGCACTACGGACTGACGACGAACGAAACGACGGGGACGCAATGAAGAAAGCATGGACACTTCTTTGAGTGCCGTTCATTACGACGGTGAAACAGTCCTTTTCGTCAGCTTTCATTCACTTCCACGGAGGCAGATATATGAAACACCGAGCACTTAGTAAACGCATCATCTCGATCCTTACGGTATTGCCAATGATTCTTTTGCAGCCGCTGTGTTCGCTTGCGGACATACCGCAGCACAGAACGACAGTCATCGATGGCGCAAGGTTAAGTGAAGACCGGCTCACAGAGGGTGAGCTGGTCTATTTCGGTGTGTCCGGATTAACCGTGAAGGAAGCCGGTGATACCTATGAAATCGCGATTTACCGAGAGGGAGATCTTGACAGTGAAGCCTCGGTGACCGTTCATACGCTGGATATTTCCGCTCTTTATAATAAGGATTATCGTCTTATGGGCGATGATATCAAGGAACTGGAGAGTGGTACGACCCTGCTTGAGCGTGCGGCAAAGAGTGAGAGCGAAGCTGCTGAAAATGATGTGCAGGGGACAGCGTATAGCTTCGATGAAGACGGTGATCTGATCGGCGAGAACGATGCTGACGAAAGCGATACCGACGAGGACGA
The DNA here is from genome assembly GCA_902485915.1 of uncultured Oribacterium sp. GTDB lineage: Bacteria > Bacillota > Clostridia > Lachnospirales > Lachnospiraceae > Oribacterium. The sequence goes on along the minus strand of CABTMH010000156.1, from coordinate 17,985 downwards.
TACCGACGAGATCTTTGAGGGGGCGCTTGCCACACCGACGGAAGTTCAGAAAGCCACAGATACGGAGACTTTTGAATCTGGGCATGATATAGCCGATGAAGTGAAAGCTTCCGCTTCCGAAATTTCGAAAAGTACGGTAAATGAGCAGGATGCAGCCGATACAGTGAAAGCCTCCTCTTCCGAAGTTTCGAAAAGTGTAGTGAATGAGGAGGATGCAGCCGATACAGTGAAAGCTTCGCCGTCCGAAGCTGTTTTTTCTGTTGTAGGAAGTGATGCGGTAAGTACGGGCAGGAGCCGTCTTGCCCTGCTTAAGGAGGAAGCGACAGGAGAGCCTACGAGAGAAGACGGTTCCAGCGGAATCAGCGGTAGTCTGACCGATGCCATCCTCGCACAGATCATGCCGGAGCGGATCGAAGCGATCCCTCATTCGGCAGAGCAGACGATACGCTTTGCACCGGGAGAAAATGTGAAGTACCTTAAGTTTCGTATCTATGACGATAAGCTGTCAGAGGGAACGGAAGCATTCTCGGTGATGATCACAGATGCCGAAAACATGGAGCCGTATATGGTGACCTCCCTGTCTGTCATCATCAACGATGATGAGGAATCTGAGCAGTCGGAGATTTCCTTCGACAGTGATGCCTATGCAGTCGAGGACGGCAGGGCGCTTGTGACAGTACAGAGAGAGGGCGCCGAATATTCGATGGCATCCGTAAACATCCGCGGAAAGGATGCAGAGACGGGAGCAGATCAGGTCTATGGTACGGTCGTATTTGCACCGTACGAGACCGAGAAGGAGCTTGAGCTTGCCGTCACAAAGGACAGTACACTTTATCTAAGCGATTATCTTGCAGCACAGGCGGGCAATACGACAGAGGCCGATGCAGTCATGGCAGATGGGGCAGAGAGGAGCATGCTCTTATCCGGCATCTCTACGCTGTCAGACGATGACGAGGATAATAATAATGTCTCCGTCTTTGCAGCTGCAAATGCTTCAGAGGAACTATCCTTCGACATTTCGATCGATAAGAAATCATATAAGGTGAAATATAAAAAAGGCGACGTGGTAGCTGATATCTACGACGAGAGCTATACGCCTGCACTGGAGGTCGGACAGTACTTCTTCTCTGCAAGCACGGATGTCGGCGGAATCTTTTCCTACGGTACGGATCAGCGCCACGGAAGCAAGCCTAACAAATTAGGTACACTACAGAATCGTTATATGATCGCAAATGGGGAAAAGGACTTCAGTAAGGGCTACGGTAAGCTGGAATACTTACATACGACCACATGGCGTACCGGCTCCGTATGGAGCTCAAATGAGCATCCGCCTGCCGGAAGTCCTACTATTAACGGACTTTACTATCAGTATCTTATTCCGCACTGGGAACAGACAAGCAGCTACGGCGGAGGTAACAAGGTACGCTTAAAGCTGCATGCCATCGGTGCCGGAACAGATATCGGGCAGAAGGACAGTACCGGAAAATTCGACAAAAAACTTTCGAGCGAAGCTGCGGTAAAAGTACAGAACATCGCGGATAATATCGAGGCCATCGTCTATGCAGTGGATGATTCGAAGACGCAGACACCGAAGAGCTATATGCAGTTCTACGGTGTCGCCGCAATGTACAAAAAGTATCGTGTCAATGTAGAAAATCCGGATAAAAAGGACTTCCTCGGATCGACGGCTTCTGTACCGATGCAGGTGAAGATGGAGTGCGGCGCACAGATCATAGAGCCGGGACATGCTGACAGTCGGGATATCTATACGAATGTTGATACAGATGATGCAAACATCGTCTTCACGCTTGATAAAAATACGATCAATGGCGTAGATGGTATCTTCGGTACGATTACAGGCTATACGATCACCGTTTCCCCTGATGATAAAGATCATAAGGTCACCCTCAATTATCCGTCCGACTATCTGAAATATCTGGACAGTAAGGTAGGAAAGAGTGTCAACAGTGATGCCATCGATCTGTCCCGGGAAGCCGTAAAGACGGTAAAGGAGCGTACGACAGCTCATCTCGATACCATAGTCATGGATAAGTATTTCGTGAACTGGATCGAGAGCGTACAGAAGACAAGCTATGGCGAAGGCGGAGAGCTTCAAAATGCATCGTATTTTCAGAAGCTGAGCTTCAAGCCGACCGTGGTGTACACGGATGTAAAGGTCAGTGTGGCGGCGCCGGATGCGGGCGGAGGAAGCACCAAGGCACATTTTACAGATACCAATCTTCCGTCTGAAGGAAGTGCCAAGACCTTCCACGCCGGTGATACCTTGGATCTCAGTGCGGTATCCGAGGACGCAAATTACCGTGTCACAGGCTTTGAGATCTCAGAGGACGGTGGTGTGCACTTTAACAGCATCCGTGATACTAAGGTATTTACTCTGCGCGCAGATAAGAATTATGTGATACGTCCGCTGCTTGCCAAGAATGACAACCATGTGGAGATAGAGTTTGTATCGGAGGAGGCAAGAAGGAATCTCAGTATTGAGAACCTGATTCCGCAGGACAAGCTGAACGGCACGTATCTTAAGGGCAAGAATGTCATCAATCTGAATCCGGAAAAGAGCAGCTGGACAGAGATGATGCAGCCGTCGATCGGCAGTGCTTGTACAGTCCGTGTACTTGTGACAGGCACACCTTCCGACAGCAGCTATGTATACCGTCCGGTGATCACGGATCAGATGACGGGCAGGACCTATCAGACGCAGGGCTACAGCTTTATTCTGCGCAGCAATACCGCAGATAATGTCCTTAAGCTCGGAATCGAGAAGGTTAAGAAGAGCGAACTGAAGGAATACAGTCTCAGCGGAACTGTGGCGGCACGTGTAAAAACCATACGTGAAACGGGACTGGCTCCGCAGACCAACCCTGCAGAGGGCTATGCCGTTTCGCTGGCAAACGGTGAATTTGAGTCGAACGGAAGCCGCCATGTACAGCTTCAGTCTGCGACAGCAGATAACACCGGCATCATCAGTCTGTCAGGACTCACGGCCAGGGAAGGAGACCGTATCAGTCTGCTGATAGATAACGGCATCGACGATGCACAGGTAGCGGATTTTGTATTCGGCAGCGGTACACTCGATACAATTACAAATGTTCGCAGCGTAGATGCAGGCATGATCGAGATACACTATCCGATCACTGCGCCGGTGGTGACATCGATTTCCTATGATTACGATAAACCGGAGAGCAGGCAGAAGACAGATCTTCGTAAGAATCAGGTGCGCTGCTTCGACGATAATCTGAAGCTTACGGCAATAGTAGATCAAAAGGGACGCAGCATAGATAAGCTTGTATTTACCGTGCGTACTGTCACAGGAGCCGAAGCAAGCTATGAGGCAAAGGCCACCGCGGAAGGCTCTAATATCTTCACTGCGACGATCTCATCGATGCTTACGAATCTTCATAACGGAGATCGTATCACGGTGCATATCGTGGATAAGGAAAAGCGCAGTGTGAAGGTAGGCGATACAGCACAATCTATCCCGATCACTTATCCTACAGTTGACACGGGACTTGTAAGCTATGTGGAAAATGAGGTGATCGCTCCTAAGGAATTTGATATAGATGGGGCGATGGGGGATGTGAATATTCCTCTTCTCGGCGCGGCGAAGAGTACCGCAAAGAGCGGCATCCTTAATTTCTCACGACTTGATTATCCGAACGGAACCGGATTCTCGCTGAATATCAATTTCGATATGATGCTGAAGGACGCCGGCTCGATGACACCGAAGCAGAAGGCAGATGCTGTGAAAACCTATCAGAACTCCGTCAAGAAGACGCAGAAGCTGAAAAAGGAAGCAATCGCGGCAGGCAAGGATGCGGCAGATGCCGGTGCAAGTGCGGACCAGATCCGCATGATGGTCGAGGCAGAAGATCGAGATCTTTCGATAGAGGAACTGAATGCGGTCATTGGTTACGATGAAAGGCAGGCACGTAACAACGAGCTTCGTGAGCGTAAGCTATCGGAAGCGAAGAACGAACGTGCAAATATGACCAAGACACAGGGCTACATCAATGTGAAAGTGATCTTCAATTTGAACTTCGAATTCCTGTATGATCCGGTGAAGAAGGAATATGTGCTCGCAACCACCGCTGTTACCGTCGGCGGTGCACTGGATGCATCCAAAACCTTCTATACCATGGTAGGTTATGTGCCATGCTTCCTTAATCTGTCAGGTGGTGTCGAGGTGGATCTCACCATGGGCGGAGTCTGCCCGGATGGTAAGGATGCGTATACTGAGGGCGATTTTAATGCCTACAGCGGAAATGTACAGAATATATTCTCGGGTAGTGATTTCCTGATCGAGCTGGATTCTGTCGTGAAGGCGAAGGTACAGGTCGGAGCCGGCCTGTGCGGCGTACTCAGTGCGCGCGGCTATGTAAGTATATTGATGAAGCTGCAGCTCGTGAAGGACAATGTCTCTGCCGACCCATACGGCATCATCCTGAATGCGGCAGGAGGCATAGGCTTCGATCTGGTTCTGCTCAGCATGGATGTTGATATCGCAAAGATATCACAGGGCTGGGGCAACTATGCAGGTCGAACGAAGGTGGAGTACTTTAATAATCTGATAACGAAGGAGTACGGAGATACACTTACGCTCGATGCTTCGACAGAAGGCACGGACGGCTCGAATGCCGCTGCGTTCTCACTGAATGCAATATCGGAAGATGATGAAGAAGAGGCTGCAGCATTTTCATTGAATGATGCATATGAAGAGGCATATGCCGAGGGCGGCGGGGATGAGATCTCCTTCAGGCGATATGACATGGGCTCTGAGGATATGAGCGGCTTCGAGCATTCGGGAGGTGCCAATGCACAGCCTGTGCCGGTAAGTATGCAGATACTCAATTATCATGCGGCATCACGAACAAGACCGGAGATGGTAAAGCTCAAGGACGGACGTTATTTTGCGGTATTTATAGCTGCCTCGTCTGAGGGTGATTCGTCTCGTCTGTACTATACGATAGGCAATAAGACAAGCAGACACTGGAGTACACCTGTGGCGGTGGATGATGACGGAAGCTATGATTCCATGCCGGCATTGACTGCTGTGGGTGACAAGGTAGTGATCGCATGGATGGATACATCAAAGCTGATCGAGGATACCAACGATTCGGAGACTATGGATGCATATAAGGATAAGTTCAATTCCTTCAATATCAGCGGTATCGTATATGATGCGAAGAGCGATAAGCTTGGCAATGAATTTGAGATTTCACCATCGGATCTGAGTAAGTTCTATCTTCAGGCGCCTTCTCTCTGCACGGTAGGGGATAAGGTGTACTGCACCTATGTGGCACGAGATATCTCGAAGCTTACGAAGCTGGAGGAGCTGGCAGATCTTCATAAGGGTTATTCAACCGCCATTCGAGCGACGCTGGATATAGATAACGATCCTGTCGTTGAGAAGAACGAATATGTTGTGATCAGAAATGAGGAGAAGATCGACCCGCTCGTTACGGATTATCAGACCGAGGGCACACAGATCGATGGAAACGATTACCTGGTGACGGCGTTTACGCTCGATCAGGATGAAGAGCTTGAGACCGGTGACCGACAGCTGTACCTTGGGCTCTGTGATGTGCAGGAGTCCAGGAATTACTATCCGATCAGGATCGGAAGTGCGGAGAAGTGTCAGGCGGTGCCGAAGCTCACGAAGGTGAACGGAAGACTCGTGCTGAGCTGGACCGAGGACGGAGAGATGCTTGAGCTTCTCGATGTAAGCGGACTGATCGAAGCGCTCTTCTATACCACGGAGGTCGGAACTGCTTACAAGGAGGCTGACGGTGCATATTATGTGAAGGGGGGAACGCCGAATTACAGCTGGTACAAGAAAACCGCGTCGGACCTCAGACTTTCCGAAGAAGTCTACGAGGGAAGCTACTATGAGGCCATCTATCATGACGATTTCCGTAATGTAGAAACACGCCTCAAGGAGAATGAGGAGCACAGCAGTTCAATCGATGATTATACGATCACCGGTGACGGAAGAGATCTCTATGTATTCTATACGGATTTCGGACCGGAGATCGAGGAAGCTACCGTGGAACTTTATGGTCGCAGATACCGTATGGCGAAGGATGCGAGCAGTGAATCCTCTAGTACAGGTCAGGACGGCAGTGAAGGCACCGGTCATCATTCCGACAGTGCATGGGGCTTTACCGATGCAGTCTGCATAACAGACCTCAATGAGGTCATTGATGATTTCACACTCACTATGGATACCGATGGCAGTATCACGCTATTGTCGGATTTCTATAAGCAGTGGATAGATGATGACGGGCACATTCAGTTCGGTCAGAATAAACTTGTTGAAATCGGCTTCGAGCGCGGCGGATCGCTTGATATTGATGATATCTCAATTGATATGGACAGCTACATGATAGCCGGCGAGATCTCGACAATTACATTTGATGTGCTTAATGCAGGACTGCTGGAGGCAAAGGGCTTCACTGTAAAGGCGGAGCTTATGGATAACGGTCAAAGCACGGAGCTGTATAGTGCAGATGTAGACCGCATACTCGATACGAACGAGGCCGCTACGGTTCAGATTCCGTGGATCGTACCAGACGGAGATCTGAACGGAAAATCCATCAGGCTTATCGTTACCGAGAAGGCGACGACGACGGCATCTGAGACGACGGCGGAGATCGAGCTTACATCGGAAGCAAGACTTGCGCTTGATATGGAGGAGGTGACATTGGACGAAGGGGAGGCCGTCATCCCATTTGAAATCCGTAATATCGGCAATGCGGTGTCGACACCGTGTGAGGTGGTCGCGTATGCACTCGATGGTGCGAAGAAGACACGTCAGCTCGGAAGCATCCAGATACCGGCACTGGCATCCGGTGAAGTCCGGACAGAGACGCTTCGCTTCACACCGAAGATCGAGGACTGGGGCAGCTTCGGTCGCATCGATCTGGAGCTTGCGGCTGTGCAGGATGGAACGGTCGTCGGAACGACCTATGGTGACATGTACAGCGCAGAACCGGTACTGCTCGATATCGAGGACGGAACGGAGAGCATAGACATGTCGGTGAAGGCACATAAGACGCTGAAGGTTCAGTGTGCACCGTGGAATGATCTGTGTACAGATCTTCGTTACATCAGCTCTGACAGCAAGGTGGCAAGTGTGGATGAGAAGGGTACGATCACGGCGGTCGGAAACGGAAGCTGCACGATCGAGGTCTATAGTCCGGATCTGCTGCTTAAGGATACCATCACGGTCCATGTCAGTGGAGGCAGTGAAGGCGGCGGAAGCAGTGAAGGCGGTTCAAAACCTGCGTCGTTACGAAATTCGTCATCCGACGATAGCTCGGAACTTCCAGGCTGGGTAGAACGAAGCGGCCGCTGGATACAGCATGATGACGGTTCATGGAGCTACCTGGTAGCTCAGACACCGATAAAGGAGCGTTGGGCATGCATCTATAATCCTTATGCCGATGAAAGAAAGAGGCAGAAGAGATACGGCTGGTTTAAGTTCGGATCAGATGGCAAGATGCTGACAGGCTGGATAAAGGACACCGATGGCAACAGCTACTATCTGAACCCGAACGCCGATGGTACACGAGGCATGATGCTGATCGGCTGGCAGCTGATCGACGGCAAGTGGTATTACTTCTCTGAGGCGGAGGGCAGTGGCACCATGGGTGCATTGCTTAGAGATACCGTTACACCTGACGGCCACCGCGTCGGCCATGACGGCACGATATTGTATCTTTTTTAGCATTTGATAATCCTCCTCGAGGAGTATATGATGATTGCGATCATATTCACAATCCGTCTGCTTTCGCGTCGTCGCCTCGTCCCTTGACGAGGGTATGCGATATCGCGTGGAGCAGAGGCCAGAATTTCATGCATGCTGATCAGGAGGACGATGATGAAAAAAATGAAATATTGGAATAAGATGCTCGCCGCTGTACTCGCGGTATCGATGCTCGCCGGCTGTGGCGCATCCACCACCCCGCAGGCGACGACCGCGGCTGTGACCGAGGCCAATGCAGACGCCCAGGAAACGAGTGCTGCTGCCGAGGAGACGACGGCTGCAGAAACAGCGCAGGCGACGGAGGCTGCTGCGGAGACGACAGCCGCAGCAGAAAAGACGGAAGAGACCAGCGCGGCAGACGTGCTGACCATCGGCGAGGCTTCGGACGATGTGTTGCGTGTCGGCTCCCTGAAGGGCCCGACCACCATGGGCCTCGTAAATCTCATGAGCGAGGTCGAGAGCGGTGAGAAGAGCGGATACAGCTTCGAGATGCAGAGCCAGCCGGATGTCATCATGAGTGAGCTCGTTTCCGGTAAGCTCGACATCGCTCTGCTCCCGGCGAACGTAGCCGCAGTCGCATATAACAAGACGAATCACGGCGTCAGTGTCATCGACATCAACACCCTCGGCGTGCTCTACTGCGTAACCGGTGATGAGAGCGTCAAGTCCGTGAAGGACCTCGCCGGCAAGACCGTACTTTCCACCGGCCAGGGCGCATCCCCGGAGTACGTACTGAACTACCTCCTCGAGAAGAACGGCGTCACCGACTGTGATGTTCAGTTCAAGTCCGAGGCCACCGAGATCGCCGCACTCCTGAAGCAGGATCCGAGCCAGATCGCGATCCTCCCACAGCCGTTCGTGACCGTGGCCACCGCGCAGAACGATCAGCTGAAGGTCGCCTTCTCCCTCACCGACGAGTGGAAGAGCGTATCCCCGGATTCGAAGCTCCTCACCGGTGTCACCGTCGTTCGTAACGAAGTGCTCGAGAACCGTGCTGCGGAAGTCGATCAGTTCATCGCAGATCACCAGGCATCCACAGAGAAGGCAGGCACCGACGTCGACGCCACCGCAGAGCTCGTCGCGAAGTACGGCATCATCGCGAAGGCACCGGTAGCGAAGAAGGCACTCCCGAACTGCAACATCGTCGCCATCGCCGGTGACGAGATGAAGACCGACCTCGCAGGCTATCTCCAGGTACTCTTCGACGCAAACCCGAAGTCTGTCGGCGGCACCATGCCGGAAGACGACTTCTATTACATCCAGAAGTGATGTCACAGACCACCTTTTGATATCAGGACGACCGGCTGCCACCGGTCGTCCTTTTTTGCAATAACTTAAAGGACACGCTCAGAATGTCTGATATGCCAAATCCGAAAGGCTGAAGCCAGATTTCTACTTGCTATTCTGCTCATCATGACGCATACTTATTCCATCAGAGCGAGTGATTGCTTTAAGTTATAAAGATCGCCCTGAACATGTTTCGGAATTCATAAAACAGGGGATTTGAAACAAAAAGACACGTGCAGAAAAAGAAGGGGGCTTTTGTTTTCTGTATTCTACAGCAGTTAAAGACACAAGAACTGCGAGCTTTTCCAGAACAGGAGGACTTCATCATGAGTGAGAAGAAAAAAAGCAGCGGCGCGCTCTTAGGAGCAGCATTTCTGATGGCCACATCCGCGATCGGACCTGGCTTCCTGACACAGACCGCCACATTTACCGGCCAGTATAAGGCGAGCTTCGGCTTCGTCATCCTGGTATCGATCATTCTCTCGGCTGTCGCACAGCTCAACATCTGGCGCGTACTCTGTACGACCGGCCTCCGCGGACAGGATGTCGCGAACAAGGTTCTCCCTGGACTCGGTTACTTCGTATCCTTCATGGTCGTGCTCGGCGGCCTCGTCTTTAACATCGGTAATGTCGGCGGCGGAGCGCTGGGCCTGAACACCCTGCTCGGTATTCCGACCACCATCGGATATGTCATCGCGGCAGCCATCGCCATCGTCGTTTTCCTCTTCAAGAACGCGAAATCCGCGATGGACACCCTCACGAAGGTCCTCGGTGCCATCATGATCGTGGTCATCTTCATCGTGATCATCGTGGTCAAGCCACCGGTAGGCGATGCGCTGAAGAACACCATCGCACCATCCACCGGTATCCAGCCACTCTTTCCGGCGATCCTGACCCTGATGGGTGGAACCGTCGGCGGCTACATCACCTTCTCCGGTGCGCACCGTCTGATCGATGCCGGCATCACCGGTAAGGACAATGCAGCCGAAATCAACAGAAGCTCGGTCATGGGTATCAGCATCGCCACCATCGTACGTATCTTCCTCTTCCTCGCCGTGCTCGGTGTCGTAAGCAAGGCAGGCGTAGAGCTCGATGCGTCGAACCCGGCAGCAGACGCCTTCAAGCAGGGCGCAGGTGAAATCGGCTACCGCTTCGCAGGTCTCGTACTTCTGTGTGCAGCGGTTACCTCCATCATCGGTGCAGCATACACCTCCGTATCCTTCTTAAAGACCTTCCATCCGGCGATCGCAAAGAACGAGAATGCCGTCATCATCGGATTCATCGTCGTTTCGACAGCCGTTATGATCGTTCTCGGAAATCCGGCGACCCTCCTCGTACTCGCAGGTGCGTTCAACGGCCTCATCCTTCCGATCACCCTCGGCATCTGCCTCATCGCTTCCCAGAAGAAGTCGATCATGGGTGCGGATTATCATCACCCGACCATCCTGCTGGTACTCGGCGTCCTCGTCGTGATCTTATCGGCTTACATGGGCATCCCGACCTTCGTTACGAAGATCGGCGGATTATTCTAAAAGACCTGCATCGGCGACGATCTTCTGAGCCGAAACCGATGCAGCAGCAGAGGGAATTGGTACAGCGTTTCACTGTACCAATTTTCTGCACATATATAGAAGGGTCTGCAGGACACATTTCCTCCACATGGATGTGGCAGACTGTATGCATGACATGATATCGTCTTCAGGTGTACGTACCGCGTTTTACCTGGAGAAAGGAGATTTACAGTATGGAAGATATTCGTATCTTAACCGCCGGGGACAGCTCGCTGCTGATCGAGTTCGGTCACGAGATCAACCCGGAGATCAATCGAAAGATCAAATCGATGGTAGAGCTGATGAAGGAGCAGCACATCGAAGGTGTGCTGGACGTCATTCCGGCCTTCTGCTCTCTGCTCATCAATTATGATCCGCGTGTCACCTCCTATGCGGAGATCACACGGCGGATGAAGAGGCTCCTGAAGGTGGAAACCAGTGCAGGCAGCGAGAAAAAGAAGGTGTACGAGATTCCGGTCTGCTATGGCGGCAAGTATGGTCCGGACCTTGCGTTCATCGCGGAACACGCGGGCATGAGTGAGGACGAGGTCATCGCGCTGCACAGCTCGAAGGATTATCTGATCTACATGCTCGGCTTCCTGCCGGGCTTCTGCTACCTCGGCGGTCTCGATGAGCGTCTGCACACACCGAGACTCGCGACGCCGAGAATTAAAATCGACGCCGGCAGTGTAGGCATTGGCGGCTCCCAGACCGGCATCTATCCGATGGACTCGCCGGGAGGCTGGCAGCTGATGGGGATGACACCGGTGAAGACCTACGATCCGGAGCGCGAGACGCCGATCCTGGTCGAGGCGGGCGACTATATCCGCTTCGTGCCGGTGGATGAAGATGAGTACCTGCGAATCAAGGAGCAGGTGGCACGCGGTGAATACGAGTGCACGATTCGCGAAGGTGAGGTGTAGTATGGGAATTCGTATATTAAAAGCGGGACTGCTCACGACCGTGCAGGATATGGGGCGCACCGGATACCAGAGCCAGGGCTTCGGTGTTTCCGGCGTCATGGACGTCCGCTCCTTTAAAATCGCAAACCTGCTGCTGGATAACCCGGAGAACGAGGCCGTGCTGGAGTTTACACTGATCGGACCGACGCTGGAGTTCACGTCCGCCTGCATCATCGCCATCACCGGTGGTGATTTCCATCCGGAGGTGAACGGGGAACCGGCACCGATGTACACGGCGCTGTATATGAAAAAGGGAGATATCCTGAAGTTCGGAAGTGCGCGCACCGGAAGCCGCGGTTACATCGCCTTTTCCGGCTATCTGAAGATTCCGGTCGTCATGGGCAGCCGCTGCACGAGCTTAAAGAGTAAGATCGGAGGATTCAAGGGAAGAAAGCTGATGGAGGGCGATTATATCAGCTTTCGTATCAAGCGGAATTACCTTCCGTTCTTCCTCTCGAGGAAGCTCGATCTTCACGAGTATGACGAAGAGAGCGTGACGCTCCGCGTGATCATGGGCCCGCAGGATGACATGTTCAGTAAGCAGGGCATCCGTAATTTTCTGAACGAGGAGTTTACCGTCACCAGTGATTTCGACCGTATGGGCTGTCGCCTCGAGGGCCCGTTTATCGCACCGAAGACTACCTCGGATATCATTTCCGAGGGAATCGCACTCGGCTCCATCCAGGTGCCGTCGCATGGTAAGCCGATCATCCTGCTCGCTGACCGACAGACCACCGGTGGCTATGCGAAGATCGCGACGGTTATCAGTGTCGACATCCCGAAGCTGGTACAGCGGAAGACCGATCAGAAGATCCGCTTCGAGGCAGTGTCTGTCGAGGAAGCGCAGCGACTGTATCAGGAAGAGGAAAACAGCTACATCGCGATGCATGCGCAGATTCATAAGCCATGTAAGGAAGTACTGGATGTACGGCAGGTAGCGAAGCGTATCCGCCGCCTGTTCCCGGATGAAGCCTGATCGGGACCGGAGTAAACGATACGAACTTCTGTACCGCGGGGCACACCTGGGACTGAGCCGAAGGCCGGTCGGGGGGTATGCCGCGACGGATAGAAGTGTATATAGATTGATGATAAGGAGATGTTCATATGGATTTAGAGAAGATTGAAGGACTGGTAAAGATTGTAGAGAATTCGTCTCTGACGGAGTTTTCCATCAAGGATGGCGATACCGAAATCACGATGAGTAAGCTGACCCATCCGCCGGTGATCGCCGCAGGCGTTCCGGCTACACCGATGGCCGCGGCACCGGCACAGCCGGCCGCTGCAGAAGAGAAGGCGGAGGCCGCGGATGAGTTCGAGCTGATCCTCGCCCCGATCGTCGGCACCTTCTACTCCGCTGCCGCACCGGATATTCCAGCGTATGTTAAGGTCGGCGATCACGTAAAATCCGGTCAGACCGTATGTATCCTCGAGGCGATGAAGCTCATGAATGAGATTCAGGCGGACTATGACTGCGAGATCGAGGCCGTGCTCGTCAGCAACGAGCAGAAGGTCGAGTATGGTCAGCCGCTGTTCCGCGTAAAGAAACTATAAGAACAGGAGGCGCGGCCGATGTTTGAAAAAATACTAATTGCCAACCGAGGCGAGATCGCGGTCCGCATCATCCGGGCCTGCCGGAACATGGGCATCCAGAGTGTCGCGGTCTACTCGAAGGAGGACCAGAACAGTCTGCACACGCAGCTCGCGGATCAGCGGATCTGCATCGGAGAGGGTCCGGCGAAAAACAACTACCTGAATATGGACCAGCTCATCACGGCGGCCATCAACACCGGTGCCGATGCGATCCACCCGGGCTATGGCTTCCTGTCGGAGAACAGTGAGTTCGTACGCCGCTGTAAGGAAAACGGCATCGCCTTTATCGGTCCGGATGCCGACGTCATCGACCGCATGGGGAACAAGTCCCATGCCCGGAAAACGATGATGGACGCCGGCGTCCCGGTCGTTCCGGGCACACGCGAGCCGGTCTACGATGCGGAGACCGGAAAGAAGCTCGCTCGTGAGATCGGGTATCCGGTGATCATCAAGGCCTCCTCTGGTGGCGGCGGAAAGGGTATGCGCGTCGCGACATCCGAGGATGAATTCGAGTTTGAGTTCGGCCTCGCACAGCGCGAGTCTGCAAACGCCTTCGGTGATGACACCATGTATATCGAGCGCTATATCGAGAAGCCTCGTCATGTCGAGATTCAGATCATGGCGGATGCCTATGGTCATGTCGTCGCCCTCGGCGATCGTGACTGCTCCGTCCAGCGGAATCACCAGAAGCTGATCGAGGAGTCGCCATCCCCGGCGATCACCGACGAGACCCGTGCCGAGATGAACCGCTGCGCGATCCTCGCGGCGAAGACGGTACAGTATACCAATGCAGGCACCATCGAGTTCATCGTGGACCCGCAGGGACACTTCTACTTCATGGAGATGAACACACGCATCCAGGTCGAGCATGGCGTCACGGAGATGGTGACCGGCACCGATCTCATCATCGAGCAGATCCGTGTCGCGGCAGGCGAACCGCTGAGCTTCACACAGGAGGATGTGAAGCCTCGTGGACATGCCATCGAGTGTCGGATCAACGCAGAGATCCCAGAGAAGAACTTCATGCCGAGTCCGGGTGTGGTGAAGCACCTGCATCTGCCGGCCGGCAACGGCGTCCGTGTCGATACCGGTCTCTATACCGGCTACCGGATCCCGTCCGAGTATGATTCGATGATCGCGAAGGTCATCGTGCATGCCCCGACGAGAGAAGCCGCCCTCATGAAGATGCGCTCCGCCCTCAACGAGATGCTGGTGGTCGGTGTCGAGACGAACCTCGACTTCCAGTACCAGATCATCCGGAACCCGATTTTCGCCGAAGGAAAGGCAGATACCGGCTTCATCGAGGACGTCATGCATCTTACGTGATATTGATAACAGGAGGAAGAAACGATGTATCGTGTAGACTTAAACAGTGACCTCGGCGAGAGCTTCGGCCGCTATACCCTGGGCTCGGATGATCAGATCATCCCGCTCATCACCTCTGCTAACGTGGCATGTGGATTTCATGCATCCGATCCGGTGGTGATGAAAAAAACCATCGAGATGGCACGGGAGGCCGGCATCCATGTCGGCGCACATCCGGGTTATCCGGATCTCATGGGCTTCGGTCGCCGCAACATGACGATCAGCCCGGCGGAAGCGAAGGCATACACCCTGTACCAGATCGGTGCGCTGGATGCCTTCTGTAAGGCTGCCGGACTGGAGATGCAGCATGTGAAGCCGCATGGCGCGTTCTACAACATGGCCGCGAAGGACTACAAGCTTGCGAAGGGTATCTGCGAAGCCATCGCAGAGTACAACCCGAAGCTGATCCTCATGGCCCTCTCCGGCAGTGAGATGATCCGCGCCGCCGAGGACTGTGGCCTCCGCGCGGCCTCCGAGGTCTTCGCTGACCGCGCATACGAAGAGGATGGCACCCTCGTGAACCGCTCGAAGGAAGGCGCGATGATCACGGACGAAGACGAGGCCATCGCCCGCGTCGTCCGCATGATCAAGGAGCAGAAGGTCACCGCCATCACCGGAAAGGACATCCCGCTGAAGGCCGACTCCATCTGCGTACACGGTGACGGCGTGAAGGCCCTCGCCTTCGTAGTGAAGATCCGCGAGACCCTTACGAAGGAAGGGATCGAGATCTGCCCGCTCGCGCAGATGCTGTAAATATATGCTAGAATAGAGGTGTCGGCGGGACATCATGCCCTGGCCGGCTTCTTGACGTTTACTGGACATATACGCGCCTTCACCGGTGCCGGGAATACTATGAAAAATCTTCGAAAGCTTCTGATCGTCGCCTTCTGGCTGCTGCTCTGGCAGCTGCTGGCGCTCATCATCCATAATCCGATCCTGATGGTGGGGCCGCTCGAGACCCTCCGTTCGCTCTGGGACATGCTCCGGACCACGATGTTCTGGCAGTCCCTCGCCTTCAGCTTCGTCCGCATCATCGCGGGCTTCCTGATCGGCTCTGCGCTCGGCATCCTCCTCGCGTGGGGAAGCTACCGCCGCCCCTTCCTCGAGGAGCTTCTCGCACCCTTCATCCTCGCACTGAAGGCCGTGCCGGTGGCGAGCTTCGTCATCATCCTGCTGATCTGGGCGGGCAACCGCATGCTGTCCCTCTACATCAGCGCGCTCGTCGTCCTCCCGCTTCTGTACTTAAACACCCTGAGCGGCTTGAAGGCGACGGATCCGAAGCTTCTCGAGATGGCGACGGTCTTTCGCATGCCGACCACGCGCCGTCTCCGCTTCATCTACCTCCCGGCGCTCTTCCCGTACCTCTACAGCGCCTTCCAGACCGCGCTCGGCATGGCATGGAAGAGCGGTGTCGCCGCCGAAGTCATCGGCCAGCCCCTCGGCTCGATGGGCAACGGCCTCTACAACGCGAAGATCTACCTCGAGACGGCGGAGCTCTTCGGCTGGACGATCGCCATCATCCTGATCTCGTATCTCTTCGAGCGGGTCTTCCTCACCGGATTCCGCGCGCTGTTTCACCAAAAATGACACGATCATGACGCCAGGAGCAGGCTCAGCTTTATAACAGAACGAAAACAGAGGAGTAATCATGCTGATTTCATGCAACCATCTCACCAAATCCTACGACGGCCAGCGGGTCCTCGATGACCTCAGCTTCCGCATCGACAGCCAGGCCGACAACCGCGACCTTCTGCTGCTCGGCCCGTCCGGCGTCGGGAAGACGACGCTGCTCCGCATCCTCGCGGGGCTCGAAACGGCGGACAGCGGCACGATCGACATCACGATGGGCGAGGCCGCGACCGCCGGCGCAAATCTCCGGATCGGCATGGTCTTCCAGGAGGACCGTCTCCTGGATTCACTCGATGCGGTAGCCAATGTCTCCGTCGTTTCGCCGATGATTTCCCGTGCACGTGCGGCGACAGAACTCGCAAAGCTCCTCCCGGAAGACGCCCTCGCGAAGCCGGTCCGCGAACTCTCCGGTGGCATGCGTCGCCGCGTCGCCCTCGTCCGCGCCCTTCTACCGGCCTCCGACCTCCTCCTCATGGACGAACCCTTCACCGGCCTCGACGACCAGACCCGCCAGCAGGTCATCCACTACATTTTCGAAACCAAAGCCCGCCGCCCACTCATCCTCGCCACCCACGAAACCGAAGGACTCCCACCACTTCGTTCACTGCATCTGAAAACCAGATAAAGCTGCGGAGGTTTATCCAGAATCCCGGAGCAGTGTGCTTCCGGTACCTGCCCTCCGTGGTACTGGACAGTACCCTTCTGAATTCACAAAATCAACTTATTCTGAACACATTTGAAACACATTTTCCGACTAAAACCTGTTTTTAGTTGGAGAAGAAAAACTCCTCCGGCAAATCTGAAAACTATTGGGGGAAACATCATGACTACTTCGAAACATATTTCCGGCGCTCATGCACTTGCTTTATCAGCCTGCGTGGGCGCTTTTACTTTACTCAGCGCCACCTGCCTCGCGACGCCGGCATTGGCCGCAGGCGGACTCGAGATGTCCACGGACTACACGGGCATCACCGCGAAACCGGGCGACACCCTGAACTTCAGCCTCGACTTCGCGAATCAGACCGGCACGGGCCTCAACACTAGCCTCAGTGCGACCGGCCTCGACGACAGCTGGAAGGGCTACTTCGAGGGCAACAACAAGGAAGTTTCGAACGTATTCGTGAAGTCCGGTGCAGACGCAGACTCGAACGACGGCCTCGTCACCTACAGCGTAACCGTCCCGGACGACGCACAGAAGGGCAGCTACAACGTGATCCTGCATGCGGCGAGCGCGGGTGAGGCCAGCAGTGATCTCCAGCTGACGATTCATGTCTCCGACGAGACCACAGGCACGAACCAGCTGACGACCACCTACCCGGAGCAGCAGGGCGCGAGTGGTACGACCTTCACCTTTAACTCCACTGTACAGAATAATTCATCGAGTGCACAGACCTACAGCCTCGCTGCCGACGCACCGACCGGCTGGACCGTCAGCTTCAAGCCGAGTGGCGCGAGCAACGCCGCGTCCAGCGTCGATGTCGATGCCCACGGCTCCCAGAGTGTGACCGTCACGGTGACGCCGCCGGATAAGGTCGCTGCCGGCGATTACGAAATCCCGATCACCGCGACGAGCTCGGCACAGAGCCTGAGCCAGACCCTGAAGGTCACCATCACCGGTACCTATCAGCTCGATCTCACGACCACAGACGGCACCCTCAGCTTCGATGCGAATGTCAACAAGAAGCAGTCCGTTCCGATCACCGTCACCAACAGCGGTAACATCGACCTCAACAACGTGAACCTCACGACCACGGCACCGTCCGGCTGGACCGTCGAGTTCTCCGAAAGCACGATCGACACTCTCGCCGCCGGCGAG
>CABTMH010000155.1 GCA_902485915.1 uncultured Oribacterium sp. | reverse complement strand
TTACTTACGAGATACCCAAAAAAGAGGACGCAGTTTAACCTACGTCCTCTACTATGAAAACAAATCCGACACAGTGCTTCACGAAAAAGAATGAGTTCGGATTTGCACTATTTGGTGGACCAGACGGGAGTCGAACCCGTGTCCGAAAATGAATTCCCTCTCCTTCTACTATCGTAGTACACTTTAAAGATTCCCCACCATCAAAGGATGTGCACGTCCTTTGGTGGCCGGTATTCTCTGGATACGCCCGTTAAGAGGAGAAACTCTTAACGTCGTTTCTCACATAGATGAGGTCAGATTCTCGATGTGTGAGTGCATCGAGGCTGACCACACAGCACTTAGGCTGCGTATGCTAATTCGTTATTGTTAGCGTTTATATTTAGGTTTGAAGTTTAACGCGACTGTCTTTCGGATAGCTTCTAAAGCTGCATCATCCCCGTCGAAACCGGTACTAGCCCATATTCACTTATCAAAGTGCGTCGAGCGAAGAAAACGGTAACTCCTCGCTTTCAAACACATTCTACCGAATTGTATCTGCTTTGTAAATAAACCGCTGGTTGATTTCACAGATATTTAACAGTTCGGGTTGCTGTTCACTCGTGTACGGATCCGTCTCCCTGCATGTGACTATAAATAGTTCATATATTTCCGTGATGTAAAACATAAAATCGGGTTATATCGACGAAAATCAGCGAAAACTCGAAAACGCTTTCAGATTTCTGACATTTTTCTGTCGTACTGTGTTAAACTAGATTCTGTTCTTTTTTAAGGGGGTGACGAGTGCTGTTTTGATTGCCAAACTACCAGCACTGGTCAAATGTAACCTGCGGATGGCGCAGAATCAGCTCTGTGTCGTTTAAAACAAGGAGGCTATTTCGTATGGAAAAGTTTTTCAAGCTGAAAGAAAAAGGTACGGACGTACGTACCGAGATGATTGCCGGTATCACGACATTCATGACCATGGCCTATATTCTGGCCGTTAACCCGAGCATCCTCGGAGCCACTGGCATGGACTCCGGTGCGGTCTTCACAGCGACTGCGCTGGCTTCGGCGCTCGCATCCTTCTGCATGGCATTTCTTGCAAACCTTCCGTTTGTTCTGTCAGCAGGTATGGGTCTCAATGCTTACTTCGCGTACACCGTCGTGTTAGGCATGGGCTACTCCTGGGAGGTTGCGCTGACCGCTGTATTTGCAGAGGGTCTCGTCTTCATCCTTCTGTCACTGACGAACGTCCGTGAGGCGATCTTCAACGCGATTCCGCAGACACTGAAGTATGGTGTTTCCGTCGGTATCGGTCTGTTCATCTGCTTCATCGGTCTTCAGAACGCCCACATCGCAGTGGATTCTTCCACACTCGTAACCATCTTCAGCTTTTCACAGTCTGTAAAGGCGGGTACCTTTAACTCAGAGGGTATCACTGTACTGCTTGCGCTGATCGGTATCATCATCACCGGCTACCTCGTCATCAAGGGTGTAAGAGGTAACATCCTCATCGGTATCTTCGTCACCTGGATTCTCGGTATCCTCTGCCAGCTGGCAGGCATCTACGTACCGAATCCGGATGCCGGCTTCTACAGCCTGATCCCGTCCGGTGTCGTTTCCATGCCGGCATCGATCGCACCGACCCTGTTCAAGTTTGATTTCTCCATCATCGCAGAGCATCCGCTTGACTTCTTCTCGGTACTGTTCGCTTTCCTGTTCGTCGATATCTTCGATACACTCGGAACCCTGATCGGCTGTGCTTCGAAGGCAGACATGCTCGATGAGGAGGGCAAGCTTCCGGAGATCAAGGGCGCACTGCTCGCAGACTCCATCGGAACCATGGTGGGTGCCTGCCTCGGTACGTCCACCATCACGACCTTCGTCGAGTCCAGCTCCGGTATCGCAGAGGGCGGCCGTAGCGGTCTCACCGCGGTCGTATCCGGTATCTTCTTCCTGCTCGCACTGTTCTTCTCCCCGATCTTCCTGGCGATCCCGAGCTTCGCGACCGCTCCGGCACTGGTTATCGTCGGATTCCTGATGATCCAGCAGGTTGTGAAGGTAGAGTGGGATGACCTTCTCGAGGCGATCCCGGCATACATCGCGATCTTCGCGATGCCGTTCCTGTATTCCATCTCTGAGGGTATCTCCCTGGGTATCATCTCGTACGTGCTGCTTCACGTACTGTCCGGAAAGAGCAAGTCTGTCACACCGCTGATGTATGTACTTGCGATCCTTTTCGTACTGAAGTACATCATGCTGTAATCCTTCGCTTTATCACCGCCGGGGCACCTGCCCCGGCGGTTTTTTAATTACTGTTTACTCGTCAACTGGATTCAGGCAGGGGCCTCCATGGCCGCCGACTCCGGCCCTCTGCCTGATCAGTACACAAACGAACAGTAACTTTTTAAAAACAGTTAACCGGCTTTTCCTGAGGCTTACTTGAACCGCGGGGTGGTTGATGTTATAGTTAGTATGAAAAAAATGAACAAAGGAGGATAAGTATATGGACAGTTGTGATGGTGGAAGTCGAAGTACACAGAAGGATGGATTCGGGCTTGTATACTATGTGAACGCAGAGCACTTAGGCCTCTTTTGCAGGCGTCTGGAGTGATTCGTACCGAATCGGTCGCTGATTGATGATGTACAGCAGGATATGCCTTTTTATATCGGGAGGCAGAGCAGCTGTAAACATCCATCGATTGATGCGCCCTTATATAGTATAGAAGCCTTCATCCATCGTTGAGACTGAATTCACAACTTCTGATTGTGCACAGCGTATGTGACGATGGATTTTTTGTGCCCTTTTTTCGGGGGAGAAAGGAGGCTTCATCATGATGAAGGAAGTTTTAAAGGAACCTGTATATACGGAGGAGATTGTAGACATCGTCCGCTCATCGCACTCCCTGGATGAGATGCGCGAGGAGCTCCGCGGCTACCATGAGAACGATATCGCGCAGAGCTTCGAGCTCCTGAACCGCGCGGAGCGGAATCTGCTCTATACGGCGCTCGATGCGGAGTGGCTCGCGGAGGTAATTTCCTATCTGGATACTCCGTCCGAGTACATCGAGGAGATCGGTATCGTGAAGCTCGCGGAGATCATCAACGAGATGGACGCAGATGATGCGATCGATCTCTGGGAGGATATCGACGAGAGCGTGCGCGTCAAGCTCCGTCCGATGATCGACGACGAGACGAAGACCGAGATCCGCCTCATCAACTCTTATGACGACGATGAGATCGGAAGTCTCATCACGACGAACTATATCCGCATCCGCCGGAACCTTACGATCCGCCAGGCGATGCACGAGCTGATCCAGCAGGCCGGTGATCATGACAATATCTCCACCATCTATGTGGTGGATGACCGCAAGCGTTTCTGCGGCGCCATCAATCTGAAGGATCTCATCGTCGCCCGCGACAACGTGCCGCTCGATTCCATCATCAGTGATTCCTATCCGTACCTGATGGATCATGAGAAAATCTCGGAGAGCATCGAGAAGATCAAGGACTACGCGGAGGATTCCCTCCCGGTCCTGAACCAGGATCGTAAGATCATCGGTATCATCACGGCGCAGGATGTCACCGAAGCGGTCGACGATGAAATCAGTGAGGACTACGCGAAGCTGGCAGGTCTCGCTGCGGAGGAGGATCTGAACGAGACCACGAAGGACAGTGTGAAGAAGCGTCTGCCATGGCTCGTCATCCTGCTTTTCCTCGGCATGGTCGTATCCTCGGTGGTCGGTGCCTTCGAGGGCGTCGTGGCGATCCTGCCGATCGTCATCTGCTTCCAGTCGCTGATCCTCGACATGGCCGGTAACGTCGGCACCCAGTCGCTGGCGGTGACGATCCGCGTGCTGATGGACGAGAACCTCGATGCGAAGGATAAGTGGCATCTCATCGCGAAGGAGATGAAGATCGGCTTCTGCAACGGTTCGCTGCTCGGCGTGCTGGCGGTGATCTGTCTCGGCGCATACATCGCGATGTTTAAGGGCTATACCTTCGGTACGGCAATGCTGATTTCCGGATGCGTAGGCATCTCCCTGCTGGTGGCGATCGTGATCTCGAGCCTCGTCGGTACCCTGGTGCCGCTGTTCTTCCATAAGGTGAAGGTAGACCCGGCGGTGGCATCCGGCCCGCTGATCACGACCGTGAACGACCTCGTAGCCGTTGTGACATATTATGGTCTCGCATGGCTGCTCCTCATCGAGATTTTACATATCGTATAAATCAAAATTCGTACATATCGTATAAAACGAAATTCGTCTCTTGCGCATGATAGTAGCGTCGCATATAATAATTTATTGATAAAATCATCCGTTTTGATGTTTTAAACAGAAGAACGCATGCTAGTAAAAAGGAGCTACAATGGCAAAAGAACGCGTCGTCGTACTGGACTTCGGTGGACAGTACAACCAGCTAATCGCAAGACGAATTCGTGATCTCGGTGTATATGCCGAGGTGCATCCGTCTTCTATGGGCCTCGATCAGTTGAAGGCTCTGAACCCGAAGGGAATCATCTTCACTGGCGGACCGCAGTCCGTGTACAGAGAAGAGTCCCAGCATATCGACCCGGCCATCTTCTCGATGGGGATCCCGATCCTCGGCATCTGCTATGGTGCACAGCTGATCGCGTATGAGCTCGGTGGCGTCGTAAAGACCGCACCAGTTTCCGAGTATGGACACACGAAGGTGCTCATCGATCGTCCGGATTCCGTACTGCATGGCATCTCCGACGAGACCACGATGTGGATGTCCCACACCGATTACATCGCAGAGGTACCGGAGGGCTTCCATATCATCGCCCATACCGCAGACTGTCCGGTGGCCGGCATGGAAGATCCGGCACGTCAGATCTACGCCGTACAGTTCCACCCGGAGGTACAGCACTCCGTCGAGGGACACAAGCTCTTCCATAACTTCCTCTATAATGTCTGCAAGTGCGCAGGCGACTGGAAGATGGAGACCTTCGTACAGGATAAGATCGCAGAGATCCGTGAGACAGTAAAGGATGGAAAGGTTCTGCTCGCACTGAGTGGCGGTGTGGACTCTTCCGTAGCCGCTACCCTGATGGCGAAGGCCATCGGTAAGCAGCTGACCTGTGTATTCGTCGACCATGGCCTGCTTCGTAAGAACGAGGGCGATGAGGTCGAGTCCATCTTCGGACCGAACGGTCAGTATGACCTCAATTTCATCCGTGTGAACGCCGGACCGGAGTACTTCGAGAAGCTCGCCGGTGTGACGGAGCCGGAGCAGAAGCGGAAGATCATCGGTGAGCAGTTTATCCGTGTCTTCGAGCGTGAGGCGAAGAAGATCGGTGCGGTCGATTTCCTCTGCCAGGGCACCATCTATCCGGACGTCGTAGAGTCCGGCCTCGGCAAGGGTGCCGTGATCAAGTCGCATCACAATGTCGGCGGCCTGCCAAAGGATGTCGAGTTTAAGGAGATCATCGAGCCGTTACGCCTCCTCTTCAAGGATGAAGTTCGTCGTGTCGGCCTCGAGCTCGGACTGCCGCAGTATCTCGTATACCGTCAGCCGTTCCCGGGCCCTGGTCTCGGCGTACGTATCATCGGCGAGGTAACCCCGGAGAAGGTACGCATCGTACAGGATGCCGACGCCATCTACCGTGAGGAGATCGCGAAGGCCGGCCTCGATCGTCAGATCAACCAGTACTTCGCTGCC
Source organism: uncultured Oribacterium sp. (assembly GCA_902485915.1). Taxonomy (GTDB): domain Bacteria; phylum Bacillota; class Clostridia; order Lachnospirales; family Lachnospiraceae; genus Oribacterium. The sequence continues at coordinate 1,020 of CABTMH010000155.1, read as the reverse complement.
CTGACAAACGTCCGCTCCGTCGGCGTCATGGGTGACTTCCGTACCTACGACTATGCCGTCGTACTGCGTGCCGTCGAAACCGACGACTTCATGACCGCAGAAGTGACGAACATCCCGTTCGAAGTACTCCAGAAGTGCATGAACCGCATCATCAACGAAGTAAAGGGCGTAAATCGCGTATTCTACGATCTTACGAGCAAACCGCCTGGAACCATCGAACTCGAATAATCTCTCAGAGGCTGAATCCCACGGATTTTCGCGGGTTTCAGCCTCTGTTTTTGTTCGGTGGTGACGGTGTTTCTGATATGCACTACATGAGCGATATGTATCTGGCAGAGGAACTGAGCCAGGAATATGCGGAGAAGAATCTGTCAAAAAGGTAAAGACTGTGATTTGTCGGAGCCGTTATTCGAAGAACTTGGTGATGGACTTTTAGGAAAAACATAATTATAAAGTAAGCGTTCAGATAACACTGAGCGCTTACTTTCAAAAAAACGATTTTATTTAGCTTACTGATTTTCTGTTGCCAAAGGGTTAATCTTCGTTATAACAATCGTAGATACTCTGAGACCGCTACTTCGAATAAACTGCATCGTTTCTGGAAAGAAGATATACACAATACTGATTCATGCTTATCCCTTCCCTCTTAGAATGTTCTACAAGGGAACGATGAAGACTTCGTGGGATTCGAAGTTTAAACTGTCCAGAATAATCCTCTAAGCTGTCCGGCTTATGGATTTCAACACCATCTTCCATAGCGGCTTCTAACCATGCTTTCTTGGCATCTAAAGCGTTCGCGACAGCGGCTTCTACAGTTTCTCCACAGGTAATACATCCCGGAAGCTCCGGAAATGAAACCACGAAACCGCCTTCGTCCTGATCCTCTACAATTTCCATACGATAATTCAGCGTCAAATAATCATTCAGCGTTTTCATCATTCACCGCCTCACTTTCTACAAGCTGCTTTACCATCTCTACATACACTTTTTTGATAGGTTCATGCTTCGGTATCGTAATCG
>CABTMH010000154.1 GCA_902485915.1 uncultured Oribacterium sp. | reverse complement strand
GTCAACCAGGTCGGTCTTGTTCATGAACACGACGATAGCAGGCACGCCGACCTGACGGGCAAGCAGCCCGTGCTCACGGGTCTGGGGCATGGGACCATCGGTAGCAGCAACGACCAGGATAGCGCCGTCCATCTGAGCAGCACCGGTGATCATGTTCTTGACGTAGTCAGCGTGGCCCGGGCAGTCAACGTGAGCGTAGTGACGCTTCTCAGTCTCGTACTCAACGTGAGCGGAGTTGATGGTGATACCTCTCTCTCTCTCCTCCGGTGCCTTATCGATCTGATCGAAAGGAACAGCTGGCTCCATGCCGAGTCTGTCAGCGAGAACAGCTGTGATAGCAGCTGTAAGAGTGGTTTTACCGTGGTCTACGTGACCGATGGTACCAACGTTACAATGTGGCTTCGTTCTGTTAAAATGTGCCTTTGCCATTTTAAAATACCTCCATTAAATGTAATACAACGAAAATCATGTCAAGCACTATGCATGCGCTTGCATGCTCCGTGCAATACATTATGCTTCTGAGCACAGTGTATGCTCAATCAGCAAACATGATTTTATCATCGTTATTCTATTTTATCAAGTATTTTTAGGCGTCCGAACACTGTCGGAAGCCCGAAAACACTTGATTTATATGATATGGACTGAAAACATCCGCTGCGGTAATTACTTACCGTTACGCTCCTTGAGGATAGCCTCCTGAACGTTCTTCGGGCACTTCTCATAGTGATCAAAGAACATAGAGTAGTTTGCACGACCCTGCGTCTTAGAACGAAGATCGGTTGCATAACCGAACATCTCAGAAAGCGGAACATATGCATTCACCTGCTTACCGGATGGGATATCCTCCATGGACTCGATACGGCCACGACGAGAGTTGACGTCACCGATTACGTTACCCATGTACTCCTCCGGAGTCGTGACCTCGACCTTCATGATCGGCTCGAGAAGAACCGGATCAGCCTTCGCCATCGCGTTCTTAAATGCAATGGATCCAGCGAACTCGAATGCACGCTCGTTAGAATCGACATCATGGTAAGAACCATCGTATACGTTCGCATCTACACCGAGTACTGGATAACCTGCAAGCACACCAGACTCTGCTGCGCTGCGGATACCCTTCTCGATCGCCGGGATATACTCCTTCGGAATCGATCCACCGACAACGGTCGACTGGAACTTGAAGGTCTCCTCGCCGTTCGGATCCATCGGTGTGAACTTAACCTTACAGTCACCGTACATACCGGAACCACCGGACTGGTGAACGTAACGACCCTGTACATCGACAGCCTTGGTGAAGGTCTCCTTGTAAGCTACCTGCGGTGCGCCTACGTTTGCCTCAACCTTGAACTCACGGAGAAGACGGTCAACGATGATCTCCAGGTGAAGCTCACCCATACCGGAGATGATGGTCTGACCAGTCTCTTCATTCGTTCTTACACGGAAGGTAGGATCCTCCTCGGCAAGCTTTGCGAGTGCATCGGTCATCTTGCCCTGAGAAGCCTTGGTCTTCGGCTCGATCGCTACGGAGATAACCGGCTCCGGGAACTCCATGGACTCGAGGATGATCGGATGATTCTCATCGCAGAGAGTATCACCGGTCGATGTATTCTTGAAACCAACCGCTGCAGCGATATCACCAGAGAATACCTCATCGAGGTCCATTCTCTTGTTTGCATGCATCTGAAGCAGACGGCCTACACGCTCCTTCTTACCCTTGGTAGAGTTCAGGCAGTAGGAACCGTTCTTCAGTGTACCAGAGTACACTCTGAAGTAAGCAAGCTTACCTACGAACGGATCCGTCATGATCTTGAACGCAAGTGCAGAGAACGGAGCATCATCAGAAGAAGGTCTGGTATCCGGATTTCCATCCTCATCGGTACCCTCGACATCCGGGATGTCGGTAGGTGCCGGAAGGTACTCGATGACAGCATCGAGAAGTTTCTGAACACCCTTGTTTCTATATGCAGTACCACAGAGGCACGGGATCGCATCGCCAGCGATGGTTGCCTTACGAAGGGCAGCCTTCATCTGCTCTACGGTCGGCTCCTCGCCCTCGAGATACATCATCATCAGCTCATCATCGAGCTCACAAACCTGCTCTACGAGCTTGTCGTGATACTCCTGTGCCTGATCCTTGTACTCCTCAGGGACGTCGGTAACCTCGATATCCTGACCCTTGTCATCTCTGTAGAAGTAAGCTCTCATCTCGAAAAGATCGATGAGGCCTACATAGGTATCCTCAGCACCCATCGGATACTGAAGTATGACACAGTTCTTACCGAGACGATCAACGATGGTCTGAACAGAATGGAAGAAATCCGCACCGACGACGTCCATCTTATTGATGAATGCAAGTCTCGGTACGTGATAAGTATCCGCCTGTCTCCATACGTTCTCAGACTGAGGCTCAACGCCGCTCTTCGCATCGAATACGCCGACAGCGCCGTCAAGTACACGGAGAGAACGCTCAACCTCTACGGTGAAGTCTACGTGGCCCGGAGTATCGATGATGTTGATACGGTACTCAGGTGCACCAGCAATCTTCTGATGCTCATGCTCTGGAATCCAGTGGCATGTGGTAGCGGCTGATGTGATGGTGATACCACGCTCCTGCTCCTGGGCCATCCAGTCCATGGTAGCAGTACCGTCATGGGTATCACCGATCTTGTGATTAATTCCAGTGTAGAAGAGAATACGCTCTGAGAGTGTGGTCTTACCGGCATCGATATGTGCCATGATACCAATATTTCTTGTATGCTCAAGTGAATACTGTCTCTTATCAGCCAAAGTATTTCCCCCCTATCAGAATCTGTAATGAGCAAATGCCTTATTAGCGTCCGCCATTCTATGCATTTCCTCTTTACGCTTTACAGCTGCACCCGTGTTGTTTGCAGCATCCATAATCTCGTTTGCCAGTCTCTCAGCCTGTGTCTTCTCAGATCTCTTACGTGAGAACTCAGTAAGCCAACGAAGACCAAGGGTCTGACGTCTCTCAGGCTTAACCTCCATCGGTACCTGGTATGTAGCACCACCGATACGCTTAGCCTTAACTTCAAGAACAGGCATGATGTTGTTCATTGCCTCTTCAAATACTTCTGTTGCTTCCTTGCCGCTCTTCTCAGCGACAATGTCGAATGCACCATAGACGATCTTCTGAGCAATACCCTTCTTACCATCAAGCATGATGGAGTTAACCAGCTTAGTTACAAGCTTGGAATTGTAAACCGGGTCTGCAAGTACGTCTCTGTGCAGAGTATGTCCTTTACGTGGCACGTTACTTCCCTCCTTAAAAATTTGTTTTAGATCATCGGTACTCTTCGCAACTGCAATTCTAAATTGTGTTTTGCGAGTTCATGCGGACTTCTGGACATCTCTTCTTATATAATAATGAGTTCCATTATCCGTCATTTTAACCATGTCTTTTTACAACGTAGATCGAGGCTGATTACTTCTTAGCCTTCGGTCTCTTGGCACCGTACTTTGAACGGGCCTGCATTCTGTTTGCAACGCCGGCTGTATCCAGTGTTCCACGGATGATATGGTATCTTGTACCAGGAAGATCCTTAACACGGCCGCCACGAATCATTACAACAGAGTGCTCCTGCAGGTTGTGGCCCTCTCCAGGAATGTAGGATGTAACTTCGATACCGTTGGAAAGTCTTACTCTCGCGATCTTACGAAGAGCGGAGTTCGGCTTCTTCGGTGTTGCTGTCTTTACAGCTGTACATACACCACGCTTCTGAGGAGCGCTATTGTTAGTTGCAACCTTCTTTAAAGAGTTGAAACCTCTCTGAAGTGCAGGCGCTGTGGACTTCTTCTTAGAAGAAGTTCTGCCCTTTCTTACTAACTGGTTAAATGTAGGCATTTGGTTCTCCTTTCATTAGGTTTATTCTCTCGTTTTGGTCCCTGAAAACAAAAAACAGGGCATGCTTTTGCGCATGCCCTAGTAATATACTTCAATCAAATTTTCTTGTCAATGAGTTTTACAGAATGTTTTCCTTTTCCTTCTCGATTCGACGGCGTGCAGCGATACGCTCTACGCCCTCTGCATCGATATCGAAGGCCTCATCCGGTGTGAACATCTGATCATGATCATCCTGAAGATCCTGCTCGTCCTGGCTGAGCTCTACATTTCTGTAGCGTCTCATACCGGTACCAGCCGGAATCAGCTTACCGATGATAACGTTCTCCTTCAGACCGATCAGCTGATCTGACTTACCACTGATGGCCGCCTCGGTCAGAACCTTGGTGGTCTCCTGGAAGGATGCAGCGGACAGGAAGGAATCGGTCGCAAGGGATGCCTTCGTGATACCAAGCATCACGCGCTTACCCTCTGCCGGCTTCTTACCCTCGGCGATCAGGCGCTCGTTCTCATCCTCGAAGTCGAGGCGATCGACGGTTGTGCCAGGGATGAAATCAGAATCACCGGCCTCCATGATACGCTCCTTCTTCATCATCTGATGAACGATCATCTCGATATGACGATCCTGAATCTCTACACCCTGCAGACGGTATACACGCTGAACTTCAGAAATCATGTAATCCTGTACTGCCTTGGTGCCCTTGATCTTCAGAAGATCGTGCGGGTTGATGGAACCCTCGGTGAGAACATCTCCGGCCTCGAGTACCTGTCCATCCATCACCTTCAGTCTGGAGCCATACGGGATAAGGTAGGTCTTCGACTGGCCTCTCTCCGCATCCGTGATGACAACCTCTCTCTTCTTCGCTGTTTCCTTGATCTCTACGACACCCGGAATCTCCGTAAGAATCGCAAGTCCCTTCGGTCTACGAGCCTCGAAAAGCTCCTCGACTCTCGGAAGACCCTGTGTGATATCGCCACCCGCTACACCACCGGTATGGAAGGTTCTCATCGTAAGCTGAGTACCCGGCTCACCGATGGACTGTGCAGCGATGATGCCGACTGCCTCGCCGACCTGTACCGGCTGACCGGTTGCCAGGTTCGAGCCGTAGCACTTCGCACAGATACCGTTCTTCGAACGGCAGGTGAGGACGGTTCGGATCTTCACCTTCATCTTCTGCTTCGCATCGTGCTTTCCTTCTGCGACCTCCTGATCGAAGCGCTTCTGGAGTGCAGCGATGACCTTCGGTGCCCGCTTCGGGGTAACCATACGGTCTGCCTGTACGACCAGCTTGCCGGTCTCCGGATCGTACACATCCTCTGCGATGTAACGACCGGTGATACGCTCCTGCAGCGACTCGATCTTCTCCTGGCCTTCCTCCAGTGCGGAGATCTCCAGGTACGGAATCTTATCCTTATCTGCAGAGCAGTCGAGCTCACGGATGATCAGATCCTGGGTAACGTCAACCATTCGTCTCGTAAGGTAACCGGAGTCTGCCGTACGAAGCGCGGTATCGGAAAGTCCCTTACGTGCACCGTGTGCGGAGATGAAGTACTCGAGTACATCAAGACCCTCACGGAAGTTCGACTTGATCGGGAGCTCGATGGTACGTCCGGTCGTATCTGCCATGAGTCCTCGCATACCAGCGAGCTGCTTGATCTGCTTATCGGATCCACGGGCTCCGGAATCGGCCATCATGAAGATGTTGTTGTATGCATCG
>CABTMH010000153.1 GCA_902485915.1 uncultured Oribacterium sp. | reverse complement strand
TCCCTCGCTCTAAAGAGCTCGGTCAATTCATATTCGTCCTCCATGTCAAAAAAAGTAGACATTCGATTCAATGTCTACTTTTGAATGTCCACTTTTATTTTATCATCATTCTAAGAATTTCCTAAAAGCTAATCAAGAGCATTTGCTTGCCCCACATATACCTTATAGCCCGACGCAAAGGATTCTATCTCCTCTGCACCCTAATGATTTCTCAGTTTCAAAAACTGCGTCTGCCTGCGCATCAGCGGTTAATCTTTATCGCGAGGCGGCTGTTCGGGTTGCTGCCTGGTTTTACGCCCGTCTTCTGCGGGCTGCTGTTCATACGTGCGCTGCTGCTCGAAATCGGTTTTCCGTTCACGACGAACTGGCAGACCTCTTCGTTACTGGAGGTGCGCTCGAAGAGCTGGATCACCTCCTCCGCGGAGCTGGCCTTTTCATCCGACACGCGCTTATGGATGATGTCGACCGCTCTCTGCTCAAGCTCTGACAGGAGCAGGTCGTCACGGCGGGTTCCGGATTTCACGATGTCGATGGCCGGGAAGATCCGGCGCTCCTGAAGCTCTCGATTCAGGACGAGCTCCATGTTGCCGGTGCCCTTGAACTCCTCGTAGATGACATCATCCATCCGGGAGCCGGTTTCGACGAGCGCGGTGGACAGGATCGTCAGAGAGCCGCCCTCACGCATGTTGCGGGCCGCACCGAAAAAGCGCTTCGGCATGTGGAGCGCTGCCGGATCGAGACCGCCCGAAAGCGTACGGCCGGACGCCGGTACCACGAGATTATAGGCACGCGCGAGACGGGTGATGGAATCGAGCAGGATGGTGACATCCTCGCCCTGCTCCACGAGACGCTTCGCACGCTCGATGGTCATCTCGGCCACCCGCTTGTGGTGCTCCGGGACCTCATCGAAGGTCGAGTAGATGACGGTGACGAGGCCGCCCTCGACCTCTTCCTTCATATCGGTAACCTCCTCCGGTCGCTCATCGATGAGGAGGATCAGCAGATGCATCTTCGGCTCGTTCTTCACGATGGCCTTCGCCACCTGCTTCAGCAGCGTCGTCTTACCAGCCTTCGGCGGCGATACGATCATACCACGCTGGCCCTTTCCGATCGGTGCCAGCAGGTCGAGGATACGAAGTGAAGTCGAAGTTTTCTCCCCCGGCACCTCGAGGCGGATGCGCTGATTCGGGAAGATCGGGGTTAGCGACTCGAAGCTCCGCCGACGAAACATCTCGGAAAGCGGCTTCCCATTGACCGTCTCGATGTAGGAGAGCGCCGCATAGCGCTCATTCGGATTCTTCGCCCGCGACAGACCATGGATGACATCGCCGGTCTTCAGACGATAACGCTTGATGATCGCCGGATTCACATAGACATCGCAGTCACCCGGCATGAAGTTATCCGAGCGCGTAAAGCCGAAGCCATCCGGCATGACCTCGAGGATGCCGCCGCACGGATTACCGCTCGGTGCCTTCTGGGTCTCGTTGTCGAGCTCGTCCGTCTTCTCGACGACTTCCGTCCGCACGGTCTCACCATCACGAGCTGTCGGCACTGCATCCGACGCTG
>CABTMH010000152.1 GCA_902485915.1 uncultured Oribacterium sp. | reverse complement strand
TAACGTAAACCACACGACTCTTACAGCTGATGATCAGATCATCTCCGCTGCATCCTGCACCACCAACTGCCTCGCTCCGATGGCAAAGGCTCTTAACGACCTCGCTCCGATCGAGTCCGGCTTCATGACCACTGTACACGCTTACACTGGCGACCAGATGATCCTCGATGGACCGCAGAGAAAGGGCAACCTTCGTCGTTCCAGAGCAGGTGCTCAGAACATCACTCCTGCATCTTCCGGTGCAGCAAAGGCAATCGGCCTCGTTCTTCCAGAGCTTGATGGCAAGCTGAACGGTGCTGCTCAGCGTGTTCCTGTAGCTACAGGTTCCACCACCATCCTTGATGCAGTTGTTGCTAAGGAAGTAACGGCTGATGAGGTTAACGCTCAGATGAAGGCTGAGGAGACGGAGTCCTTCGAGTACAACACAGACGAGATCGTATCTTCCGATATCATCAACTCCATGGCTGGTTCCATCTTCGATGCTACTCAGACCAAGGTTCTCCCGATGGGCAACGGCAAGACGCTCGTACAGGTTGTTTCATGGTATGACAACGAGAACTCCTACACATCTCAGATGGTAAGAACGATCAAGTACTTCGGTTCTCTGATTGCTGACTAATTCCTCTCAGAATATATAGGGATATGACTTTAAAGAGGTCCGGCCTTCATGGGCCTGGCCTCTTTTTATAAAAGGAGATTTATTATGGCAGGTTTAAACAAGTTAACAGTGGATGATATCGATGTAAAGGGCAAGCGCGTCCTTTGCAGATGCGACTTCAACGTTCCTCTGAAGAACGGTGTGATCACCGACGAGAACAGACTCGTGGCTGCACTTCCGACCATCAAGAAGCTGATCGCTGATGGTGGAAAGGTGATTCTCTGCTCCCACCTCGGTAAGGTGAAGACAGAGGAGGATAAGCCTTCCAAGACCCTCGCTCCGGTTGCGAAGAGACTTTCTGAGCTCCTCGGCCAGGAAGTTAAGTTTGCAGCAGATCCTGAGGTGGTCGGCGCAAACGCAAGAGCAGCCGTTGCAGAGATGAAGGACGGCGATGTGATTCTTCTCGAGAACACACGTTACAGAGCAGAGGAGACCAAGAACGGAGATGCTTTCTCACAGGATCTGGCTTCGCTCGCAGATGTATTCGTAAATGATGCGTTTGGTACTGCACATAGAGCACACTGCTCTAACGTTGGCGTTACCAAGTATATCGATGGCCCGCATGCCGTCGGATACCTGATGCAGAAGGAGATCCAGTTCCTCGGCCAGGCAGTTGAGAATCCGGTACGTCCTTTCGTAGCGATCCTCGGCGGTGCGAAGGTTGCAGATAAGCTGAATGTTATCTCGAACCTCCTTGAGAAGTGCGATACCCTCATCATCGGTGGCGGTATGGCGTTCACCTTCACAAAGGCACAGGGCTACGAGATCGGTTCTTCTCTCTGCGATGAGACGAAGATTGACTACTGCAAGGAGATGATCGCAAAGGCAGAGCAGCTCGGTAAGAAGCTTCTTCTTCCGGTAGATGCAGTCATCACAGATCACTTCCCAGATCCGATCGATGGACCGATCGATACAGAGGTTGTAGACATCGACCAGATTCCGGCTGGCAAGATGGGCATGGATATCGGACCGAAGACCGCTGAGCTCTATGCAGAGGCTGTAAAGTCCGCAAAGACCGTCGTATGGAACGGACCGATGGGCGTATTCGAGAACCCGACCCTTGCGGCTGGTACGAAGGCGGTTGCGAAGGCACTCGCAGATACCGATGCGACCACCATCATCGGTGGCGGTGATTCTGCAGCTGCTGTGAACCAGCTCGGCTATGGCGATAAGATGAGCCATATCTCTACGGGTGGTGGCGCTTCCCTTGAGTTCCTTGAGGGTAAGGAGCTTCCAGGTGTTGCTGCAGCAGACGATAAGAACTAATTGAACTGTGGCCGGAGGCCTTCCATGGGAGTGCCTCCGGCTTTTTTCATCATCTTAGATGTCTTTACAGCACTCCGTGGTGCCGTATATATGAAGAGAAGCTGTGCTGTCGCGCGGCTTACGATGCTTCCTGTATGTGAAGCGATAAAAAGAAAGAGGTATCTATATGAGAAAGAAGATTATTGCCGGTAACTGGAAGATGAACATGGTTCCTTCTGAGGCGGTGAAGCTCGTCGAGACATTAAAGCCACTTGTGCAGAATGAGGATGTGGACGTGGTGTACTGTGTACCAGCCATCGACCTCGTACCAGTGGTTGAGGCTGTCAAGGGCAGCCATGTACATGTAGGCGCAGAGAACCTGTATTTCGAGGATAAGGGTGCATACACCGGTGAGATCTCTGCAGACATGCTCGTAGATGCGGGCGTAGAGTACGTGATCATGGGCCATTCCGAGAGAAGAGGCTACTTCCATGAGACCGATGAGGACATCAATAAGAAGCTCCTGAAGGCGCTGGAGAAGGGTCTCAAGCCGATCGTATGCTGTGGTGAGTCTCTCGAGCAGAGAGAGCAGGGGATCACCGAGGACTGGATCCGTATGCAGATCAAGATCGCATTCCAGGGCGTAAGCGCGGACCAGGCGAAGGGTGTCGTCATCGCGTACGAGCCGATCTGGGCGATCGGAACCGGTAAGACGGCGACCTCCGCACAGGCCGAGGAGGTATGTAAGGCGATCCGTGAGACCATCGGTGAGATCTATGACACCGATACAGCAGAGGCGATCCGCATCCAGTATGGTGGATCCATGAATGCCGGCAACTGCAAGGAGCTCCTCGCACAGCCAGATATCGATGGCGGACTGATCGGCGGCGCATCTCTGAAGCCGGACTTCGGCACCATCGTAAACTACAATAAGTAATTCGTATTACGTCGCGGTTTTATCAGTAGAGCTGTGACAGTTCAATCAGAGCCCCGCATAGGACCTGTATCAGAAGCTGATGCTTCGGGAACAGTCCTATGCAGGGCTCTGTTTAAATGCCAGAAATTCCGTGTAATCCCAGGGCTGCTGTTCGTCGGAGGAACTTCAGCTGGTTGCTTACGAAAAGTTATGATGAATTTTAAGTGTTCGTCTGCCGGCAGCTGGCGGAGTAGATGATGCGGTGGCAGGCGGCGTCGAGGCTCAGGTGCAGGAGGAGGCCTTCCGGGGTCTGGAGATCGATGAGCGTGATGCCTTCTCCTTCCGTGCGGATGCCGGATGTGAGCATTGGCAGAGCATCGATGCGGGCTGCTTCACGCTGGAAGCTGGCTTCATCGAGCGTCTCGCCGAGGCTTATGTGCAGGCTGTTCTCGAGGATGCTCGTGTACTTATAGTACTGGTAGGAGACGTCACTGGCGGTCGGCTGGATGGTCTCCGGGAAGAGCTGCTGCAGGTCGGCCAGCATGCGTTCATCGATGCCCTGATCGAGCTGCATATACTGCTTCGGCTTCGTACTGCCGGAGCAGTAGGGTGGGATCAGGCAGAGGATGAGGGCTGCGAGGATACCGGCGAGGAGCGTCGGCCACGCAAGCTGTGTGAAGAGCCGGGTCCAGAAGGTGTTTTCCATCGACCGTGCCGAGAGCCCGAAGATGCCGACGAGCAGCGGGAGCGCCAGTACGAGATACAGGAGGTTCAGGACCGTGGCCTTCGCGATGGCCAGCTTCGGGAACTGCATATGCCAGAAGAGGATGGAAACGAAAAGTACGATCAGCTCCAGGGCGATGCCGAGGAGCAGATCGTACTGAAGACCATCATGCCAGAGTGTCTTTTCTTTCGGCTTCATCTGGGACAAGTTACTTCTCCCATGGAAGCTCGGACTTGCCGAAGTGACCGTAGCTGGATACCAGGTTGTAATCTACGTGGCGGAGATCCAGCGCACGGGTGATGCCCTTCGGGGTCAGGTCATAGTTGTGCTTGATTTCCTCCCAGATGGTGTTACGATCCTGCTTTTCGGTACCGAAGCAGTCGACATATACGGAAACCGGCTCTGCGACGCCGATCGCGTAGGCGAGCTGTACTTCACAGCGATCCGCCTTGCCGGCGTTTACGATGTCGCGGGCGATCTTACGTGCCATATAGGCAGCGGAACGGTCGACCTTACTCGGATCCTTACCGGAGAAGGCTCCGCCGCCGTGATGTGCAGCTCCACCATAGGTGTCGGCGATGATCTTACGACCGGTCAGACCGGAATCGGCGAAGGAGGAACCGAGAACGAAACGGCCAGTCGGATTTACCAGCACACGGAAGTCGGTGTTGAGGCCCATCTCCTCTGCGGTTTCCTTCATGATGCCGGAAACGATCTCACGTACCTCGTCGAGAGAAGTCTCCTCGGCATGCTGGGTGGAGATCAGGAAGGTGTCGATGCGGTGGGTATCATAATCGAAGGATACCTGTGCCTTTGCATCCGGACGGAACTTCCGGAAGCCGTCCTTCTGGTTGTAGGCGCGAAGCTTGAGCAGCGCCTTCGTGGAAAGAACGTATGGAATCGGAAGCATCTCCGCGGTCTCGTTCGTCGCATAGCCGAACATCATACCCTGGTCGCCGGCACCGTCGTTATCAACACCCATCGCGATGTCCGGAGACTGTCTGGAAATCAGGTAACGGATGTTGTACTTCTCGACATCGGTGAGCCCGATGTTGCGGAGTACATCGCGGATCAGCTTGTCGTAATCCGGCTCGTAGTCGGAGGTGATCTCACCCATCACGGTGATTTCGTAATCCTTGATGATGGTCTCGGCTGCGATACGGCTGAGCTCATCGTGCTGCAGAATGTCGGTCACGATGGCATCGGAGATCTGATCACAGATCTTATCCGGATGTCCGTTGGATACCTGTTCTGATGAAAATAACATGTGTAAATCCTTTCTGGTCTAGGCCAAATGGTGTTTCGAAGTGACTTCTGCGGATCAGTCGCTGTGAAGCACAGTGCCGGCACGTTCGATGAACGGGTCTCCCGGCAGGGGACTGATATATAAAAAAGCCTGTCGAACAATCGACAGGCTGAAAATCCGCATCTTATTGCTCGAAACAAAACGTTCGCTCAGGTTAGCACCTTCCGTTTCCGGGGTTGCTGCGGCTTCATCGCTCCTATGTAGCTCCACCGTCTCTGAATAAGTTATGAAATTGTGCACCGATTTCTCAGGTGCGGATAGTACTATACCATGAGTTTTAGTTGTGTGCAATAGGATTTCGAGATATAATTTGGTTCAGTTTCATTTATGGGTTACGGTTTACACGTGTGCGGATTAGGCAGGGGCCTGAATCCACTTGACGAGTGAACGGATTTATTCATGAATCGACTTTACTTGCCTGCAATAAACATAAACGAGGTACCCTATGCCGATTAAAGTACAGAACGATTTACCTGCGAAGCATATCCTGGAGAACGAGAACATCTTTGTGATGGATGAGAAGCGAGCGCAGTCTCAGGAGATCCGACCGCTGCGGATCGCGATTCTGAACCTGATGCCACTGAAGGAGGATACGGAGCTCGATATTCTCCGCGTGCTGTCGAACTTCCCGATTCAGACGGAGATCACCTTTATGACCGTGGCGACCCACGAGTCGAAGCATACCGACGCCTCTCATCTTAACAAGTTCTATGTGACCCTGGACCAGGTGGAGCAGGAGTACTTCGATGGTCTGATCATCACCGGCGCACCGGTCGAGAAGCTTCCGTTTGAGGAGGTGGAGTACTGGCCGGAGCTTACGGAAATCATGAAGTGGTCCGAGACCCATGTTTTCTCGACCTTTCACATCTGCTGGGGCGCGCAGGCCGGGCTCTACTATCATTATGGCATCGAGAAGCGCCTGCTCCCGGAAAAGCTCTCTGGTATCTATCGTCAGAAGGTGCTCCATCGGAAGAAGATGATCATGCGTGGCATGGATGATTATTTCAATGTGCCGATCTCGCGCTATACAGGGATCGATGAGGAGGCTGTCCGGAAGAATCCGGAGCTGTATGTCGTCGCAGAGGCGGTGAAGCCGGAAGAGGGCGGCAGCTATATGATCCTCGCCTGCTCGAGCCGTCAGATCTTCATCACCGGCCACTCCGAGTATGATAAGTATGACCTGGATAAGGAGTATAAGCGTGATGTGAAGAAGGGCCTCCATCCGAAACTTCCGGTCGCCTACTATGAGGATGATGATCCGTCAAAGGAGCCCGTCCTCAGCTGGCGTTCGACCTCGAACTGCACCTACACGAACTGGCTGAACTTCGTGTACCAGGAGACCCCGTATGATCTTCATGAGCTGTCACCAGTGCAGGCGGACAGTTATCTGAAGGGCGACCACGTGGAAGAACGTGATACGATCATGATGGCCGGGAAGAAGTCCTGAACCGAACGCTGTGCTTATATCGAAAAGGGTTCAGAATGGATGACACCGCGGGATGTCCTGCGGTATCGTGGCGGTATACATACGTTAAGACAGTAAAAAACGGAGGCGGGTCCTGATGGACAGCCTCCGTTTTCTTTAGAAACAATTATACAGAAATGGATATTCAGAAATCAGTATACAGGATTCTCTACATTGACCTTATCTACTTCCTGGAAAGGTGCAAGGGTGGAAACCATCTTGATCGTCTGATCGTAGGCGTTCTTTACATAGTGCACCTCACCCGGCTCGATGTGGATGAAATCGCCTTCGGTTAAGGTGTGGCAGACGCCGTCGACCACGATATCGACTTTTCCCTCTAAGATATAGAAGTTCTCTTCCATGACGTTATGATAGTGGGCCTGGAAATCCTGCCCCGGCTGGAACTGAACCAGTGCATAGTTCATGCGAGGCCCTTTCATCAGATACTTCGGGCCGCTGTCACCGAAACGGTATTCAAAATCCTTCTCATTTACTACAAACATGTTTATTTCCTTTCTTTCCTTCCTGTGAACTCTGAATCTGAGTTTCACTTAAATGCTCTATATGAATCAGGTGCTGCTTACAGTCCTGGTGCGATCCACATATTCTTCGTGAGCTTTTGATCGCAGAGCGCGAGGTTTGCCTTATAGACCTTCCGCCATACCGGATACATCTCATCGTAGATCTTTTTGTTTTCGAAGTTTGGTGTAAAGGTTTTATCGACCTTTGCACAGCGGGCTGCGCCTTCAGCGATAGAAGGATAGATCCCGACGCCATAGCCGGCCAGGATGGCAGCGCCGAGCGCGGTTGCTTCCTTTACGACTGGTGTGACCACCGTCTTTCCGGTGACATCAGCCAGAATCTGCGACCATAGACCACTTACGGATGCACCGCCGGCGAAGATCAGCTGCTCCGGTTCGTTTCCGGTGGCTTCCTTTACGAGCTCGATATGGCCCTTCACCAGCATCGCGGTATTTTCCAGGATGGAACGGTAGAAGGTATACTTGTTAAACTTCTCCGGTAAAAGCTCGAAGTTTGTGAAGGTCGGCGCGGCATGCTTCCAGTTGATGAAGTTCATCACATCACTGAAGCAGCACATCATGCCATAGCATCCGGCAGGGATCTTCTCGGCTTCGCGGTTCATCAGGTTATATGGATCGTCACCGATCTCCTTTGCTTTTCTCTTTTCCTCCTGACAGAAACCATCGCGGAACCAGCGCATCACGAGGCCTGGTTTAAAGGCGAGTGCCTCGTACTGCCATACACCGGGTACGGCATGACAGTTTACACGGACGCGCCCGTATGGATCGGTCTTTCCGCTGTCGGTATTAAATTCATACTGCCAGAAACTGCCACCGAATACCGCGGCTTCACCCGGCTTGCATGCGCCGACACCGATGGTGCCGAGCTGACAGTCACCACCGCCGACGACGACCGGCGTCCCCTCTGCGAGACCGGTTTCGGCAGCGCCCTTTGCCGTGACAGCACCTGCAATCGATCCGCATTCCAGAACCTCCGGGAAGATATCTGTGCGCAGATGACACTTTGCGGCGATGTCGGTATCCCATGTACGTGTCTGCAGATCCAGGAGACCGGTGGTGGATCCGTTACTCGGCTCGACGGCGAGCACACCGGTCAGCTTATAGATCAGCCAGTCGTTAAACATGCCGATCTTTGCAGTCTTTTCGTAAATCTCCGGGAGATTGTTCTTTACCCACAGAATACGAGGAATCGCATTGAGTGCATAGCTCTGACCGGACTTCTGGTACAGCGTAAGCTCGAGATCCGGATCCATCCGAATCAGCTCCGCGACTTCATCTGTGCTGCGGGCGTCGACATTGGCGCAGGCCCAGATCTCGTTTCCGTCCTGATCATACAGGAGTATACCCTCACGCATGCAGGTGGTCGAAACCGCCGCGATCTCTGTCGGATCGATGCCGGTTTCCGCGAGGACATTCCGGACACAGCTGCTGGCCAGTTTCCAGTTGAAGGTCCAGTCGAAGTCCATGCTTCCTGGAAAACGAGGGTCTTCGTTATGCGTCCACTCATGCTGAGAGCAGCCGATCTGGTTTCCTTCTAGATCGAAGAGGACCGCACGTACGCTTCCGGTTCCGGCATCGATCGCCATTAGATATTTCTTCATTTGATAAACCATCCTTTCTTTCAAAATATATGATTATTGTTTGCTCTGATAAAGCTCCAGGATAGCGGCAGCGGTACTTTCGTCTGTGATGAGAACATCCAGGTAGCTGCCCATCAGGGTGGCATAGATCGCTTCCACTTTATGCGGACCACCGGCGACACCGACGACGTTGCAGAATTTCTCGATCTCGGTCAGCGGAGGACTCATCAGTCGTTTCTCGAGGTCACTGTCGATGAGATGTCCATGGATGTCGATGAAGTGGCTTAAAATATCCCCCACGGCGCCCTGCTTCTGCAAAAACAGATAGTCATCCGGCGTCAGGATGGCGTTCTTTATAATCGTGGCAGCGCTGGTATCCATGCCACCGATACCCATCACGGTGAAATCGGAAATCATGGCCATGTTTGCGATGCGTTGAATATCATTTTCTTTTTTTAGTTCTTCCATAATAGAGGAAGAGCTCAGAATCAGCGGACTCGGAATCAGGTGCAGGCGGGCGTTGAAAATACTGGACTGCGCATTCGGCAGATAGTAATTGACGCCACCGGTCAGGGATATCACATTGATCGGACTCTCCGAGCGCTGCGCCAGATAGTTCAGAATCCGGCTCGGGGTATCACCGTAGCCCATATTGATATAGGAATTATCCTTGATCCGCTGATTGATATACATGGAGGCTGCCTGTGCCAGGGAATCGTTTAAAGAATCACCGGATGGCGGCGATGGAATGATCAGGACATCATTTAAATGAAACAGATCCTTGAATTCCTTTTCCATATTCAGACGTCGGGTGCTGCTGTTTCGAATCTGGAAGGTGATCAGCCCGTTTTCCTTTGCCTTATCGAGCAGTCGAAGGATCTTGATACGGTTAATGCCTAAAAGCTTCGCGATTTCCTGCTGCGTCAGGTTTTCGATATAGTAGTACCAGGCGATTTTTATCATTAATTCTTCATCGTAGTTATAGCTCTGCTCCATGGTGAAAACCTCTATCTGAAAATGAAGGGCCAGATGAAACAAAAGTTCACGGCATAAAAATATGTTTATCAAAAGTATAAATAGCATTGTACAAAATGTCAACATAAATAAAAATATCATGATTTCAGTTGTTAAACTGAACAATAAAATATATGAAATGAAGGACGGTTATGTTGACAAACGATAATGAAAGCGTTAATATAAGTTCATCATTTGAACAAAAGTGCCCAAAATAACGGAGGGGAGATCATAATGGAGAATAACAATAAACCAGGAGCTGAAAATCTGCTGCAGGTTTGCGATATTTATAAATCCTTTGGTGATAATGCAGTTCTGAAGGGCATGACATTGAGCCTGAAAGCTGGAGAAGTCCTTTCCTTGATCGGAGGTAACGGTGCTGGAAAAAGCACTCTGATGAAGATCATCATGGGCATCTATACACATGACAGTGGAAAGGTTTATGTCGATGGTAAGGAGATGACGGCAGGAAAAACGACCGAGGCGCTGTCCAGCGGCGTATACATGGTGCCGCAGGAGCCACTGCTTTTTCCGAATATGAGTGTAGAAGAGAATATTCTCATCGGCTTTACCAGACCTCAGGCGGAGCTTCATAAGGAACTGATAGATACGATGAAGAGCATCGGCTGGAACCTGGAGCTGAACCGGAAGGCGAATACGCTCTCGATCGCAGAGCAGCAGCTGGTTGAGCTGCTTCGCGGACTGCTGAGACACGCGAAGATTCTGATTCTGGATGAGCCGACCAGTGCACTTACCTTTAAGGAAGTAGAAAGCCTGTTTAAGGTGATCAAGGACTTAAAGGCACAGGGCATCGGCATCATCTACATCACCCATCGTTTGGACGAGGTGTTCGAAATTTCGACCGATGTCGGCATCATGCGGGATGGACGTATCACCCTGATGGGAAAGATCGAAGAATTCACGAAGGCTGCGCTGGTAAAGGGACTTTTGCCGGATGCCACGGATCAGCAGGAAGTTGTAAGCAAAACGAATGTTGATTATACGAAGGCACCGGTACTGGAGCTTCAGAACTTCAGCGGCTATGGATTTAAGGATATCTCTCTGAAGGTGTATCCTGGCGAGATCCTGGGCGTTGCAGGCGTGGTTGGTGCCGGACGAACCGAGATGGCACAGACCATCTTCGGTATGGATAAGGTGCTGGGAGGTAAAGTCTATCTGGATGGACAGGATATCACAGGACTGAGTACACGGAAGGTGATGAAGGCCGGACTGAACTATGTTTCAGAGGACCGACATGCCGATGGTATCTTCAAGATCTCATCGGTTGCGTATAACATCACCAGCGGAATCCTGGGTGAATCTTTCATGGGAAAGGTTTTTCTGGATACAAAAAAGGAAAAGGAACTGACACAGCAGTACATCGATGACTTCCGTATCAAGGTGACCGGACAGGATCAGGAACTGGGAAGTCTTTCCGGTGGTAACCAGCAGAAGGTGGTCATCGGACATGCACTGGCGACCGGTCCGAAGCTGATCATTCTGGACGAGCCGACACGAGGTATCGATGCTGGTGCACGAACCGATGTCTATAACATCATCAAGGGCCTGTCGAAGAAGGGCCTGGCGGTACTGCTGATTTCATCCGATATGGAGGAAATCATCGAATTGAGTGACCGGGCAGTGACCATCCACCAGGGACGACTGAACTGTGAGTTTAAACGATCAGAAATCAATCAGGAGAATCTTACGAGCGCTTCCTTCGGTGTTGCTGGAAAGGAGAAAGAATAATGAACAGTTTACGGACACTCTTGAAAAAGAGAGAGATGACGAGCTTCTTTTTCCTGATTTTACTTTTTGCAGTGGTTGGCTGCATCAATCCGGCGTTTCTGGCGGTAAGCAATATCGCTGCCTGCTTTAATTCATCGGTTGTTTTCGTCATTATATCGGTAGGCATGGCATTTACCATCATGGTCGGAGAAATCGACGTATCGGTAGGCTCCTGCCTCGGCATGACCGCCGTGGTTGTGGGTTCCATGATCTGTAACGGTGCCAGCTGGGCAGTCGCTTTCGCGGTCGGTATTCTGATCGGTATGATCGTCGGCTGCATCAACGGCTTCGGTGTGGCGATTATGAAAGCCCCTTCTCTGATTTTTACCTTAGGAGTCAATGGTATCTTACGAGGCCTGATGTTTATCTATACGAATGGCGCAGATGTAAATAATATTCCGAAGAGCTTTAAAGATATCTCCGCGAAGGCACTGCCGGGTATCAAGATTACCTACTATTTCATCGCAGCGCTGATTCTTACGGTGATCATCCATCTTATCCTCACCAGAACTCGAAAGGGAAGATATGTAAAGGCGGTCGGCGATAATGCAGATGGTGCGAAACTGGTCGGTATCGATCCGGTCAAGACCAAGTTTCTGTCCTATGTCATCTGCTCTGTGATGGCGTCGATTGCAGGCATCCTGTTCTGCAGCCGTATCGGTATCGTCACCACCTCGAGTGGTAATGGATATGAGATGACTGCTGTCGCCGCCTGTGTACTGGGTGGCATCAGCCTTACCGGTGGTGTGGGAAGTGTGATCGGATCCGCGATCGGTGCGGTTATCATGAGTTCCATCAGTTACCTTCTGGTATTTATGGGCTTCTCGTCCAATTATAATGATGCGATTACAGGAAGCATCCTGATCGTGATCGTCGTCGTCGATTCTGTCATGCAGATTCGTTCCAGAATGAAGTTAAGACATGAAAGACTGCAGGCAAGAACACGGGATGACATGGTGGCGGAAGGAGAGAATGCATGATGAGCGGAAATGTTTCAAGTGAAAATAAAAACAAGCTGAAAGTAAAGCTGAACTGGAACTGGTTCCTGATCGCCGTCATTCTGATCGAAATTCTTATTTTCGGCATGACCAATCCGAAGTTCCTGAATGTTTCGTCGATGTTCCGCAGTTTGAATGACTTCGTTCCGATCGGCATCATCGGTATCTTCGTCACACTGGTCATGATCACCGGCGGTATCGATATCCAGGCGGGCTCCATCGTGGGACTGACCTCGATCATCATCGGTGTGGCATGGCAGGACTGGGGACTCAATATCTGGGCGGCGGTCGCACTGGCTGTCGTGATCGCCATCTTATGTGGCATCCTGACCGGATTCTTCATCGCGTACTGTGGAGTGCAGGCGATGGTGGCGACGCTGGGTGGCAGTTTCCTGTATGCAGGCCTTGCGCTGATGGTATCCACCATGAGTGATACTCCGTCTTATATGGGTATCACGAATTTCCCGGATGCTTTCAGAGCGATGACCAAGTTTAAAATCGGTAAGATCTCACCGGGCCCGGCGATCATCTTTCTGGTCATCGCCGTCATCATGGGCATCGTCCTTCATAAGACCAAGTATGGACGCAAGATCTTTCTCGTCGGTGTGAATCCGAATGCCGGCAGCTTCTCAGGCATCGATACGAAGAGAGTAGTCCTTTCTACCTATGTGCTGAGTGCGATCGGTGCGGCCATCGCAGGTATCATTCTGACATCGTACTACAACATCGCAAAGTCCGATCTCGGAAGTACATTCACTATGAATATCATCACCGTCGTCGTGCTGGGTGGTACCTTATCGACCGGTGGAAAGGGTAATGTACTCGGCACCGTACTGGCAACCATCATCATCGGACTGATCAAATTCGGCCTTCCGCTGTGCTTCGGTATCAATGCACAGTATCTGGATGCGCCGATCGGAATCCTGCTGGTCGTTGTTCTGCTGGGACGTGCACTGATGGTACATCCGGCGTTTGTAAACTATCGTGCAAAGTGTAAAAGTCATCGGCAGAAGGCCGTTGCATAAACCAAGTTAGATCATATCTAAACATACATATCAAACATCCAAAGGAGGAAATGTAATGAAGAAGATTTTATCAACCGTTTTAGTAGGTGCGATGCTGACATCTATGCTCGCAGGCTGTGGTGGAAACACCAAGGCAACAGAGACAACCGCAGCAGCGAAGGCAGAGACCACAGCAGCTGCAGCAGCCGCAGAGACAGAGGCTCCGGCCGCAGAGAGCACATCCGGTGCAAGCGTAGAAGGAAAGACCGTTGCGTTTATTCCGAAGCTGACCGGTAACGCATTCTTCGAGGTTGCCAATGATGGTGCTCAGGAGTTCGCAAAGAAGTGGAACATCAATGTAAACTACATGGGCAGCTCAAGCGCAGCCGTAGCAGATCAGGTATCCGTTATCAACCAGGCGATTTCTGCAGGCGTAGATGCCATCTGTATCTCCACTGTCGATGCAGCAGGTGTTTCAGATGCACTGAATGAGGCAAGGGATGCCGGTATCATCGTCAGCACATGGGATTCGGACGCAAACGTCGAGGATAGAAGCCTCATGGTTTCCCAGGGAACACCGGAAGTTTTAGGACAGATGCTCGTTGATATGGCTGTGGATGGCTTAAAGGCAAGAGGCAAGGATCCGGAGAAGGATGAAATCAAGTACTGCTGGCACTATTCACAGGCGACCGTAACCGACCAGAACAGCTGGCAGGTTGAAGGTGAGAAAATCATCGCTGAGACCTATCCGAACTGGACCAATGTTCACCCGGATAACTACTATTCTGAGCAGGATGCAGAGAAGTCCATCACTGTAGGTGAGGCTGTTCTCGATGCAAACCCGGATATCGACGTCATCATCTGTAACGACTCCACTGCTCTTCCTGGCCAGTTACAGGCTGCAGAGAACAAGGGCTATAACAAGGACAACGTAACCATCACCGGTTTCGCAACTCCGAACGCTGTAAAGCAGTACTGCACAAACGGAACTCTTTACAACTGGGGTCTCTGGGATGCGAAGCTTCAGGGCGCTATGGGCTGCTACGTCGCTGCATACCTCGCTGCAGGTAACACTGTGAAGGTCGGCGATTCCATCGATATCCCTGAGATCGGCTCCTGCGAAGTTCTTGCAAACGAAAGCATCTCCGCTGGTGCAGCTACCGGTGCTGAGAATAACGGTGTCGTTCTTCTTCCAGAGCGTCTCGTATTTACCGCTGAGAACATGAACAATTATGATTTCTAAATCATAAATACTACGAATATAACTGAATATAACTTATGATATGTATGTTGTAACAAACTGAATATAGTCGAAAGGAAACACATCGATGGCAGATTTAGAGGGACTTAAAGTAGCGAAGGATTATCACGTAGATACACCATTTGCAAATCAGGATGGATTTTATCTTAAGGGCGCAAATAATTTGGATTGGGGAATGAAGCATCATCTTGCAAATATCTTTAATCCGAAGAGCGGAAACACGGTGATGTTTGCGTTTGACCATGGTTATTTCATGGGCAGCACAGCCGGCCTGGAGCGACTTGACTTATTACTGCCGAAGCTGGCACCATATGTTGACTGCTTTATGGGCACGAGAGGCGCGATCCGCACATGCTTAAAACCGGAATTCACGAATGCGATTGCACTGAGAGTATCCTCTGGTTCGAGCATGCTGCAGGATGATCTGAGTCATGAGGTTGTGGCTGTAGATATCGAAGATTCCATTCGTATGAATGCGGACTGTATGGCCTCCCAGGTATTTATCGGTGCAGATGGACAGCTGTCCAGCATCGATAACCTGAGCAAGGTGATCAATGCCGGTATGCGCTACAGCATCCCGACCCTGGGCGTATGTGCCGTAGGTAAGGATATGGAGCGTACCGATCGGTTCTTCAAGCTGGCGACACGTATCATCGCAGAGATGGGCTGTCAGATCGTGAAGACCTATAACTGCGAGCACTTCGAGGAAGTCGTATCGGCCTGCCCGGTACCGATCGTCGTAGCCGGCGGTAAGAAGCTTGCAGAGAAGGATGCACTGACCCTAGCTTATGAAGTGATCCAGAAGGGCGCACGTGGTGTTGATATGGGACGTAATATCTTCCAGAGCCAGCATCCGGTAGAGATGGCGCAGGCGGTTCATAAGGTAGTGCATGAAGGCTTTACAGATAAGGAAGCATTCGAGTTTTATGAGGATCTCATTCACTGATCTGATGAATGAGAGAAGAGGGGGCAGACCGAAAGGTCTGCCCCCTTTTATGATGGATGAAATATAAGTCACGGCTGGGGATCGCTGCGTGGAGGGATGCGCGCTCGATAAAGCATCCGAAGAGGACGACGGATCTGAAAGAGCTACGATTGAAACAGAACCTGAAAAGAGGAATCCCCCTCTGGGATTCCTCTTTATATGCTAAGCATTTAAGCTTATGTTTTATGTTCCATATTCGATTTAAAAACTTAATAGTACAACGGAGTATCTCCTCTAGGTACTAAGCCTATATGGTTAAAATAGCTTTGTGCTATCTTTTCTAGATATCTGTTCTATTTTGCTTTTATAAAGATGATAATATCGCGCGGGCCTGATGAAAGATCCTTTATCTGGAGAAACACTCCGATGCTGAATAACATGACCGCTTATGCGCTGTTATCAATGGATTTTATCTTTCGTGAAGCCCGGAGATATTATCAACGAACTGTGCTGGAATCATCGTTTTCATACCTCCTTCCTTTTTTATCGTTTCGGTGATTTGTCGGATCACCACTTTGTTAACGTCTGAATCTTCCTTTCTCGTCAGAAGATTTTCTGTTAACGAATCTTTTTTTATCTTGTGTCTACATAGTACCATGTAAATATTATTTTGACAATACATTTCTGAGCGGAAATTATTTTTATTTTTGCATCTGCAGTCCATGCGCCTTATAATGAGCATAGACAGCGGAAATGGAGTGCATACTATGGTGAAACGTACCCGGGTGGAGAAGAAAATACAGAGAAAGTGCTATGTGGTCGGGTTGATCGCCTTCGTGAGTGCACTTTTTCTGGCTTATTTTTTATTGGAAAATATCAAGAAAAACGAACAGGCTACAGCGGCATATACCGCACAGAATACGGTTCGCAGAATCCGGTCCCAGATGGATGAATATGTGACCTGCTCGAATGTACTGGAAAATGTCATCCTGGCCGGCTACGAGCTGAGCGAGGATGGGTTCTCCACGCTGGCGAGTATGCTTCCGAACGAAGATGGTGTGGTGAAGGCCTTCGAACTGGCACCGAAGGGGGTCATCACGAAGATTTATCCGATGGAGGAAAACGCAGAAGCTGTCGGACTCGATCTGCTCGCGGATTCTGACCGGGGGGAAAAAGCGAAGCTGGCGAAGGATAGTAAGGAATATACCATCGCAGGACCGTTTAAACTCAGACAGGGTGGCACCGGTGCTCTTCTTCTGAATCCAGTATATCAGATGACTGCTGCGGGACAGCAGGAGTTCTGGGGCTTCATCGTCTTGGTCATCGACTGGGATAAGTTTGTGGCGAACATGGGACTTGATCGCCTGAGTGAGGCCGGCTACTGCTATACGATCTGGACAGAGGACCCGCGGACAGGTGAGCCGAATGTGCTGGTTCAGTGCCCGCACACGCTTCCGGAGGGGTGGCTGACGGTCAGCTACGCACTTCCGAATGACAGCTGGAACTTCGATATCATCCCATCGGATGGATGGATTCCGATATTCTACTGGATTTCTGATGTCGTGATCTGCTATGTTTTATCGCTTCTGATCGCTACGCTTTTCTATCTGTTCTTTATGAAACGTTATCACGAGCAGCAGTATGCCGAGAAACTGCAGCTGTCGGCCGCGGAGGCGCAGGAGGCGAGTGAAGCGAAGACCCGCTTCCTCTTTAATATGAGCCATGATATCCGGACGCCGATGAACGCCATCATGGGCTTCACGGAGCTGCTGCATCGAAATCTCGATGATCAGGAAAAGGCGAGAGAATATCTTCAGAAGATTCAGAACGCCAGCAGTCTGCTGCTGACCATCATCAACCAGGTGCTGGAGATGGCCAGAATCGAAAGCGGCAGTGCGACGCTGAAGCTCGAAGCGACGGACCTCAGTGCACTGTTCCACTCCGTCAATACGGTATTTGAAGCCGACATCCAGAAAAAGAACATTCAGTACTCCGAGGACGCCCATGTACCGCATAAGTTTGCGTACTGTGATAAGACGAAGCTGGAGGAAATCTATCTCAACATCGTGAGCAACGCCATCAAGTACACCCCGGATGGACACACGATCCGCGTGGAGATTCATGAGCTTCCATCCGAGGATGCGAAGAAGGCATGCTATCGTTTCACCTGCGAGGACAGCGGCATCGGCATGAGCGCGGACTATCTGCCTCACATCTTCGATGAGTTTTCCAGAGAGCATACCACGACGGAAAACAAGGTCGTCGGCACCGGTCTCGGCCTTCCGATCGTCAAATCCCTCATCGAACAGATGGGTGGCACGATCCAGGTGAAGAGTACCCAGGGTGTCGGCACGAAGTTCACCGTCGACCTCGCGCTGACGCTCGCTTCCCGTGAGGAGGTATACTCATCGGCAGAGGCATGCGCAGAAGCTGGGCACGCGAAGCTCAGCGGACGCCGTATCCTGCTCGCGGAGGACAACGAGCTGAACGCCGAGATCGCGATCGCGCTGCTCGGGGAGGAAGGACTTCTCATCGAGCGCGCGGCGGATGGAGAGGAGTGCTGCACGATGCTGGCACAGGCACCGGAGGGCTACTATGATCTCATCCTCATGGATATTCAGATGCCGAGAATGAACGGCTATGAGGCGGCAGCGAAGATCCGTGGTATGGCGGATGCGAAAAAGGCGGGCATCCCGATCATCGCGATGACTGCAAACGCCTTCGCAGAGGATCGGCAGGCAGCGCTCGATGCTGGGATGAACGCGCACGTCGCGAAGCCGATCGACATGGCCGTGCTGCTGCCGACGCTGCTGCGCTATCTCTGACCGAGGCCAATGTTTACATCCGGATGCGGCACCGAAGTGGAAACGCCGGCGGGGCGATCCCGTGTGCGCACCCTGTGGGATTGATGCTTTCGAAAAAGAAGCTCGGGATATGAATGGAGAGAATATGACGAAGGACGAGGCACGGGCACTGATCCGCGAAAAGAAGAAAGCACTGACAGCGAAGTATCGTGCGCAGGCGAGTGCGGAGATCGCGACACGTTTTCTCTGCTATCCGATTTTTCAGCAGGTGGATTCGATTTTCTGCTACGTGAATACGGAGGACGAGCCGTCGACGCGGGAGATCATCGAGACGGCCTGGCAGATGGGAAAGCTCGTAACGGTACCACGTTGCATCCCTGGGCCGGAGCATCGTATGGAGGCGGTGCAAATCATGAGCTGGGACGATCTCGTGCCAGGAGCGTATGGACTGCTGGAACCAAAGGCGGGTCTGCCGGTGGTGGATGCTTATAAGATCGCGCTGGCGGTGGTGCCGTGCATTGCAGCGGACCGCTATGGCCGGCGGCTGGGCCATGGGGCGGGCTACTACGACCGCTTCCTGCGGGGACAGACGATGTATATGTACTGTCTCTGCTATGGGGCGCAGATGCTGCCGGAGGTGCCGGTGGATGCGCAGGACGTCACGATGAACCGTGTCTTCTCCGAGGATAAGGTCTATAATCCGCGGCTGGCCAGCGACGATCTCCGAGAGGAGCTGGCGGAGGAGCTGCCGGCGGGCGGGATTCGTGCGTTCCTGAAGGGGCTATTTCATAGAAAATAAGGAGTGTGTATCATGATCGACGAAGAAAAGATCGAGAAGCTGAAGGAGTGGATGGACGATGCCAGGAGCGTCGTATTCTTCGGTGGTGCGGGGGTGTCGACAGAGAGCGGAGTGCCGGATTTCCGAAGTAAGGATGGACTCTACAATCAGCATGATGTCCGCTTCGATCAGTATCCGCCGGAGTATCTCCTGAGTCACAGCTGCCTCGTAAATGAGCCGCAGGTGTACTTCGAGTTTCACCGGCAGAAAATGGATACACGGGCAGTGCAGCCGAACGCGGCCCATCGATATCTCGCGGCGCTCGAAAAGACGGGAAAGCTGAGCGCCATCGTGACACAGAACATCGATGGACTGCATCAGAAGGCGGGCAGTCAGGTGGTGTATGAAATCCACGGCAGTGCACTTCGAAACTACTGCATGCGTTGCGGGAAGACCTATCCTTCGGACTACATTTTCGAATCGAAGGAGCCGATTCCGCACTGCAGCTGCGGCGGTGTGATCCGTCCGGACATCACCCTCTACGAGGAGAGCCTCCCGGAGACTGCGGTACGAGGCGCGATTCAGGCCATCGCCGCGGCGGATATGCTGATCATCGGTGGCACCTCACTGACGGTATATCCGGCGGCTTCCTATATCCAGTACTTCCGCGGGAAGTATCTTGTGATCATCAATCGGGATGCACTTTCCGTGCGGATGCGTGCCGATACCCTGCTCATCCAGGATAAAATCGGAGAAGTGTTTACGCAGCTTGCGGAGCTGCAGGGCCTATATCAGTCGTAGCATATCCTCCGGGAGTGGTGCAGTCAGTTCGAGGAGCTTCCCGCTGATCGGGTGCCGGAAGCGGAGACGCCAGGAGTGGAGCGGCTGGCGGGTGATGAAACGCTCATCCGGATGATAGAGAAAGTCGCCCGGGAGCGGATGCCCCAGATACTTCATATGCACACGGATCTGATGGGTGCGACCGGTTTCGAGCTTTAGACGCAGGAAACTCAGGTCGTTTTCTGCACTATAAGAAAGCAGCAGGCCGTGCGTGACGGCGTAGTCTCCCTGCGCGTAGTCGATGCAGCGTTCGATGACGGAATCTTCCTTCCGACCGATGGCTGCGTTGACGGTGAAGTGCAGGCCGAGGACAGGATTCGTCGGATCGAAAAGAGCCGGGATGCCCGCGAGGGAGTCCGGGAAGTGGCCATCCAGATTCTGCAGACGGGCGCGCGCATAGACTGGATCTGCGGAACGGCTCAGATAAAGTCCACTCGGAAGCGTGGTGCCGCTTAGTGTGCGGATGCCATCCTGAGGGCTTTCTTTAACGGAGTGTGTTTCACACTGGTCGGCGTGCGTGCAGCGGGACACAGTGGATGCCTGTAAAGCAGCCTCTGCATCCGCGCATGGGAAGAGGTCCCGCACATCTCCGGAGGCGATGGCGAGGTACTCGCGCTGGATCGCATGCGCGCGAATCATATCGCCGAGGCGGGCTGCTGCGTGCATGTTTTTTGCGGCAATCAGCAGACCGCTCGTGTCGCGGTCGAGGCGATTCACGATGCGGTTCACATAATGCTCGTAGCCGAGGACGTGGTGCGTGTACCAGCAGAGTGCGTTTCCGAGTGTGTGCTCATAGTGCCCCATCGAAGGATGAATCGGAAGCCCGGCTGGCTTATCGATGACCAGGATATCCTCGTCCTCATAGACGATCGACAGCGGGATCTCGGTCTCGACGACGTTCGGACTGTCTTCAGTCTCGAGGATGTTACAGCGAAGCCGGTCGCCGGCAGCGAGGACTGCCTTCAGATGGCTCCGGTGCCTGTTCAGGACGAGCCCGTCGATACCATCCGCCTTCGTTTCCGTTGCGCTGAGCGCACGGGTGTTCCGAAGGTGGTAGAGTGTCGTCCGAGAGTAGCCCTCGGAACGAAGAAAAGCCTCCACGGTGTGGCCGTGGAAGCTTTCCGGGATGATATAGTCGATCTGTCGCAGGTTTTCTGCCATAATCTCACTTTCATAGAGGACTGCGGGATGCAGTCAGATGCAGTTGCTTTTATGCCAAAGAGGAAGTGCTCCGTGAGCGGCAGAAGGCGTCCTGCATGGGAAAAGAAGCAACATCGGATTACTTTTCTGTGCTGAAGTGGAAGGTGTCCTTGAGGCCGAGCCACTTCTGATCCTTATCGGAGAGGTTGAGCGGGGTGCCATCCTCGAGAGTGTAGCCTTCGGCACTTGCAGAACCAGGGTAGGCGCCCTGAAGCTGTGGCCACTGGATGTTGATTTCCGGATCGTTCCATGCGAGACCGGACTCATCACCCGGATGCCAGAAATCGGTGACCTTATAGCAGAACTCAGCGACATCGGAGAGTACCAGGAAACCGTGCGCGAAGCCCTCGGAGATGTAGAACTGCTTCTTGTTCTCCTCGGTGAGCTCGACGCCGTAGTACTGACCATAGGTCGGGCTACCTTCACGGAGGTCGACGGCGACATCATATACAGAACCCTTGATGACGCGGACGAGCTTGCCCTGCGGATACTGCTTCTGGAAGTGCAGACCACGAAGAACGCCCTTCGTGGACATGGACTGATTATCCTGCACGAAGACCATGTCGAGACCAGCCTCGTGCATATCCTTCTGATTATAGGTTTCCATAAAATAGCCACGTGCGTCGCCATGAACGCTCGGTTCGATGACATAAAGGCCTTCAATCGGTGCCTTGGTAACTTTGATCTGTCCCATGATATATCTCCTTACATCTTTATAAGCATGAATCGTTTGTCTGACCGAAGTCGTACCTATTATAAAGCGGCGGGACAGAAAAAGCCACAGCGGATTTTCGTTGAGCAGTAACTGGAAAATTAAAAATAATTATCGATTTTGCTTGACGTATACGTGTAAAAGGAGTAATATACAGATAAATCAATAATAGTTATTGATTTTAAATTCACTGTTTAGGAGTAACGATGAATTATTCAAGGCAGCGCGAGGAAGTCCTCGATCAGCTTAGCGGGCATAAGGATCATCCGACGGCGGATGTGATTTTTGCGGAGCTTCGTGACAGGGATCCGAACATCAGCCTGGCGACCGTCTACCGTAATCTGAAACTTCTCGCGAAGAACGGTACGATTCAGAAGCTGAGCTTCGTATCCGGTGCGGATCGCTTCGATCCGAATGCAGAAAAGCATGTGCACTTCGTATGTGACCGCTGTGGTGGTGTCTTCGATTTGCCGATGCCGGAAGCAGAGGCACTGGATGAAGAGGCAGCACGGCATGTACCGGGGATCGTCACCGGCCATGATCTGGTATTTCATGGGATCTGTGAGCGGTGCTGTGAAACAGGCGAAGCGGAGTGATCTGCAGGCGATGCTCTCTGATGATTCAGCGCGAAGAGATGAGGACATGAAGGAAGTGACCGATGTCCGCGCTCATCGGCAGCGAATGGAGTAAGAACGGATAAACGAAAAATCATGCAGCAGAAGCTGCTCATTTAAAAGGAGAATGAATTATGAAGGTAAAGACTTGGGTATGTTCCGTATGTGGCTATGTTTATAAGGGAGAGGTTCCACCAGAGGAGTGTCCGGTATGCCATGCGTCGGCAGATAAGTTCGTAGAGCAGGCAGAGGAGATGACCTGGGCTGCAGAGCATGTGATCGGTGTTGCAAGTGATGTTCGCGAGGATATCAAGGAAGACCTCCGCGCAAACTTCCAGGGCGAGTGCACAGAGGTTGGTATGTATCTTGCGATGTCCAGAGCGGCTTACCGTGAGGGATACCCGGAGATCGGTGAGTACTATAAGACCGCTGCGTTTGAAGAGGCTGAGCACGCAGCGAAGTTTGCGGAGCTTCTCGGCGAGGTCGTTTCCCCGTCTACAAAGGAGAACCTCACCGTACGTGTCGCTGCAGAGAACGGCGCAACGGCTGGTAAGGTAGACCTTGCGAAGCGTGCGAAGGAGCTGAACCTCGATGCGATCCATGATACTGTTCATGAGATGGCACGTGATGAGGCGAGACATGGTAAGGCCTTTGCAGGTCTCCTCAAGAGATACTTCGGCTGATGTACCGGATTCGTCCGGTGATGAGCGCGGACAGTCTTCGTCGCAGATGGCACGATCATACACATTATCATGCAGTTCCTTGAGGCGAAGAACGTTCTTTGCCACGGATGACACGATCATGCAGATCCGTCCATGTCAGACGGTATGAAACAGACGTGTGATAGTAATAAAAACCACGTGAAATGGTATTGTATATTTTTTAACAAGGGGAGGGCAGAGTCGTTGACGATGCCCTCCTTTTGGTATAAACTACAAGCGATTATGGCTTAAAATCTTCATTTTAAGCGCTATGGAAACCCCGTGTTTATGCTGAAGGATAGAAATAGAAGGTGGCATTTATGACAGAGAAGAAACCAGTTTTACTGATGATTCTTGATGGATATGGTATCAATCCGAATCCAGAGGGAAATGCAATTGCGATGGCGGATACACCGGTGATGGATCGGCTTGAGAAGGAGTATCCGTTCGTAGAGGGTCAGGCTTCCGGACTGTATGTAGGTCTTCCGGATGGTCAGATGGGTAACTCCGAGGTAGGCCACATGAATATGGGTGCCGGCCGCATCGTTTATCAGGATCTCACGAGAATCACGAAGTCCATCCAGGATGGCGATTTCTTTACGAATCCGGAGCTTGTGGCAGCTGTTGAAAACTGTAAGAAGAACGATTCCGCACTGAACCTGATGGGTCTCGTTTCAAACGGCGGTGTACATTCTCACCTCGAGCATATCTTCGGTCTTCTCGAGCTTGCGAAGCGTCATGGCTTAACGAAGGTATATCTCTATGCCTTCCTCGATGGTCGTGATACACCACCAGATTCCGGTAAGGCGTTCCTCGAGGAGGTCGAGGCGAAGATGGCAGCGCTCGGTGTCGGTGAGATCGCGATGATCTCCGGCCGTTACTATGCGATGGATCGTGATAAGAACTACGATCGTGTCGAGAAGGCATACGATGCGATGACGAAGGGAATCGGTAACCACTTCGCATCCGTATCCGAGGCGATGCAGAGCTCCTATGATGAGAAGGTATACGATGAGTTCGTGGTTCCGTGCGTGATCGAGAAGGAGGGTGCTCCGAGACATATGATTCAGGATGGTGATTCCTGCATCTTCTTCAACTTCCGTCCGGACCGTGCACGTGAGATGACCCACTGCTTCTGTGATGATGAGTTCAGCTTCTTCGAGAGAGGAAAGCGTCTCGATACTGCTTTTGTATGCTTCACTGATTATGATGCGACCATCCCGAACAAGCGGATCGCGTTCCCGAAGCAGAGCATCACGAAGACCCTCGGTGAGTATGTTGCATCGCTTGGTTTAAAGCAGCTTCGTATCGCAGAGACTGAGAAGTATGCACACGTTACCTTCTTCTTTAACGGTGGCGTAGAGGAACCGAATGCCGGTGAGGATCGTATCCTTGTTCCATCTCCGAAGGATGTTCCGACCTATGATCTGAAGCCGCAGATGTCCTGCCCTGAGGTATGTGAGAAGCTGGTGGAGGCGATCAAGTCTGAGAAGTATGACATGATCATCGCGAACTTCGCAAACCCGGATATGGTCGGCCATACCGGTGTGATTCCAGCTGCGGTGAAGGCCATCGAGGTGGTGGATCATGCAGTCGGAGAGGTGGTAGATGCCATCAAGTCGGTCGGTGGTCAGATGATGATCGTCGCCGATCATGGTAATGCTGATATGATGATCAACTATGAGACCGGCGAGCCATGGACCGCACATACCACGAATCCGGTTCCGTTCATCCTGATTAATTCGAATCCGGACTGGAAGCTTCGTGAGGGTGGCGCACTCTGCGATATCGCGCCGACACTGCTCCAGATGATGGAGATCCCGCAGCCGGAGGAGATGAGCGGTAAATCTCTCATCGTTGAAAAGTAAGAGCTGCTGAGCTGCCGTGCCGTCCGGCTTCGGCCTCACGGCACTGTACAGAGAGTTTGAGGTAAATATATATGAACGTTGGCGTTTCAACTGATTCCGGCAGTGGTATCACACCACAGGAGAGTGCAGAGCTCGGCATCCGTGTCGTTCCGATGCCTTTCCGGATCGATGATCAGGAATATTACGAAAACATCAACCTTACAAGAGAAGAGTTCTTCGAAAAGCTGAAGAACGATCATGACATCGCGACATCGCAGCCGAGCATGGAGGATGTGATGAAGGTCTGGGACGAGCTCCTCGAGACCTGTGACCAGATCGTGCATGTGCCGCTGAGCTCGGGACTGTCCGGTTCCACACAGACGGCGATGATGCTGGCTCAGGATGAGAAGTACGAGGGACGTGTATTCGTGCCGGACGATCGTGGTGTATCGGTCGTACAGCGCCAGGTCGCGATCTTTGCAACAGAGCTCGCTGCACGCGGCTATGATGGACAGCAGATCTGCGACATCCTGAACCGTGATGCAGAGCAGAACCAGATCTATGTCGGTGTAGATACACTGAAGTACCTGAAGAAGGGTGGACGTATCACACCGATGGCCGCTGCCATCGGCACACTGCTCCATATCAAGCCGGTGCTCGGCATCACAAACGGTGGAAAGCTCGATTCCTATACGAAGGTACGGATGACCCGTCAGGTGAAGGATGCGATCATCAAGGGACTGAAGAGTGAGCTGGAAGGTCGCCTCGGCGATCCGGAGATGAAGAACTGCTATGTCGCGATCGCCTATACGGATAATCCGGAGCAGGCGGCCGATTTCGCAGAGGAGCTGAAGAAAGCCTTTCCGGATCGACTGAATCCGGAGATCGTTGTTCGACCGCTGTCGCTGCTGATTTCCTGTCACATCGGGCAGGACGGACTGGGTGCAGCCGTCATCGAGCGTCCGGTAGAGCTGATCGAAGCGTAAGACGAAAGCATCTGCATAGCGCATGGCAGGACAATGCCGGGAAGTGTACAGTATGGCTTTGACAGAAAAGCAGATGTATCCATAAAATATCATAAAATGAAAGAGGTCGGACCTTGATAGGCCCGGCCTCTTCTGCTATGATGCACTTATGAATGTGAAACGACCGCTTCTTCTGATGGCCGTGGTGTATGTACTTGGAGTGTGCGTATCTGCCGGGGAATGTGGTTTCGTTCTGAGAGGGGTTGCGGGGATTCTGTCCGCATGCCTCGTTTTCCATGGGATCAAAAAGAAAACGCTTCGGAAGGGTGCGCTTGCACTCTTATTTGTGCTGTTTCTCGCCGGAGGCCTGCGCTATCGGATGGCAGCGCGTGCATTTCAACGTTCGGAGGAACGGATCTGTATCTTCAGCGGGATGAAGGTGCGTCTGTGCGGAGAGGTGCAGGAATATACGGAGGCTGCAGGGAAGGCGAAGCTGCGCGTGCGAAACGCGCTGCTGTCGAGTGCGTACGGTACGCAGGATGCGCTGCCGGCTTCGGCCACCGCGGCGATGCGGGCACGCTATGATCAGCCGGTCGGGACGATTCTCGTCTATATGGAGACCGGGGATGAAGAGCCGCCGTCTGGAAAGTGGGGCGAGAAGCAACGTACATTCGGGGCACCGTCATCGTCCGAAAAACAGGACAGGAAGCAGACGACAGATCGTCTTCCGGAGGCGTCTCGGCCACTGCCGGGGGAACGGATCGAAGTGTATGGAAAGATCTCATCGGTGGAAGCACCGCGAAATGAGGGTGTGTTTGATTTTCGTCTGTACTATCGGACGATATCTGTGCATGGTTCGATGTACGGGACATCCTTCCGGGTCATCGGAGGGGAGCCGAAGCCTTTTGCGAGGGGGCTGCAGGAGCTCCGACTTCGGATGGGGGATATCCTCGATCAGCTGCTGCCGCCACAGGACGCCGGGATTTACCGCGCACTGCTGACGGGAGACAAATCGGCGATGGATGAGGATATCCGATCACTCTATCAGGAGAGCGGCATCGCCCATATCCTCGCAGTTTCCGGTCTGCATCTGTCGATTCTGGGCCTCGGTATCTATGAGCTGCTGCGGCGCTTCGGCAGAAGTAAGGCTGCATCCGGTGTCGTCGCAGCACTTCTGATCATATCCTACGGGATTCTGACGGGCTGCTCCGGCTCGGCTCTCCGGGCAGTGCTGATGCTGCTTCTACGCTTTCTCGCTGCGGCCGTCGGACGAAGCTATGATATGCTGACGGCGATGGCTGCGGCCGCACTCTTTCTCCTGTGGAAGGAGCCGTTCATGCTTTTCAGTGCAGGCTTCCAGCTGAGCTTCCTGGCGGTGCTCGCCATCGGCCTGAGTCAGTTCCTCCCGGCACCGAAGCATCCGCTGCTCGAGGGCCTATGGATCTCCTTTTATCTGCAGCTCCTGACGCT
Source organism: uncultured Oribacterium sp. (assembly GCA_902485915.1). GTDB lineage: Bacteria > Bacillota > Clostridia > Lachnospirales > Lachnospiraceae > Oribacterium. Next base: position 14,407 of record CABTMH010000152.1, on the reverse strand, counting down.
GCCGGTGATTCTGTTTCACTATTTCCGCTTTCCGCTCTACGGGATCTTCCTGAATCTCATCGTACTGCCACTGATGGGCTGTGTGATCTACAGCGGCGTTTTCGGTGTCGGGCTCTTCGGGCTGTCAGAGAAGCTTGCGACCATCGCCGTCGGTGGTGGACACTGGATACTTCGCCTGTATACGCTTCTCTGTACGCACTGCGCAGCACTTCCGTACAGCTCCCTGCTGCTCGGCCGACCGCCGATGCACAGCATCCTTCTCTACTATACAGCGCTCGGCGTCGTGACATGGGCGCTCGCGGAACGGCATGCCGCCGAACACGCCGGGCAGCAGCGTGTCTGGCGGCATCCTGTGCGATCGGAGATTCCAGCCCGGGAAAGCTCCGTACCGCAGAGCGGAAGGGCTCGATGGGTACAGCAGCTCTGCGAACATGGAAACATGCTATCGGATCCTGGGGCGACGGTGTGTCGACTGCCGCTGCTCTGCATCGTGCTGCCGCTGATCCTGTCGATGCTGTGGCTTCCGGCGAAGCAGCCGCAGGGGCTCGAGATCACGGCACTGGACGTCGGACAGGGAGATGGTTTTATCCTGCGAAATCAGGGTCTGGTGATGAGTGTGGATGGTGGTTCGACGAGTGATCAGCGCCTCGGGGAAAATGTACTCGTCCCGTATCTCGAGTCACAGGGAATCGGGCACATCGACCTCGCACTGATTACGCACTGCGATGCGGATCACTATACCGGCATACTGTATCTTCTCGAGGAGGAGCCGAAGATTACCGTCGGGGAGCTGCTGCTTCCACGGGTGGCCATGCAGGATGCGCGCTATGATGCGCTTCGTAACGCAGCGGCTGCACGGGATGTGCGGATTCGGTACTTCGGACAGGGTGACGATATCACCCTCGGCGAGGTGGAGATTCTCGGCTGCTATCCGGCGGGAACAGAGCGGCTGACGGAAGCGAATGATCACTCGATCGGGATGCTGCTGCGCGCGTCGGATTTTCAGATGCTGTTTACGGGGGATATGGACGAGGACTGTGAGCGGCAGATGCTCGCGGCACTGTGGGATGCTGATGCAGGCTATCCGAAGATCGATGTGCTGAAGGCAGGGCATCATGGCAGCCATACGAGCAGCTCGGAGGCCCTGCTCGCGGCCCTGCGACCGGACTATGCGATTCTCAGCTACGGCGTCGGAAACGATTACGGACACCCGCATGCAGAAACGCGGGAGAGACTGCGGCGCTACGGCGTAGAGATGCTCGAGACTGGAAAGATGGGGGAGATCAGGATAACTGCTTAACCATCAGCCCTGGCCCTCCAGGGCTTCGGATATAAACAGAAATAAAGGTTACTGTTCACTCGTGTACTGATAAGACAGGGGGCGTTCTGCGAAAATAGATACTGTCACAGTCCGCTGATCCGCCCCTTTTGTGAAACAAAACCGTAACAATCCAGGCAGGAGCTCCAGGGGTCATTTGATGAGTGAACAGTAACTCGTCCCTCCGCCGAACTGCTACGCAGTCCGCGTGAAAGCCCGAAAAAACGTGCTTTTTCGGCTTGACACCGACGTGGGTTTTATATATGATAATTTAGCGTGTTTTCAAACTGTCCGTGTCCGGTATTTGAAAGCGCCGAGATCCGATGGATCTCCACACGATATTTGAAGGAAAGGAGATTTCACAATGGCAAACATTAAGTCCGCAAAGAAGAGAATTCTTGTAGCTCAGGCTAGAAACGAGCGTAACAAGGCGATTCGTTCTGAGGTTAAGACATACATCAAGAGAGTATACGCAGCAGTTGAGTCTGGCGATAAGGCAGCAGCTCAGGATGCTCTGAAGATGGCTCAGAAGAAGATTTGCATGGCACACAGCAAGGGCATCTATAAGGCAAACAACGCTTCCAGAAAGGTTGCTCACATCTCAAAGGCTGTCGCTTCCATGAACTGATTGCGCGAAGCGCACAGAAATCATGTACAGGATTTCTGCTTTTTCAAGTCGTTCTTGAAAATAAATATTTGTAAGTAACGTTACTCACAAAGCCCTGCGGTTAACCCACCGCAGGGTTTCTTTATTTGTTATTGTTCACACGTGCACTGATTAGGCAGGGAGCCGGAGGGCCTGCTGTGCCACAAACCCTCTCAGGATTTTTACACCGTAGGCACTGTATGCGCTTCATAGCAGGACAATGCCTACATCTGGATGCCTGGGCATTTGGAGCTACAGGCATGGTAAGCGCTTTATCGTGAAATCATGCCTACGACAGAGACGCTTCGAAATTTTATTCGCAGGCACGGTAAGCGCTTTATATCGTCATCGTGCCTACGGAAATGGCCATATTTCGGGGTACACCGTAGGCACGTTCAGACAGTTTTCCTACCACCATGCCTATAAAATCTTCGGCGAAAGTAGGCATGATGGGCTATTTTGGTTGATATCATGCCTACTATTCACTTCACGTCTCTCATAAGATATAGGCACGATGAACCATTTCACTCCTTATCATAACTACTATACAGATTTTTCTTTCGGCCCCGCTGAGTCCCTGCCTGAAGCCGGTTGACGAGTAAACAGTAACGGGGCGGCTGAGCGAATCCCGCTTTTACGGGATTCTGTTGGCAAAAGATGCAGGAGTATGTTAGTATATTTCCACGGAAAATACGAGAATCCGGGAACTGCCCCGGAAATTATATTTATATAGGTAGGAACATGGCAGACATCACAAACATCGATCAGAGTAAAATCAGAAATTTTTGCATCATCGCGCATATCGATCACGGTAAATCAACGCTGGCGGACCGGATCATCGAGAAGACGGGTACGCTGACGGCACGTGAGATGCAGTCACAGGTGCTCGATAACATGGATATCGAGCGTGAGCGTGGCATCACGATCAAGTCACAGACGACGCGTATCGTCTATAAGGCACAGGATGGGGAGGAGTATATCTTTAACCTCATCGATACCCCGGGTCACGTCGATTTCAACTATGAGGTCTCCCGCTCACTGGCAGCCTGTGATGGTGCGATTCTGATCGTCGATGCAACGCAGGGTATTCAGGCCCAGACACTGGCGAATACCTATCTGGCGCTGGATCATGATCTCGAGATCCTTCCGGTGATCAATAAGATCGATCTTCCATCGGCCGATCCGGATCGTGTGGCGGAGGAAATCGAGGATATCATCGGTATCGAGGCACATGATGCACCGCGTATCTCGGCGAAGACCGGTGAAAATGTGGAGGAGGTCCTGGAGGCCATCGTGAAGAAGCTGCCGGCACCGACCGGCTCGAAGGAGAAGCCGCTGCAGGCGCTGATCTTCGACTCCCTCTATGATAACTACCGTGGGGTTATCATTTTCTGTCGAATCAAGGAGGGAGCGGTGAAGGTCGGTACCCGCATCCGTCTGATGGCGAGCGGTGCCGCCTTCGATGTAACCGAGGTCGGGTATTTCGGACCGGGCCGCTTCATCCCGTGTCCGGAGCTGAGTGCCGGCATGGTCGGCTACATCACAGCGTCGATCAAGGATATCCGTGATACCCGTGTCGGTGATACGGTGACCGATGATCGGAATCCGGCGACAGAGCCGCTGCCGGGCTATAAGCAGGTGCAGTCGATGGTATACTGTGGTATCTATCCGGCCGATACGATGAAGTATCCGGATCTCCGGGATGCCCTGGAAAAGCTGCAGCTGAACGATGCGGCACTTCAGTATGAGCCGGAGACCTCTCAGGCGCTCGGCTTCGGATTCCGCTGCGGCTTCCTCGGCCTTCTGCATCTCGATGTCGTACAGGAGCGTCTGGAGAGAGAGTATGATCTCGACCTGGTGACGACGGCACCTTCGGTTGTCTACCATGTGTATAAGACCGACGGCACGATGATAGAGCTTTCGAACCCGGCGAACCTTCCGGATCCGTCCGAGATCGATCATATCGAAGAGCCGGTGGTCGATGTGGAGATCATGGTGACCCCGGAATTCATGGGTGCCATCATGCAGCTCTGTCAGGATCGCCGTGGCGTGTATAAGAGTACCGAGTACATCGAGGCGAACCGTGCGATTCTGAAGTACGAGATGCCGCTGAATGAGATCATCTATGATTTCTTCGATGCGATCAAGTCTCGCTCGAAGGGTTATGCATCCTATGATTATGAGCTCAAGGGCTACCAGACCTCGAAGATGGTGAAGCTCGATATCATGGTCAACCGTCAGGTCATCGATGCACTGAGCTTCATCGTCCATAAGGACTCGGCGTATGAGCGTGGAAAGAAGATGTGCGAGAAGCTGAAGAATGAGATTCCGCGTCAGCTCTTCGAGATCCCGCTGCAGGCATCGATCGGCGGACAGATCGTCGCTCGTGAGAACATCCGCGCGATGCGAAAGGATGTCCTCGCGAAGTGCTATGGCGGTGATATCTCCCGTAAGAAGAAGCTGCTCGAGAAGCAGAAGGAAGGTAAGCGCCGGATGCGTCAGTTCGGTAACGTCGAAATCCCGCAGAGTGCGTTCATGTCGGTGCTGAAGCTCGATTCGGAATAAATAGTTATGCATATGGTTCAGGCCGTGGCTCTTCGGAGTCACGGCCTGTTTTTGTGATACAGTAAAAAGCTTTCCATAACCATATGACACTATACTGACCGAAGAAAACAGAACAGGGTTATAACAGACATGATTATTTTGTGTGCTTCTTCAATTGCATTCACTTTTTCTGAGGGCTATACTAGCTCTAATCATGACGAGATGTCATAGTGAAAGGAGATACAAGCAATGGCGAAGAAAGACCTTGATTGGGGAAATATCGGTTTCAGCTATCGTGTAACCGATAAGAGATATGTATCAAACTGGAAGGATGGAAACTGGGATGAGGGTGCCCTGATCTCGGATCCGAATGTGACCTTGAATGAGTCAGCCGGCATGCTTCAGTACTGCCAGCAGGTTTTCGAGGGTATGAAGGCATATACCTGGGAGGATGGTTCTGTCGTATGCTTCCGTCCGGACCTCAATGCGGACAGAATGTATGCGTCGGCACAGCGTATCGAGATGCCACCGTTCCCGAAGGATCGTTTCCTCGATGCCATCGATCAGGTCGTAAAGGGGAACCTCGACTGGGTACCACCATATGGCTCCGGTGCATCCCTTTACCTTCGTCCATATGAGTTCGCAACCGGTGTTGTCATCGGCGTAAAGCCGGCGGATGAGTATCAGTTCAGAGTATTTGCAACGCCTGTAGGACCATACTACAAGGGTGGCGCAACGCCGATCGCGATTCAGGTTTCGGATTTCGATCGTGCAGCACCTCATGGAACCGGTGCTGTAAAGGCAGGTCTGAACTATGCGATGAGCTTACACTCTTCTGTGCTTGCACATAAGGCAGGCTTCGCTGAGAACCTCTACCTCGATGCAGCGACCAGAACCTACGTTGAGGAGACAGGTGGATCCAATGCGATCTTCGTCGATGCAGATGGCAAGCTGGTGGTTCCGAAGTCACCGTCTATCCTTCCGTCCATCACCAGACGTTCGATCGTTTACATCGCAGAGCATTATCTCCACCTGACGGTCGATGAGCGCCCAGTGAAGTTCGAGGAGATCAAGGGCTTCAAGGAGTGCGGTCTCTGCGGTACTGCAGCGGTGATCTCTCCGGTTGGTAAGATCGTAAATCACGATGAGGTCATCGACCTTCCATCTGGTATGGAGAAGGCCGGCGAAGTCATCGGCGAGCTCTACGCAACCATCACCGGTATCCAGAGCGGTAAGATCGAAGCTCCGGAGGGCTGGATCCGTCACATCTGCTGATCGCGGATAACACGGAGATCATCGGCTGGATGTCAGTAAAAAGAAAAACGGAGGACGGTTTTCGGAGACCGTTCTCCGTTTTTTTTAGTCCAGCAGGAAGTCGCTTAAGATGAAATTCGAGACGTCCATACCGCGCTCGGAAAAACGGTAGCGGTAGCCTTCGTGGATCAGTAGGCCTTCGTCGGTGTAGCGCTGCAGCTGCTCAGCGAAGACGGAATGGATGTCGATCTGAAAGCGGGTCTTGAATTCGATCTCGGAGATGCCGGCGGTACGGCGGAGTCCGAGAAACATGAACTCCTCCATCTGTGCCTGGATGCTCTGCTTCTCGTGTTCGACATGCAGTGTCGGACAGCCCTGTCGGAGCTCTGAAGCCATGTCGAGTGCGAGGTACTGCGGAAAGCTTCGAAGATTGCTCCAGCGTTCGCCCTGGAAGCAGGAGGCAGCACCGAGACCGAAGCCCAGGTAGGGTACACCGGACCAGTAACCGTAGTTATGCCGGCATTCGCAGCCCGGCTTCGCATAGTTCGAGACCTCGTAGCGCTGGTAGCCGTAGCGCTCCGTCATCTCGCGGGTCAGCGCGTCGATGGCGGTCTGCGTATCTTCTGAAGGAAGTGCCAGCGTACCGGCCTCCTGCATTGCCCGAAACGGCGTCCCGTCCTCGACGATGAGATTATAGATCGAGACATGCTCCGGCTTCAGCATGAGCACATGGCGGAGCGTCTCGCGCCAGGACTTCTCAGTCTGCCCCGGGATCTCGTCGATGAGGTCGATGTTGATGTTCCGGAAGCCCTCCATCCGCGCACTCTGGTAGCACTTCAGGAAGTCCTCGAAGAGGTGGAGACGGCCGAGGGTGCGGAGTTCGTCGTTGTCGGCAGACTGAAGGCCGATGGACAGACGGTTGATGCCGGCGTCGCGGTAGGCCGCAAATTTATACGCGATGGTCGAGGCCGGGTTACACTCGATGGTGATTTCGGCGTTCGAGCGGACGGTATAGAAGCGGCGGATGTAGTACATGATGCGTGAGATGTACTTCGGATCCAGCAGTGACGGGGTTCCGCCGCCGATGAAGATGGTCGAGATCTCGTAGTTCGTCGCCAGCGCGGCGCTTTCCCGAATCTCTGCACAGAGCTGATCGATGTAGGATCCGTGTTCCGTTTCTTTCATCGGAAAGGAGAGGAAATCGCAGTAATTGCACTTTCGTGCGCAGAATGGGATGTGGATGTACAGCTCGAGCTGCTGATGGTCGTTTGAATCGATAATCGTGTTGTCCAGCATGGTTTTCTCCTGAAAAATCTAGAGAATAATGTAACATAAGCACCGGATTTCTGCAATTCACAGGATAAAGACGGATTACCAGAGGCAGGGGAGGACAGCTGCCGTCTGCATATCCGAAAAGGCCGGAAAGTCGTCACTTTCCGGCGGTATTCATGCGCATAACAGCCATACAAAAAAGACATGCGCGGACATGTCCTATTCTCCTTGCAATCTTTCCGTTGAAGGGGTATGATCATACACATATTTTTTGTTGGGAGAACGTGACCTTTTTGCACGCTTTCATGCGTTGCCTCGAAAAAGAACGGCGGACTTCCTGTGGTAAAGAGAGGTAAGAAAGATGACAGTAGCACAGATCGGAATGATGGTAGCCATGGTCCTGTACCTGGTCGGCATGCTCTTCATCGGATTTAAGGTATCCGATAAGAACGCGACGGCGGGGGACTTTTTCCTGGGCGGTCGTTCCCTGGGCCCCTTTGTGACGGCGATGTCGGCAGAAGCGTCGGATATGTCCTCCTGGCTGCTCATGGGCCTTCCGGGCCTCGCGTATCTCAGCGGCATCTCGGATCCGGGCTGGACGGCCATCGGTCTCGCACTCGGTACCTATATCAACTGGCTCGTCGTTGCGAAGCGGATCCGTGTCTATACCGAGGTCAATGACTCCATCACGATTCCGGAGTTTTTCTCAAACCGTTATAATGACCGAAAGAAGATCCTGACCCTGATTGCGGCGGTGGTCATCGTTATTTTCTTTATCCCGTATACTGCGTCCGGCTTCGCTGCCTGCGGTAAGCTCTTCGGTAGCCTCTTCGGTGCGGATTATCATGTGGCGATGATCGCGAGTGCCTTCGTTATCGTCGGCTACACTTCCCTCGGTGGATTCCTCGCGGCGTCAACCACGGACTTCATCCAGAGTATCGTCATGTCGCTTGCACTTCTGATCGTCCTTATCTTCGGTGTGCACAGAGCCGGTGGCTTCGCAGCCGTTCTTCAGAACGCATCCGGTCTCAGTGGCTACCTCGATATGCTGCTGGTCTATGATCCGACGAGCGGTACCTCCAGTCCATACAGCGTCATCACCATCGTTTCAACCCTGGCATGGGGACTCGGCTACTTCGGTATGCCGCATATCCTGCTTCGTTTCATGGCCATCGGCGATGACAAGAAGCTGAAGCTCTCGAGACGGATCGCTTCCGTATGGGTGGTGATCTCGATGACTGTTGCGATCTTCATCGGCATCGTCGGCCTCGGTATGACGGCGGCCGGCGCGATCCCGAGCCTCGCTGGCAACCAGTCGGAGACCATCATCGTCGAGATCGCGAAGCTGCTTGCAACCCATGGTCTCGTACCGGCGCTGATCGCCGGTGTCGTCCTGTCCGGTATCCTGGCATCGACCATGTCAACCGCGGATTCACAGCTGCTTGCGGCATCGAGCTCCATCGCGAACGATATCCTGACCGAGGTGCTGCATATCCATCTCGATGAGAAGCAGCTTCTATATGTCGCACGTGTCTGCCTCCTGATGATCGCCGGCCTCTCCATCTGTATCGCATGGAATCCGGACAGCTCGGTTTTCCAGATCGTATCCTTCGCATGGGCGGGCTTCGGTGCCTCCTTCGGACCGGTCGTTCTCCTCGCGCTCTTCTGGAAACGCTCCAACAAGTACGGTGCGACCGCCGGTATGATCGCGGGTGGCATCATGGTCTTCTTCTGGAAGTACAGCATCCGTCCGCTGGGTGGTCTCTGGAACATCTATGAGCTGCTTCCGGCCTTCCTCGTGGCGATTCTCGTGAACATACTCGTGAGCCTCGCGACGCCGGCACCGAATGCGGAGGTGACCGCGGACTATGATGAGGTTCAGAAGCGTATCCGGAACCACTGATGCATCATCGCATACATTCGGACGAGCCCCCGGAGGTTTAGTAAACCTCCGGGGGCTCGTGGTTGAATTTGGTGGAATATTCAGGGATGGGCCGATGCTTCGCTTATGTTATAATGGTGGCACGCGAGGCATGGGCCCCGTTTTGTTGTCGAAACATGAACGGGACATGATGATGTGACGAAGGAGGCATTGGCCTCCATACAGGGAGAGAGACAGGAACGATGGCGTACGGAAAGAAAGAGGCGAAAACGGAATATCTGGCACTGAATGAGGACCTGAAGGCGCTGCGCTTTCGGCCTTACTATCTGCTCTACGGTTCAGAGGAGTATCTGAAGTTTTCTTATAAGAAGCAGTTCCGTGCGGCCTTCGGCGGCGAGGAGGGGATGGCCTATACTTTTTATGATGGTGCACCGGATGTGCAGGAGCTGATCGACCTTCTGAATACGATTCCGTTTACCTTCGGAGAGAACACGGGGCGGCTCGTCATCATCAGCGGCAGTGAGTGGTTTAAGAAGCCGGCACCGGAGAAGCTGCTGCACTATCTCGAGGATATCGGGCACTATCCGGATACGGCGCATCTCATGTTCATCGAGGGTGAGGTCGATAAGCGCAGTAAGCTCTATAAGCTCGTGCAAAAGAACGGCTTCGCCTGTGAGCTCGGGGAGCAGGACCGCGCACAGCTCAGTCGCTGGGCGGCGCGTTATCTTACGATGGCGGGGAAGAAGATCCGGAATTCGACGATGGAGCTCTTTCTCGATAAGACGGGCACCAGCATGGATAACATCGCTTCGGAGATGGAGAAGCTGATCGCCTATACCGGTGTGCGGGACGTCATCGAGGACAGTGATGTCGAGGCGATCTGCTCGCAGAATGTCGAGGATCGTGTGTTCGACATGGTGTCTGAGATGGGACTCGGGCATACGAAGAAGGCGCTTCAGTACTACCGGGATCTGCTGACGCTGCAGGAGGCACCGATGCGTCTTTTACATCTCATGCGCCGGAACTTTAATCAGCTGCTGCTTGCACGTGAGGCGATGGACAGGGATATGAGCGCCCAGGAAGCGGCGGCGTATGTCGGCGTGAGCCCGTGGATCTATCGGAAGCTCACGGATCAGGCGCGGCAGTACTCGCGCCATGGCATCGAGGACTATATCCGACGCTTCTATGAATATGATGAAGCCATCAAGAGTGGAAATCTGACGGACCAGATGGCCGTCGAGCTGCTGCTCACCATGTAAAGCTTACGGGGGCCGTGTCGGATCCGTACATGTGTGAACAGTGACATGCATGGTGCGCGACAGAAAAACGTAAGTTGACGGTTTTTCAGTTCTGTATTATGGTTCATATAGTAAACGTGCACAAAGTGGTGATGATCAACGGAAAAGCCGCAGATTTCGCCGGCGAAGTGCACCCGACTCCCTTATTTTCAGGAGGAAAAGGATGAAAAAGAACCATGTGTGGGGGACGCTTCTGTTCATCTGCCTCGCCACCTGTTTTGTGATGCCTGCATGGGCGGAAGCGCAGGTCGGTCCGGCATGGGTGGATGGCGTTTCCATCAGTGAGCTGAGCAGGTCGACGTATTACACAGGCACCATGACCCCGCAGGATATAGTGACGACAGAGGGTGCAGAAAGGCCGGTTCTGGTGACAGCACGAAGCGGACGCAAGGGAAAAAGTACCACCGCGCCGGTTGCGGCTACGGAGAGTATGACCGTGACGACAGGGGCGGCGTCCTCTGCAGAGAACCCGACGCCGGTGGCGAAGGATTCTTCGGGAAGCATGATTGCGACGACGGGAGCAGCGGCCAGCGCGACGGATCCGTCCACCGCACTGCTGGAGAAACAGGCGGCAGAGCAGGCAGAGGCGGCCGCCCTGGCGGCACAGATCGCACAGGAGGAAGCGGCAGCGAGCGTCGGTACGCGCACAGGCGAAACACCGATCGGGGCCGTCGTGACCGAGGAGTCCACGAAGTATACGAAGGGCAGCTCCCTCGGCATCTTCCGGATCACCGGCTACTACGGAAACGGAAAAACCAATTCCGGCACCTGGCCGAAGGCGGATCATACGATCGCTGCGGATACGACCATCCTGCCGATGGGAACGAAGGTTTTCATCAATCATACGGTGTATACGGTCGAGGATATCGGCGGCGCTGTAAAAGGAAATCTGATCGATATCTACTACAACAGCTATGAAGAAGCCTTCGGTGTGACCGCCCTCGGACACCGTTTCGCAGAGGTTTTCGTGGCCGTTCCGAAGAGCTGAAACGGTACATATATGTCCTCTCGGATGCACTGAAGAGAAGCTGCGATCCATCCCGATACATTCACCGGAGCAGGTCTGAACAGGGGGTGTTTTCAGCCGCTTATTTCGGTCTTGGAAGAGGACGCAGGAAGCGAAAAAACAGCAGAATAAAGACTTGAAAAAAGTGAAAAATCACTCGTTTATGAGCGATTTTTCACTTTTTTAATTCTTACGATCTTATAAACTTTTTATAATCACACACTCGACTCTCCGATGAAACGATGTGACGTCATACGCATATAAGCGTATGGTGGATAGATGATGGGCTTGACAATTTTTCGGATTTGTCCGTATACTCTCGTGCGTTGAGCTCGCTCCGATCCGGAGCTCTTCGTTCATGCCGGTTCATGTGAGAAAATTCCGAAAGAGAAGTTAGAGACACCGGCGCACACACAGGAGGTTATTTTGAGTTTGAATTTACAGAAGCAGAGAGGCATGATCGGTCAGATGACGATGCTCATCGTACTGATGGTTCTTACGATGGCGATGTCCATGCGTGCGTATGCAGATGAGAGCGCAAGCTCCGGCGTTTATGCATCACAGAGCCTGGGTAATGTGCTTTTCTTCAATACCAGCACCAACCCACACTTCACCACCGTGCAGGAAACGTATGCTGCACAGGCGGTAGAAGAGGCGAAGCAGAAGCAGCAGGCGACACAGTCGTCGGGACAGATGGTGACGAGCGATGGCCGGCAGGCGACGCTGCTGGGACGCTTCAAGCTGACAGGCTACTGCCCGTGCTCCAGATGCTCCGAGGGCTATGGTACACGTACCGCGACCGGCGTACGTGCGACCGCCGGCAGGACGGTTGCGGTCGACCCACGTGTGATTCCATATGGTACGCATCTTCTGATCAACGGCCATGAGTACGTCGCAGAAGACTGTGGCGGTGGAGTGCGTGGCGCACACATCGATGTGTTTTATAACACACATGCGGAGGCGCGAAACATACTTGCGTATGCCGACGTATACATCCTTCAGTAAGCACCCTCGATGCGACGGGATTTAAAAACAGAATATCGTGAGGAGGGGGAGCTGACCGATATGGCCAGCTCCCCTTCTTCAGCTACTGCTCACTCGTGTACTGATCAGGCAGCCATCCGGCCTCTGCCTGATCAGTACACGAGTGAACCGTAACTTCTTCACGATTATTTCACAAATTCATCGAGGCTAATCCTTGACATCATTCCAAAATCGAGTAATATAGCAAATAGATGTTAGCACTCCGATATTTCGAGTGCTAACAGGCGAAGAGGAGGTGGCAGAGATGGAGCTCGATCAGCGTAAGGTGGTCATCCTTACAACGATTATAAAAAACTATCTGGAGACCGGTGAACCGGTCGGCTCACGTACGATCAGCAAGTATTCCGGACTGAGCCTCAGTTCTGCTACGATCCGTAACGAGATGAGCGACCTCGAGGAGATGGGCTACATCATGCAGCCGCATACCTCCGCCGGTCGTATCCCGAGTGATAAGGGATACCGCTTCTATGTCGATCAGCTGATGGAGCATCATCAGCATGAAATCGATGATGTGAAGACGGAGATGTTCGAGAAGGTCGATAAGCTGGAGACGACCCTGAAGCAGCTCGTAAAGAACCTGGCACAGGATACCAACTACGCTGCGGTGGTCACCGAACCGTCGATCCATACGAATAAGATCAAGTTCATCCAGACGTCGATCGTGGATGCGAGAAGAGTGCTTCTCGTCATCATGATGCAGGGCAACATCGTTCGAACCGCAACGGTGATGCTGAGCGGACGGGATGAGCTGGACTTTAACCGTATGCTGAGCATCAACATGCTCCTGAACGATACGCTGGATGGCCTGAGTGGTGAAGAGATCACCGAGGGGCGGATCGGACAGATCCTCGCCCGGACACAGCATAAGGATGCAGTGGGTGCGATCCTTCAGACCATCATCAGCATACTGGATATCCGATCCGGGGATGCGCGCATCTACACTTCCGGGGCTACGAATATCTTCAAGTATCCGGAACTCACGGAGTCGGACAATGCTTCCCGCCTCATCAATGCCTTCGAATCGAAGGTCGAGCTCGCCGAGCTGGTTCATGAGGTGCAGGGCAACGAGCCGGAGAAGAAAAACCAGATTCAGGTATACATCGGCAGTGAATCACCGATGGAAAACATGGCGGACTGCTCGGTGGTCACCGCAAATTACGAGCTCGGGAACGGGCTTCGCGGAACGATCGGTGTCATCGGACCGAAACGCATGGATTACGAAAAAGTGCTGGAGGTCCTCTCGAAGATTCAGGGAGAGATGGATCAAGCATTTCGTTCATAGAGATGTACAGAGAATGAACTGAACATCCGGACAGGATGTGATAGGAGGTTATCTTGATAGACGAAGAGTTAAAGAAGTCTTCCGAGGAGCAGGGCACCGAGGAGACCAACGCAGGAAAGACGGCGGAGCAGGAAGCTCCGGCAGCAGATGCGGTGAAGGATACAGAAACGAAGGAGAGCGATGCGAAGGATGCCGAAGAGGCAGAGAGCGCAGAGCAGAGTGCGACATCGGAAGCTTCGGATGCAGAAGCCGAAAAGCTGAAAAAGAAGTATGAGGATGCACTGGCAGAGCAGAAGGATAAGTATATCCGTCTCTATGCCGAGTTCGATAATTACCGTAAGCGGACCGAGAAGGAGAAGTCACAGAACTTCGATTTCGGTGCACGAGAGGTCATCGAGAAGCTGCTTCCGGTCGTCGATAATTTCGAACGCGCACTCGGTACCGTGGATCCGGAGGACGAGGAAGACGCCTTTACGAAGGGCGTGCGTGGCATCTATAAGCAGCTCGAGAAGATGTTTGAGGATCTCGATGTAAAGGCCATCCCGGCAGAGGGCGAGAAGTTCGATCCGAACCTGCATAACGCCGTGATGACCGATACCGAAAGTGATGTCGAAGAGGATACGATCACCCAGGACCTGCTGAAGGGCTATACCTATAAGGGCCAGGTCGTTCGTCACTCGATGGTCAAAGTTAAAAAATAAAGTATGTTCATACCGTCGGGAAGCCGGCGTTTGAAGCACCTTCACCGGAGCGCGTAAGCAATCGGGTGATGGCAAGTAGATAGATGACAAGTTTTTATAATTTCGTTTTAGATAAAGGAGATATCGTTATGGGAAAGATTATTGGTATTGACTTAGGTAC
>CABTMH010000151.1 GCA_902485915.1 uncultured Oribacterium sp. | reverse complement strand
TGACCGGGCAGGGGCAGGTCTTCAGATCCCTGCCTGAATCCAGTTGACGAGTGAACAGTAACCTCTCCTAAATCGGTGGCGAGACTCTTTTTTCTGAAGTCTTGAATATTATTTTAAAGCGTGATAAAATAATCCGACAAACATTTGTTTGCCGGATTATTTTTGAGGATATCTTATGGGGAAGAACTATATAAAAATTCGAGGTGCCAGTGAGCATAATCTGAAGCATGTGGATGTGGATATCCCGCGCGATGAGCTGGTCGTGATGACTGGGCTCTCCGGCTCCGGAAAGTCCTCCCTCGCCTTCGATACGATCTATGCAGAGGGACAGCGTCGTTATATGCAGTCCCTGTCATCCTATGCGCGTCAGTTCCTGGGCCAGATGGAGAAGCCGGCAGTGGACCTCATCGAGGGCCTCAGCCCGGCGATTTCGATCGATCAGAAGTCGACGAACCGGAATCCGCGTTCGACGGTCGGTACCGTCACGGAGATTTATGATTATATGCGTCTTCTGTACGCACGTGTCGGCACGCCGCACTGTCCGAAGTGCGGACGTGAGATCAAGCGCCAGACGGTCGATGAGATCGTGGATCAGCTGCTTCTGATGCCGGAGGGCACCCGGATCCAGCTGCTGGCACCGATCGTCCGTGGCAAGAAGGGCATGCATGAGAAGGTGCTCGACTCGGCCCGCCGTTCCGGTTATGTGCGTGTACGTGTGGATGGAAGCATGTATGAGCTTTCGGAGGACATCAGCCTCGATAAGAACATCCGCCATACCATCGAGATCGTGGTCGATCGTCTCGTGATCCGCGAGGGCATCGAGGCGCGTCTCACCGAGTCCATCGAACAGGTGATGGGCCTGACCGGCGGTCAGATGACCGTCGACGTCATCGGCGGTGAGCCGGTGAACTTCTCGACGAGCTTCGCGTGCCCGGACTGTGGCGTTTCCATCGACGAGATCGAGCCGCGCAGCTTCTCCTTTAACAACCCCTTCGGTGCCTGTCCGGAGTGCAGCGGCATCGGCTATAAGATGGAGTTTGATCTGGCGCTGATGATTCCGGACGAGAGCCTGAGTCTCAACGAGGGGGCGATCACCGTTCCCGGCTGGATGAACTCGAAGGACGAAGGCAGCTTCACGCATGCGATGCTGGTGGCCCTCAGTGAGGCCTATCATTTCAGTCTCGACACGCCGTTTCAGGACTACCCGCCGGAGATCCGCGCGATCATCCTGAACGGCACGAACGGCGAGAAGGTGACGGTCCACTATGCGTCTCAGTTTGGAAAGGGTAATGTGCATCAGGTGGCCTTCGAGGGCCTGCTGGCCAATGTTAACCGCCGTTACCGTGAGTGCTTCTCCGAGCGTATGCGTGCGGACTATGAGCAGTACATGCGGATCACGCCATGTGCACTCTGCCATGGCGCACGTCTGAAGGCCTCGAGTCTCGCTGTAACGATCGCTGATCTCAATATCTATCAGGCGACGGAGCTCTCCATCGAGCACTTCTATCACTGGATCGAAGAGATCCGCCTGACCCCGATGCAGCATCAAATCGCGGATGAGGTCGTGAAGGAGATCCGAAGCCGCATCCGGTTCATGCTGGATGTCGGTCTCGACTACCTGACCCTGAGCCGGGCCGCCGGTACACTTTCCGGTGGTGAGGCCCAGCGTATCCGTCTCGCGACACAGATCGGTTCCGGTCTCGTCGGTGTCGCCTATATCCTCGATGAGCCGAGCATCGGCCTGCATCAGCGGGATAACGATCGCCTGATCGCGACGCTGAAGCACCTTCGTGACCTCGGGAATACCGTGATCGTCGTCGAGCACGATGAGGATACCATGCGTGCTGCCGACTACATCGTGGATATCGGACCGGGTGCCGGTTCAGAGGGCGGTGAGGTCGTCGCGACCGGTACGGCGGAGGAGATCATGCAGAATCCACGCAGTATCACCGGACAGTACCTCAGCGGTAAGCTGAAGATCGAGGTACCGAAGACGCGTAGGAAACCGAACGGCTGGATCACCGTGAAGGGTGCCAGCGAGCATAATCTGAAAAACATCGATGTTCGCTTCCCGCTCGGTGTCTTCACCTGTGTGACCGGTGTCTCCGGCTCCGGCAAGTCCTCGCTTGTGAATGAGATCCTCTATAAGACGCTGGCGAAGAAGCTGAATCGTGCGCGGACGATTCCGGGCCGCTATACGTCCATCGAGGGCGTGGAGCAGCTCGATAAGATCATCGCGATCGATCAGTCGCCGATCGGACGTACACCGCGCTCGAATCCGGCGACCTATACCGGCGTCTTCGACATGATCCGGGATCTCTTTGCAGGTACTCCGGATGCGAAGGCACGCGGCTACAGTAAGGGCCGCTTCTCCTTTAACGTACGTGGTGGACGCTGTGAGGCCTGCCAGGGTGATGGTATCGTGAAGATCGAGATGAACTTCCTGCCGGATGTATATGTACCGTGTGAGGTATGTAACGGGAAGCGTTTCAACCGTGAAACCCTGGAGGTGAAGTATAAGGGGAAGAACATCTATGATATCCTCGAGATGACCGTCGAGGAGGCACTGGAGTTCTTTAAGAACGTGCCGAGCATCACTCGGAAGATTCAGACCCTCTATGATGTAGGTCTCGGCTATGTGAAGCTGGGACAGCCGAGCACCGAGCTCTCCGGTGGTGAGGCGCAGCGAATCAAGCTCGCGACCGAGCTCAGCCGTCGTCCGACCGGAAAGACCATCTATGTGCTGGATGAGCCGACGACTGGGCTGCACTTCGCGGATGTGCATAAGCTCGTCGTCATGCTCGACCGTCTCGCGGAAAACGGGAACACCGTCATCGTCATCGAGCATAACCTCGATGTCATCAAGTG
>CABTMH010000150.1 GCA_902485915.1 uncultured Oribacterium sp. | reverse complement strand
AGCAACGATGGCAGCAAACAGGAAGCATGCAGAAAGATCGTTCATAGACCATCCAAACTTTGCAACACCTGCGATGGCTACTACGAAAACAACGAGGAAAAGCAGGAGCGCCATGCTCTGTCCGCCGGTCAGCGGAGTCTTCATCTCCTCAGAGTAATCTACACGGAACTTATCGGAATCAAGATCTGCGGTGATGGACTGAATCTTCCCATTACGAACCCTACGTGCATAACGAAGTACGTAAAGAATGATGATAAAGTCAGCAACGCAGAGCAGGATCAGACGAAATGCAAAGCCTGAGAACATCGGAAGCTCGGCAACTTCATGCGAAATACCTACCGTGTACACACTGGTCGGTGAGAAAGAGAAGCTGATCATATCGATCATAGCGGAACATGCGATACCAGTCATCAGGTCATAGCCGAGTGCCAGAACCAGTGACAGAACGATCGGAATGAACGGAACGATCTGCTCATTCCATCCGAGGAATCCACCGAGTGAACCGAAGATGATCATGATAAGAACCAGAATCTTCTCGGAACCGACAGATTCAGACTTCGCAAGGATACGAGCTACACCCTTGTTCAGAGCACCGGTCCGCTTGTAAACTTCGATACATCCTGCAACGAGCATAACGAGAAACATCATGCCGGCTGAAGATACAAGTCCGTTCGGAATCGACTGGAAAATCGCCTGCGGTCCTAAATACGTCTTTTCCGTTGCGTGGAAAGAGTTCGCGATAACAACGGTTCTGCCATTCAGCACTTCACGGTCAAATGCGCCCGGGCTGATAAACAGTGACATGATGTAACAAGCTACGATTACGAGGAATACGATAACGAATGCATTAATCGATCCACTCTTCTTCTGTTTCTTTACGTTTTCTCCCATTTCATACTCCTAACCCTTTAAAGTTTTGCGTCTACATCTGCCTTATCGATCATGACATTCAGGATTTCCTTATCCGTGGACTTCATACCTACTCTGCCGATGTATCCCATGTTTTTAATAGTTTCCTCTACATCCTTCTCAACGATACCCTCGCCTGCCTGGAACTGCTTGTCACTCATGCTCATATAGTGCGCAAGCAGCGCTGCATGTACCGAAGCGGCGATCTTCGCTGCACAGCTTGGCTTCGCGCCATCGCATACGATACCGCCGACATTGGCCAATGTGTTGGTGATCGTTCGTCCGATATGCTGGTAGTCACCACCTGCCATAAACGTAATGGCAGCACCTGAGCCACAGGATGCACTTACAGCGCCACAAAATGCGGAAAGTGCGCCGATATAGTGCTTGATATAGATAGAAACCAGGTTACTAACGAGCATCGCCCGATACATCTTTTCCTCGGAAATATGCCACTCACGTGCATACACGAGAACCGGCATCGTCACCGTGATGCCCTGATTTCCGGAGCCGGAATTAATCACAACCGGGAGCGGACATCCACTCATACGTGCATCGGAACCTGCCGCTGCTGCTGCACAGGCTTCGGTACGGACATCATCACCCCAGCTTTCGAGGATGGTCTTACCGATCTGTGCGCCCCATGCGTTATCGAGGCCTTCCTGTGAAATTCTCGAGTTCATCTCGATCTGGCGCTGAATCACGTCCTTAATTTCAGCGAGATCTACAGTGTCTGCATACTCGAGAAGTCCCTGAAGGCTCATCTTGTTTCGATCTGCACGTACAGTTTCATCTGCAGTTTCCTCTACAACGGCGTTCTCGATATCTCGAAGAATTTCCTCATCCTTCTTCATATAAACGATATCCGTGTGATGATATGCGATGCGTACACAGGCAGTATGCTCTTTTGATTCCATTATAATCTCGATATAGAGATTTGGAACATTTTCCGCGAGATTCACATCGCAGATTTTCGTCTCGTTGAGTCGTCTGCACTCCTCACGATCTTCATCGGTCACACCGGCGATCACTTCCAGCTTCTTATCCGGATCGCCGCCGACCATACCAAGGATGGCGGCTACCTCGATCCCCTTCTGTCCACCAGAATTCGGTACCGTTACGCCTTTGACATTCTTGATCATGTTACCGGAGCAGTTCACTGTGATGCGCGTCGGCATCTCTCCCAAGAGTCTCCGGGCCTCGGCTGCCGCATAAGCGATCGCAATCGGCTCCGTACAGCCCATCGCCGGAATCAACTCCGCACGTAAGATCGCTGTGTAATTCTGGTACTCTTTTTCACTCAGCTTCATACGCTTTTCCTCCTTTTCTTTGCCACCCGGGAACGCCCCGGACAGCCTGCTGTTCATATGCAGTGCAGGATGAATGAGCACTCTTAATCCGCATTTTGACTGCTCATGGCATTAACCATATCACTGATATTATCAGCATGTATAGCTACATACTATCACAAAGAATATCGTCTGAATATATAAAGAATTCACATATAATTATAAATATTTTGTAAATTTTATACAAAAATGGCGTCTGGATTTTCCAGACGCCATTGCCTATGGTCGGTATTATAGTTATGGTCTAACATAAAGTCTACTAATATTTAGTCATGCCAAAAATAAAAAGATGATCCTCTTTTTTCGTATTCTGTTTATCGTGCCTGGAGGAAGAAATCCTCGAAGCCACCGAAATTATGGAGGTCGAGGCGGATGAATTCGATAACCGTAGCGGCATCTTTCTTTCGAAGGCCTTCGATAATATCGGTATGATGTTCGGTGTCCTTTGACAACAGCACATCCCGATTGCTGTTCCAGTAAAACTGTGCATATGCACGGGTCAGGCGGTTCATCGTAAGGCGAAGCTCCTGCAGCGCATAGTCATTATGCCAGAAGCTCATAAGTTTCAGATGAAAGGTTTCATTTGCTGCCCAATGCTCAAACGGTGTGCTCTCATCGTTCTTACAGTCTTCGTTCAGATGCTCGAGCTCATCCAGCTGACGTTCGGTCAGTGTATCGATCTTACGACTTATAAATCCACTTTCCAGAACGAACCGGAACTGCAGCATAGAGTACACGTCGTCTACCGAATAGGTGATGACCTCATAGCCGTAGCGTGGGATGCTTTTCAGTATACCATCGGCGCACATCGCTATCAGCGCATCGCGCACCGGCGATTTACTCACACCATACTTCTCCACCAGATCCTTCTCGTTAATAATGTCTCCGGAATGCAGATTTCCTGCCAGGAGATCCGATTCTATGCTCTTATATACAAAGTCCTTCAGACTAGATGGTGCTCTCATTCTTCCCCCATACGTCTATATATATCTATATACTTCTTTAACGATCTGTTATAATTTTACAACTCTTTTGGGGATTTGTAAGTACAGGTTTCGATGCAAAACTTGGTAAAACTTCATAAACGTTACTGTTCACTCGTCAACTGGATGCAGGCAGGGGCCGTGTGAACAATATCTCATAAACATCTACATCTTTCTTTTGCGTGCTTCCTTCGTGAGGTCCTTGATCACCTCTCCACCGATGATCAGCCCGGCGACAGAAGGTACAAACGAGACAGAGCCCGGGGTCGAGCGGCGCTTGCCGATATGCTCGACATCCGGTGATATCTCTTCGGCGGAGACAGTATCCTCCTCTTCCACGAGCGGGGTCAATGCTTCTTCCGTGGAGTACACGACCTTCAGATGCTTCACCTGCCGCTTCTTCAGCTCGCGGCGCATGACGCGGGCGAGCGGGTCGATCGAGGTCTGATAGATGTCCGCGACCTGGAATTTCGTAGGATCGAGCTTGTTACCAGCACCCATGCTGCTGATAATCGGCGTACCCGCTGCCTGACAGGCCATGACGAGCTGGATCTTCGCCGTCACAGTATCGACCGCATCGATGACGTAATCATACTCTTCGAAATGGAATTCCGCACTGGTTTCCGGCAGGAAAAAGCACTCGTGACGATGGACGACGCAGTCCGGGTTGATGTCATGGATGCGCTCCGCCATCACCTCGGTTTTATAGCGCCCGACACTCTGGTGGGTGGCGATAATCTGACGGTTGATGTTCGTGAGGCAGACGGTATCGTTATCCACGAGGTCGATCGTGCCGACGCCGGCGCGCGCGAGGGCCTCGGCTGCGAAACCGCCGACGCCGCCGACACCGAAGACGATGACACGGGCCTGCTGCAGTATCTGCACGGCTTCTGCTCCCAGAAGGAGACGGGTTCTCGAAAACTGATCTGGCATAAATTCTCCTCTTTCGTAAGAAAATCGTAAGGGGGTCTGACCCCAATGTAGTCAACTTAACATTTAGACTCGCGCGAAAGCGCGGGTCTTATTTTTTACAAATAAATTTCAAAAAAGACTT
>CABTMH010000149.1 GCA_902485915.1 uncultured Oribacterium sp. | reverse complement strand
TGACTGGAGTTCAGACGTGTGCTCTTCCGATCTACTGCTATAACTCGATCGGCGTGGCCATCGCCGTTCTCCGCTCACAGGACATCGCGGCTTCGAAGCATGGCCGTGTGGTGAAGTGTGCGTCTACGATCCTCGCGATCCTGATCTGCATGAGCACCATGGCCCTCAAGCAGCACAGTGTGTATGACGTCGCCGGGGCCATCATCCTCGCCTCCATCGTGTTCGAGTTCACCTACGGCTATCCGCTTCTTCAGCGCAGCCCACAGGATCGGCACGCAGAGCGAGAGCATGCGACGGAACGTTACTGGCGCTGAATATGGCTGTGAGCTCTGCGCTGTGTGAGCGATCTTGAATCCCTCGTGTGACAAATGGTCATGCGAGGGTTCTTTTTATGGAACATTAGAGTATAATCTGAGCATAGAAGAGAAGAGGTGATGATGATGGAGAAGAATCATAAGACAATGCAGACGGGCCTTCCACGCTATCTCTGGAACGCGGTGCATCACCTCCGGACGATCAACCGTCATAAGCGTGAAGTCATGAAAAACTGCTTCCGCGTGGGTCTCTATAAGCAGGGGCTGCTTCATGACCTCTCGAAGTACAGCTGGACCGAGTTTAAAACCGGTGTGAAGTACTATCAGGGCTATCGCAGCCCGAACACGGCAGAACGCCTCGAAACGGGCCTGTGTGAGGCCTGGCTTCATCACAAGGGCCGAAACAGGCATCACTTCGAGTACTGGGTCGATTACGACACGAAAAAGAAAGACACGATGGTCGGCTGCCGCATGCCATACCGCTATGTCGCCGAGATGTTCTGTGACCGCGTCGCTGCCTCGAAGGTCTATAAAGGCGCAGATTACGACGACAGCTGTCCGTGGGAGTATTTCCAGCCATGTAAGGATTCCCCGCTTCTCGAGCCGGAAACCCGCCGTGAAATCACCGAGCTCCTCTGGATGCTGAAAACCGAAGGGGAGGAAAAAACCTTCGCCTACCTTAAGAAGGAAATCGCCCGTCGTCGCCGCGAGAAGGACCACTTCTGAAAAGACGGATTACTGTTCACACGTGTACTGACACGGCCCACTGCCTAAATCCAGTTGACGAGTGAACAGTAGCAGAGGCGGATCCTGGGTCGGCATGTCTCGAATGGATAATTGCAATTTTACACAGGTTAGCATATACTAACCATGGGCGTATGCATATATGCATGGAGCCCAGTACTTTCCAGAGGAGAAGCATCATGCAGGCTGAAGAATATAAAAAATTAACACGGAAGGAATTTGATCGCGCTGCCGGGCAGTTTGATAACGACGATCCCAGTATCTATAACTTGTGCCGAAAGGATTATCCGGACATTCTGGAGGAAGTGAAGAAGGAAGATCGGAAGAGCACACGT
>CABTMH010000148.1 GCA_902485915.1 uncultured Oribacterium sp. | reverse complement strand
TATGAAGTAGTCAGAGCTACAGGGAAAAATCAAAAGTCCCACAGTATCTGAATGTATTGAACCACAGAATCAAAAAGAAAGGAAAATGTTGATTTAGCTTCTGGAATCATCATACAAGAGTAAAATGAAGAAATATATCAGAGACAGTAAGATGCGTTCCCAGCTGAAGGGCGCAGCCATGACCATCGAGCCGGTGCTTTCCATCGGTAAGAACAGTCTGACACCGGAGTTCATCGATGCGGTTCGTGAGAACATCGTGAAGAACGAGCTCATCAAGATCAATATCCTGAAGAACTGCGATGACGATGCGAACGAGATCGCCTACACACTTGCGGGACGTACACAGTCTGAGGTGGTACAGGTGATCGGTCGGAAGATCGTGCTGTATAAGCCGAATCCGGATTTCAAGAAGCGGAAGTTCGAGAACTCGAAGGCAGAGCTCGAGAAGCAGAAGAAGGGCGCGAAGCGTGCCGGTCATAAGCAGGAGATCGCGGATGCGAAGAATGAAGCGAGAAGCGGTGGCTTCAGTCTGCGTTTCGTCGAGGAAGACGACGAGGAGTTCGATAACGAGTTTGACGGCGAGTGATCGCTGTGAGGCCGCATCCGCATATGCGGGTACGTAGGACAGACACCCTGAATTTACAGAGCTGGGTGCTGTTTTCCCCACGTATGCGGGTGGGTAGGACAGGCTGCATAGACCGGTTGTATACGGTGCGGCTGGGGTAAGTCCGGGTGCGGATAGAAAGTGAGGCAGGCGATGGAGAAGGAGAACAGGAAACGCGTGGGGATCATGGGCGGGACCTTCGACCCGATCCATAACGCGCATATCGCACTTGCGGAGTGTGCTAAGGCGCAGCTCGCGCTCGATGAGGTCTGGTTCATGCCGGCGGGTGATCCGTACCTGAAGCACAGCCGGAAGGTGAGTCCGGCCGCCGATCGTGCGGCGATGACGGCGCTCGCCATCGCGGGTCATCCGGGCTTCCGCCTGTCGCGTCTCGAGATGGAACGGAGCGGTGAAACCTACACGTCAGAGACATTGACCATACTGCATGCGCGGTATCCGGACGTACACTTCTACTTCATCGTCGGTTCGGACTCCCTCTACCAGCTCGAGCGCTGGCATGAGCCGGAGACGATCCTGCGTCTCGCGACGCTGGTGGCGGCGGAACGGGAGTATGCGGACCGGCCGCGGAGCTTCGAGGCACAGGAGCGTTACCTCGAGGAGCGCTACGGCGCGGATGTCGCGGTGCTTCGCTTCGAGGAGATGGATATCTCGAGTACGGAGATCCGGGAGCGGGCGGCGCGCGGCGAGGACATCACCGCGCTCGTGCCAGCGGTTGTCGCGCAGTACATCGAGGCGCATCAGCTGTATCGCTGATGCTCTGTACAGAACGCCGCGAGGATGCAGCCGCATATGCGGGGGCGTCGACCTCCAGGGCTGCTGAACGGAACAGTTACGAAAAGGAGCACTATGGGAAATCATATAGCTACGGAGAACAGAAAGACCGATATGGAGCACATCATGGAGATCCGTGCGAAGCTGCAGCAGATGCTGAAGCCGTCGCGCTATGAGCATTCGCTGAGTGTGAGCTTCACCTGTATCTGCCTCGCGATGCGTTATGGCGTGGATCTCCATCAGGCGGAGCTTGCGGGGCTCGTGCATGACTGTGCGAAGCAGTTTTCGAACGAGGAGCTTCTGAAGGCGTGTGCGAAGGACGGCGTGGAGCTGACGGAAGATATGCTGCGGGCACCGCAGGTGATTCACAGCGTCTACGGCGCCACGTACGCCCGTACATGCTTCGGAATCGAGGACCCCGAGATTCTGTCCGCTATTTACTTTCACACGCTGGGAAAGCCGGATATGAGCCTTCTGGAGGCCATCGTGTTTACAGCGGACTACATCGAGGCGCGACGAGATAAGGCGGCTCGGCTCCCGGAGATTCGGCAGCTCGCATTTACCGACCTCGAGCGCGCGGTGTATGAGATCAATCACGATACGATTCAGTATCTCGAGGCATCCGGCGGCTACATCTGTAAGGATTCGTACGATACTTATCAGTACTACCGCACACGGATGCAGGAGAGAGGCATGGCTGTTTCGGATTGATAAGCGGACAGCCGAAGGCTGCGTACAGTGGCGGGTTTTCGTAAGCTGGAGCGGTACCCGGCATCACAAAGACACAGGAAACCTTAGAAAAGGAGAACGAAATGAGTAATTCAAAGGATATGGTAAAGGTAGTCTACGCTGCGCTCGAGGAGAAGCAGGGGAAGGACATCTCCATCATGGACATCGGCGGCGTGTCGGTCATCGCGGATTATTTCGTGATCGCGACCGCGGACAACATCCGTCAGGTGGATGCACTCTGCGACGAGGTCGAGGATAAGATGGCACAGCACGGCTACGAGCTTCGCCGCCGTGAGGGTGTGACCAACAGTGGCTGGATCCTCCTCGACTACAACGATATCATCGTGCACATCTTCGATAAGGAGCAGCGCCTCTTCTACGACCTCGAGCGTATCTGGTCGGATGGAAAGAAGATCGTATCGGTCGACGAGCTGTAAAAATTTCACAGCTGATGTTATGCATCTGCTACTGTCAGGGACAGCAGCGCACAGAAGGGTGTAGAGAAACATCACAGGTATCTATGATGGGTGTCACTTCGGTGCCACCCATCTGTTTTATATAGAATATGTCAAAAGATGCACGACCGTGTGGTCATGCACCACATAGGAGGGACAATGCCTACAGGAATCATCATCAACGTACTATCGGTTGCGATCGGAGGACTCATCGGCACGCTGGCCGGTCATAAGCTGAGCCTCGATTTCAAGGAAAATCTGAATATGATCTTCGGTGTCTGTGCCATGGCGATGGGCATCAGCAGCATCGTGCTCATGGAAAATATGCCGGCGGTCATCTTCGCCGTGGTGGTCGGCACGGCCATCGGTCTCGCGATTCATTTCGGTGCGCTCATCTCGAAGGGATGCGCCGTGATGGAGGGCGTGGTTTCGGAGGTCCTGCCGAAAAAGGAGTCCGCGATCAGTGAGGCGGAGTTCCGTGCGACGCTGATCACGATCATCGTGCTGTTCTGTGCGAGCGGCACCGGCATCTATGGGTCGATCGTGGCCGGCATGACCGGCGATCAGACGATCCTCATCGCGAAGTCCATCCTTGATATCTTCACCGCGATCATTTTCGCCTGTCTCCTCGGTCCGGTCGTGTCCTTCATCGCGCTGCCGCAGTTCGTGATTTTCATGCTGCTGTACGCACTCGCAGGCGTGATCTATCCGCTGACGACCCCGGCGATGATCGGTGACTTCAAGGCCTGCGGCGGCATCCTGCTTCTCGCGACCGGCTTCCGCATGATCAAGGTAAAGATGTTCCCGACCGCAGATATGATTCCGGCGATGGCCCTCGTGATGCCGATCAGCTGGTTCTGGGTCAATGTCATCGTGCCGCTGCTCTGATGGCCGACACGAAAGGACGGTCTATGGCGAAGGCAAAGCTGCCGCGCAGGAATACTGCTCGATTTTCAGACGATCATCGCGAGCGGCTCGGAAATCTGCATCTTCCCCCTGCCTGATCAGTACTCGTGTGAACAATAATCTTGATTCGGTTCATCTGTAAACCTCTATTTAATTTGCGGTTGACATAGTGGACGATGATGCCGTATATTGTAAACCATCTGAAAAATGGGGGTTTACAAATGAATACAAAAACGAAGACGATGGTTTACTGTGGGCTTTTCACGGCACTGATTGCTGTGGGGGCGTTTATCAAGGTGCCGGTTCCGGTGGTGCCGTTCACGCTTCAGTATCTGTTTACGATGCTGGCGGGGCTGCTGCTCGGTGCGAAGCGTGGGGCGATCGCCGTGCTGGCGTACATGCTGCTGGGACTTGCAGGTCTTCCGATCTTCACAGAAGGCGGCGGACTCTGGTATATCCTGAAGCCGAGCTTCGGCTACATCATCGGCTTCGTGATCGGTACCTATGTCACCGGGCACATCGCGGAGAAGATGCCGAAGAAGACGATCCCTCACTACCTGCTCGCGAACCTTGCGGGGCTCGCAATCGTCTATGCCTGTGGTATGAGCTACTACTATGTGATCTGTAATTACGTGATCAACACGCCGATCGCGCTGTGGCCGCTGTTCCTGTACTGCTTCCTCCTCGCGGTCCCGGGCGACATCGCACTGAGTGTTGTGGGCGCAGTGATCGCGAAGCGCGTGCGTCCGCTCGTGTTCAATGCGTTCAGACAGGACGCAGTCACGGAAGCCACAGTGACAGGGAGGGCGTAAGAGATGGAAAGACAGCATACTACCACAGCACAGGCAGCAGAAGAGATGAACAGAAAATCCATATCCGCAGCGGCTACGACTGGTTTTTCAGATGCAGCAGCAGTCGCAGGTGGGCAGCCATCTGGCGCAGCGCTCGAGACATTGGACCCGGGTACGCTCGCGGACGAGATCATCGCCGGCCGGCGGATCACCCGCGCGGACGATCTCCGCTGGTTTCTCGACTGTGATCTCGATGCGCTCTGCGCGGGTGCGGACCGTATCCGTGCGGCCTGTGTCGGCGATCACGTCGATCTCTGCTCGATCATCAACGCGCGCAGCGGCCACTGCCCGGAGGACTGCAAGTACTGTGCTCAGTCGGCGCATCATCACACGAACTGTGAGGTCTACGATTTCCTGCCGGAGGAGAAGATTCTCGAGGCCTGCCGCATGAACGAGCGGGAGGGCGTTCACCGCTTCTCCATCGTGACGGCGGGAAAGGCGCTTACAGGTGAAGAGTTCGAGCAGGCGATCCATGCTTATGAAACGATGCACAGGGAGACAAACATCGAGCTTTGTGCGTCGATGGGCTTTCTTACGGCGGAGCAGCTCCACCGCCTCCATGAGGCCGGTGTGACGTCCTATCACCATAATATCGAGACCTCCCGCCGGAATTTCCCGAATATCTGTACGACCCATACCTACGAGATGAAGATCGAGACCCTGAAGAAGGTGAAGGCGGAGGGGATGTGTGCCTGCTCCGGCGGCATCATCGGCATGGGGGAGACCTGGGAAGACCGTCTCGACATGGCCATCAGCCTCGCGGAGCTCGGGATCGACTCGATCCCGCTGAACGCCCTGATGCCGATTCCGGGCACGCCGCTCGAGCATCTGCCGCGCCTCACGGAGCCGGAGATCCTCCGGACGATCGCGTTCTTCCGTTACATCAATCCGGAGGCGAACATCCGACTCGCCGCCGGCCGCGCGCTGCTGACGCATGATGGCGAGATCGCCTTCCGCGCCGGTGCCTCGGCGACCATCACCGGCAACATGCTGACGACCGTCGCCTGCGCGACGATCCGAAGTGACCGGAGGATGCTGGAGGATATGGGGCGCGATGTGACGCCGCCGTGGGAGGATTGCCATGAGTAAAGCAGTATTTATCACCGGCACCGGCACAGATGTCGGAAAAACCTATATTACAGGGTTGATCGTGAAGAAGCTTGCAGCGGCCGGGAAGCATCCGGCCTATTATAAGGCGGCGATGAGCGGCAATGCTCGCCGCGCGGACGGATCCCTCATCCCGGGGGATGCTCTGTTCGTGCAGCAGCTCTCCGGCATCCCGCAGCCGCTCGAGGAGATGTGTCCATACGTCTACGAGCACGCATGGTCCCCGCATCTCGCGTCCCGCGTGGAGGGGCATCCGGTCGATATGGCGGTGGTCCGTCAGGGCTACCTGGAGGTCGCCGCGAAGTATGACTACATCACGATGGAGGGCAGTGGCGGTATCCTCTGCCCGCTCTGTGTCGATGAGCGTCGCATCCAGCTCGAGGACGTCCTTCGGGAGCTCCAGCTCGCCAGTATCCTCGTCGCCGATGCCGGCCTCGGCACGATCAACAGCGTCGTCCTCACGGTCGAGTACATGAAGGCGCATGCGCTTCCGGTGAAGGGCATCATCTTCAACCATTACCATGCGGGCGACACGATGGAAGAGGACAATATCGCGATGTGCAAACAAATGACCGGCCTGCCGGTACTGGCGACGGTCCGTGACGATGCAGAGGACATAGACATTGACCCGGAGCTGCTGGCAGAGCTTTATGAAGACATCCGTCTCAGTTGAGGACGATGATTCGACATATATGATCGATAGGGCCGTCCGCTCGTCATCACCTGAAAACGGTGGGGCAGGACGGCCCGTGTATTCAGGAGGACTTACATGATCTGGTATCCATATGAACAAATGAAAACGATGAAGGCACCGTATAAGATTCTGGACGCGGAGGGCGTCTACCTCTATACGAAGGATCAGAAGCTGATCGATTCGGTCTCCTCCTGGTGGTGCATGATCCATGGCTATAAGCATCCAGAGCTGACCGCAGCGATCAAGACGCAGGCGGATCACTTCTGTCATGTGATGCTCGGTGGACTCACGCACGATCCTGTCGAGAAGCTGTCTGCAAAGCTGCAGGAGTTTCTGCCGGGCGACCTCGACTACTGCTTTTTCTCCGATTCCGGCAGTGTCGCCGTCGAGGTGTCCCTCAAGATGGCGCTCCAGTACAACACAAACCAGGGCCGGAAGCGTCCGCTGGTGCTGGCGCTCGAGCATGCCTACCATGGCGATACCTTCAAGGCGATGGAGGTCGGCGATGACGAGGACTATCACTTCGCCTTCGATCAGAAGGAAGGGGTCGTGCATATACCGACAGAGATTCCGGCGCTCGAGGAAGCGTTTGCGAAGTACCATGATCGCCTGAACTGCTTCATCGTGGAGCCGCTGCTGCAGGGCGCGGGTGGCATGCGCATGTATGACATTTCTTTCCTGCAGCGTGCACGAGCGCTCTGTGATCAGTACGATGTGCTGTTGATCTTCGATGAG
Organism: uncultured Oribacterium sp.; assembly: GCA_902485915.1. GTDB lineage: Bacteria > Bacillota > Clostridia > Lachnospirales > Lachnospiraceae > Oribacterium. The sequence goes on along the minus strand of CABTMH010000148.1, from coordinate 562 downwards.
GTGGCGACCGGCTTCGGACGGACGGGCCATCGTTTCGTCGCAGATCTCGTACTTCCGGACATCCTCGTGCTGGGCAAGGCGCTCACCGGTGGCTACATCGGTCATGCCGTCACGGTCGCGAATCACAAGGTATATCAGGCGTTTTACAGTGACGATGATCGAAAGGCACTGATGCACGGTCCGACCTTTATGGGCAATGCACTCGCCTGTGCGGTCGCACTGAAGGGAATCGAGATCTTCGAACGGGAGAACTACATGGCGAAGATCCAGCGCATCGAGGAGATTTCCCTTCGTGAGATGGCGGACTTCACGGATCCACGTATCCGCGAGATCCGCATCATGGGTGGCTGCACCTGTGTCGAGGTTTATGACGCGAAGGATCTCGAAGGCTTCCAGCAGTTCGCCTATGAGCGCGGGGTCTTCAGCCGACCGTTCCTCAAGTATATGTACTCGATGGTTCCGTATGTTATCGAAGAAGAGGAGCTCGTGAAGATTTTCGACGTCATGAAAGCATGGTTTCGGAGATAAGCTGTGACTGTTCACACGTGTACTGATCAGGAAG
>CABTMH010000147.1 GCA_902485915.1 uncultured Oribacterium sp. | reverse complement strand
CTTACGCTGTTCCCAAGATATAGAAGCACTTGTAAAATCTATCTTTTTTCGCTCCAAACACTTTTTCTGATGAAGAGTGATGAGGTGGTCAATCGTATATAGATACTTTCCAATTTTTAATTGTTCTTCCTTACAAGGGAGATAATATGTTATTGAATCTAATGTTCTCGGATAAATTGCAGCCACACTAGTCGTTCCCATTGCTCTTGTATGAACTTGTTTTTGCATTTCTTCAGTATTATATAGATAATTAAAAAATACTGTATCAATTTCACCCAATTCAAATCTAGCAATATTGCTGTTAAATGCATATTTTCCGCTTTCCCCAAACCAAGTTGCACCTTTTCCTACTAGTTCAAGTGTATTCCTTGTGTTGAAGAAAAAATCTCCTTTATTAGCTACATTTTCGAGTTCAGCCTCATCATTTTCTTGAAGATATTCAATTTTATCCAACGAAAAATACCCTCTTTGAATATTTCCCATTTTCAATAGTGGCATTCCAGTGTTTTCGGTTGAACCTAATTTGTTTGTACCTGTTTGGATATTTTTTAAATCATCCCCCAACTTACGCTGTTCCCAAGATATCTAGTACTTTTTTGGCTCTACTGCTTACCAATTTCAAACGTTTTTTTCTAAAAAACTTTGTTGCCCGACTATCTCTGTAGCAAAGAATAAATCCGAGTTTATTTCCTGACGTTTCTCCACTCATATATTTCATACAAACATCGTTTCCAGCATAGATTTCTTTATCATTTTCAGCTTTTCCAACTTACTCTGATGAAGAGTGATGAGGTGGTCGAGTATCTGAAAATATATACCTATTTTCTTTTGTTCACCTTTGACAGGAAATACTCCATAACTTCCTGCGATATCCTCTTGCCCGATAGTAGTAAATGCATTTTGCTTTGACTTTGCAATAAATTGATTCTTTACCGTTTTAGTAGATAATAATACTTTTACAAAAAAAGGATCATATTGTTCCTGATCAACTCTCATCTTTATCAGATGATCATCAAAGACAAATCGTCCAGAATCCAATAAAACATTGGCTTCTGCAATTCCTTCAGGCTTTAAAGAACTTCTCGTCAGGAAAATGTCACCAACTTGCACGTTACATTTTTTTACAGCACTCTCATCCCAAGAACTATCGGTTAGATCCTCGACATGAATTTTATCTGGAGTATACATATTAATTACATTGATATGTTTTAAATCGCTTGGACTCTCTGATTGACGATTCATTACTCCATTAGTAAGCTTTTCGGTGACGATATCCGTAAACTTACGCTGTTCCCAATCGTCGTGAAATCCTTTGAACCGAATCTTCGGTACTTTTCGTTTATTCATGGAGGTTTCCTCCCAGTAATTTCTGCAGTTCACGGATGCCGGCCATGTCTTCCTCGGAGCCGACGATGTCGGAGAGCATGCTGGCGAGCGTTTTTTCGGTTTCCTGAATTTCTGCTTCGAGGTCGCTCATCGTAACGGCATACTTCGTCGAGAGTGTCTCGATTTTTTTGATGAAGGTAGTCAGCATGTCCGTGGAGAGGGCGAGGATGCCATCCTCTACCGGCTGAATCCACTTATCGTGCAGGAGTATATGTACCTGAGCATCTGTCAGATGCTCGATGGTGTCCTTGGTAGCGAGGTGAAGTGCTTCATTTTCCTGCTTGATTTCGCTCTTCAGCTTCTTCTCGCGGGTATTCAGGCGGTCCGCACTCTGCAGTACTTCGATGAGCTGTGCTTCTGCTGTACCATCGGCCTTTAAGGTCTTGATCATGGACTTGATGTTCTTGAAGACGAAGCCATCGTTTGTATCATTCAGTGCATCCGAGATGGTTTCCTTATCATCCTCGCTTAAGCCGTCCAGAAGCTCCTCATAGGATGACGGAATCTCTGAAAGCTGATCCTGCTTTTCCTTCAGCGCGTTCACCTGATCGGACAGGCAGACCTGCTGAACCAGTTCAAACGGCAGAATATGCCCCTTCCATCCTTCCTGTACTTCGTGATCCTTTCCATCCTTTTTCTTGATCACCATGTTCGGTTCGACCTGCTTCACCGCCTGCATCCCCTCTGCCTGGATCAGCTCGAGGTCACCGGAAACGGTCGCGAACGCGTCTTCAAAAATCTCATACGCCTGATATGGATCGATCAGCGGCACCTGATGAAAGCGCACAAAAATATCCGAAGCGATGTGTTCTTCGGTCTTCGGTATCGAAAGTGATTCCGCTACATCGATCAGCGTTTCATCCATCACATCATCGAAGTCGGCAAATGCCTGCTGATAGTTCTCGAGAAACGTCTTCACATCTCGATTTTCATGGATGGCTTTCTTAGTATCTTCTGTTTTCAGGGACAGATACTCACCGTCTCCTTCGAAAAGCTCATTCTGTAAGGACGGGAATACATCCCAGTAGCGCCTGAGGCTTTCCAGCTCTGGCTTCGGTATACCACCAAACATCGAGGCATAGATGTCATAGCTCTCCGCCTCTTCGGAGGAGTCGACGTAGCGCGGAATGTTCAGGTTGTAGTCATTGTCCCGAATCTCCTGACGCGTTACGAGCCTGGAATACTTGGTCACTGTTTTCCTCTGCTTGACGGTGTCGATGATTCTGCGGATATCCGATGCGCGCAGCATGTTGTTCTTGCCTTCCTTTGCGAAGCCCTTCGAAGCGTCGATGATGAGCACATCGGTGTTTTCTCTCTTCTGGCGGAGCACCATGATGATCGTCGGGATGCCGGTTCCGAAGAAAATGTTCGCCGGCAGACCGATGATAGCGTCGATGTTGTTCTGCTCGATCAGGTTTTTACGAATCGCCCCTTCTTCTCCGCCACGGAAAAGAACGCCGTGTGGAAGTACGATGGTCATGATGCCATCCGGCTTCAGGTGATAAAGGTCATGCAAAAGGAACGCATAGTCTGCCTTCGATTTCGGCGCGAGGCCATAACGGGCATACCGTGCGTCATTTTCCTTGCCATCCGGCGTCCAGCGCTGAGAATAAGGTGGATTTGAAACCACCGCATCCACATACAACGGCTCATAGGTTCCCTGCGGATCAGACTCATCGAAATACGGCCAGTCCTCTTCGAGCGTGTCGCCGTTTCTCGTCAGGATGTTATCCGGAAGGATACCGCGCATGACGAGATTCATTCGCGTCAGGTTGTAGGTGTTCGCCTTCAGTTCCTGCGCATAGTAGCGGATGCGGTTGGCGTCATCCATGTACTTCGCCGCGGTCTTACCGATGTTAATCAGCAGGCTGCCGGAACCTGATGTCGGATCATAAATTTTGATTTCACTTCTTCCCTGCAGATGATCTGCCACAATTTCTGACATCAGCAGTGACACCTCATGCGGGGTATAGAATTCGCCTGCCTTCTTACCGGCATTCGCTGCGAAGTTCGAAATCAGATATTCGTAGATGAAGCCGAGGACATCATAATCCTGCTTGCCGCTCATCGGAATCTCGTTGATCAGCTGGATCAGGTCGCTGACGGCCTTCGTCTGAGATTTCGTGTTCTCACCGAGCTTCGACAGTCCGGTCTCCAATGTGTTAAAGATTCCCTCGAAGACCTTTTTATGCGATGGCGAAATCAAACGGTTAAACGACGATAGTCCGGTGCGGACATTGTCCACCGAAAAATCGGAGCCCATGCGAATCCAGGTGGAGAACAGATCCTTATAGGCGATGAAGTAGCCGAGGCTCTGCTGCGCGCTCGATTTACTGGAGTACTGATCCTCGGCCTCTTCGTTTACGTACTCACGGATGCTGTCTGCGTCGTAATCACGCTGGTAGAGCCACTGCTCCTCTTTGTCGGACAGGTACTTATAAAAGATAAAACCGAGGATATAGTCCTTATATTCATTCGCCTCAATCTTCGAACGCATACGGTTTGCGGATTCCCAGATCTTGGCAGCCAGCTGCTGTTTATTCATGATGTCTTTCCCTTTCGTTTTTTACATTCGCACTCTTCACACCCGTTCTCTTACGATCATGAGTGCATATCCCAGCAGGTTCGTTCCGTGCCACTTTTTTATGTCGAGTCGGTCCGGATCCTTCATGGATAAGCCGATGCCCCAGATGCGGTCCTTGACGGCGCACTCTGCGAGGATGGCGTCGCCGGTGGATTTAAGCTGGGCCTTCAGATCTTCGTTCTGTTCGAACTTCGCGAGGAGGCCTTCGTAGACGAGGATCTGGCGCATGCCGTTCCATCTGCTTTCGTCATAGTTCGAAACCTTGCGGCCCAGTTCCTTGATGCGACCGACGTCATCCGTTTTCAGGATTTCTGCTGCGATCTTCTCGTCCTGGAAGCAGAGCGCCTTCTGATACATCATGTACTGCTCCATGGATGAGAACCGGATGCCGTCCTTTTCGAAATCCGACCGGTACCAGTTACTCAAAAATCCGTATTCTTCATCCGGGTTGTGAAAGCCGATGATCTGCTGTGTATTCATAATCCGTTCCTCCTGTCTATCTGATGCGGATGGTTTTCTGCACTATGATCATAGCGCGGTTCTGCGACAAAATTTTTTACATCATATGCCTGATTTAAGCCTCTGCCATGCCTCTGATTTTCGTCATTTCTCTCTAGTGAATATTTATATTCAGCTTGAATTTCATAATGAAAATTATACACCATGGCGGTCCGATGCGCAGCACTAGAGCCTATACGTTCTCGTAGTACCGTACGGTTTTGCCGTGTTCTTCCGCGTACTGGATCTCCGAGCGGGTGCTGTCGCCGATGTAGCCGCCGACATTGATCACGAAGATTTCGTCGGCCATGTCGATCTTCCGCTTATGCATGTCGTCGAGCATTTCCTTCGTCTTCGAAAGTGTGCCCTCATCCATGCCGTCCCAGACTTCATGGTCGCCGGCGTGGCCGAACAGGCCGACGCTGATGACGATGTACCCATCGAGCGTCAGCCGCTTCTGCATCTCCATAAACTGATCCTTGAAGCGGGTGCTCCCGCAGAGCGTAATAACCTTATATTTTCCGACCATCGTTTACATCCTGTTTCCTGTGCTGCCGAATCGCTGATTTGGCCGTCTTGCTGGATTTATAAAGGAAATTCATGAGCGATACTTTTGATGTTCCGACATTTTCATGAGGTGTTCCTCCACAGCCTCTAAAGACAGCCAGCCTTTAACTCCATCCCTTCCATACATCAGGCTGATAACCTAATGTAGATTGCTTTCCGTTACGAACTACTGGTGTCTTTATAACAGATGGATTCTCAAGAATCTTCTCCAGCTTATCTTCATCAGCAATATATTTAATAAGTGCCAAGATGTCTTTATCTTTGCCATCCCAGTTAATCATGGCGTCCATTCCACCATTTGCCTGGGCAACAGAGTTGAATTCTCCCTTACTCATTCCTTTTTCCTTCATATCAATGAACTGATATTTGATTCCGCGCTCTTTGAAAAAACGTTCAGCTTTCTTGGTATCATTGCACTTCTTTGTGCCGAAAATCTGTATGTTCATCTAGTTCCTCATTTCCTTCAAAATCTGCAAGGTCTTACGATCCATAACAAAAAGGTCATCCCGCACATAGTAAACCGCAATCCTGTCAGTGGTTTAAAAGTTTTGCGATTATAAACCGCAAAACTTTTCTGTGCAGCATAGCATTGCGAACTACTTCTCATTTATACCACGTTTTTCGTAGTCTTCGTCGATGCGTTTTTCCAGTCCGCACTGAGCGGTTCACTGTGATCAATGCTTCGTCCGGTCGAAGATGACGATGTAGACCATCATTTCATTTTCTTTTAGAAATGCGCAGATGGTATCGACGGCCACCGTCAGCGCCTCATCCTTCGGATAACCGTAAATGCCGGAAGAATTTCCTACCCAGAATTATACACCAGCGGAACGAAATCATGGACATGAATCGTACGCCATAACAAAAAGGACTTCGCTTGTTTTTCTTCGCTTGTTTTTCTTCGCTTGTTTTTCTTCGCTTGTTTTTCTTCGCTTGTTTTCTTCGTTTGCTTTTTTTCAAGCGATAAAGTTAAAATAGTTCGATCGGGACCATATTGTTCATCGACCTGAGGATTCTCCCATCCTTCTGCTCGCCAAACGGAAAAATATACGAGTGTCGGCGGGCGGGTTTTATGGTACAAATATAGATAGTTTTTCATTATGGAGGGTAAACATGAAGCCGACCGTCAGTATGATCATTCCGGTTTATAATGCAGAGAAGAGTTTGACGCGCTGTGTAGACAGTATTCTGAATCAGGAGTACAGAGATTTCGAGCTGATCCTGATGGATGATGGAAGTAAGGATCAGTCCGGTGCGATCTGCGATGCGTATGCGCAGGCGGATCCGCGTGTCGTGGTGGTGCATAAGGAGAATTCCGGGGTGTCCGACACACGGAACCAGGGCATCGAGCGGGCGCAGGGGACGTATCTTCAGTTCGTAGACAGTGATGACTGGCTGACTCCGGATGCGACGAAGCTCATGGTGCGGGCGGCCGAAGAGACGGGCTGTGACATGGTGATCGCGGACTTCTATCGTGTCGTCGGAGAGATGGTGTCGCGGAAAGGAGACATTGACGCAGACCACGTGATCGGGCGAGAAGAGTTTGCGAGCTTCATGATGGAGAACCCGGCAGATTACTACTATGGTGTGCTCTGGAACAAGCTGTACCGCCGGGACATCATAGATGCGCATCAGATTCGGATGGATACGGAGATCAGCTGGTGCGAGGACTTCATGTTTAATCTCGAGTATGTGCGCTATGCGGCGAGCTTCTATGCGCTGCGGACGCCGGTGTACTACTATGTGAAGACGAAGGGCTCGCTCGTGAATCAGAAGATCAGCTTCTCGAAAACGGTCGAGATGAAGCTCATGATGTTCGAGTGCTACAGCGATTTCTATAAGCATGTGCT
>CABTMH010000146.1 GCA_902485915.1 uncultured Oribacterium sp. | reverse complement strand
TGAGCAAGGGTGGGCTCAATAATTTATAGCCATTCATACACTAACGATGGGTGGGCTCACGCAAAAGAGCTGCCGCCATTTAGTGCGACAGCCCCTGTGTGGTTTACTATTTACACGCGTACTGAGCAGGCTGTCCTCCGGCCCCTGCCTGGTCACGAACGAACCGTAACCTGAGTGATTTACCGGATGGTCGTGCCTGCGAGGCCGTCTACCGCCTTCTCTGCGAGCTCCATCGAGGTGATGATGGCCTTACGGTCCTTCCCGGACTCGACGAAGTCGACACCGGCCTCTACCTTCGGCTGCATGGACTTGAACTCGAAGTGTCCGTCGCGGATGTACTGCTTCGCGTCCTCGATCGACATGGTTTCGATCGCCTTCTCATCGGCCTGACCGTAGTTCAGGGATACATGATCCACGGCGGTCGTGATCAGCAGGATGTCAGCGTCGACGTCCTTTGCGAGGAGGGCTGCGGTGCGGTCCTTCTCGATGACGGCGGCTGCACCCTTCAGGTTGTTGCCCTGACGAAGCACCGGAATACCGCCACCGCCGCAGGCGATGACGACCTGATCCGCGTCAAGGAGTGCCTTGATGGCGTCGATCTCGACGATGGACTTCGGGGTCGGGGAGGAAACGACACGCTGGAATACGCCATCGGAGATCATCTCCACATGATTGCCGTTCTCCTCTTCCTTCCGTGCCTCCTCTGCGTTCATCAGCTTACCGACACACTTGATCGGATTATAGAAGCTCTCGTCATACGGATCGACCATCACCTGGGTGATGATGGTGGATGCCGTCTTATAGATGCCTCGCTTCACGAGCTCGGCACGCACTGCGTTCTGCAGGTCGTAACCGATCATGCCCTGGCTCATCGCGGAGCATACATGAAGCGGCGTGTTCACATACTGCTCCGGATTCGACTCCGTAAGATTCTTCATCGCAGTGTGGATCATACCTACCTGCGGTGCGTTGGAGAATACCAGGGCCACCTGGTATCCGTCCTCGACGAAATCGCCGATCATCGTTGCGGTACGTGCAACGGCGGCCTTCTGCTCCGGAAGGGTAAAGCCCAGATCCTTATGTCCGAGCGCAATGACCATTCGCTTTTTGCTCATGCTGTACCTCCTCTTAATTCTTCTCTTCATCGAGGGCTGCGATATCGATGAGATGCAGCTCGGATGACTTATTTTCGAGGGATGTGGCAAGCGCTCTTGCCGTATCCACTGCTGTCAGTACATTTACACCGGTCTCGACCGCATTACGACGGATCACGAAACCATCCTTGGAGGCCTCTGCGCCCTCCTTCGGAACGTCGATGACGATGTCGAGCTCATGGCCGAGTACGAGGTCGAGGATGTTCGGGGACTCCTGCTCTACCTTCCGTACCTGGAAGCACTTGACGCCGCCCTCAGTGAGTGCCTGGTAGGTGCCGTGGGTCGCGAAGATACGGTAGCCGAGCTGCTCGAAGCGCTTCGCGATCGGGGTGATCTCTTCCTTATCCTCATCACGTACGGTGATGACCATGTTCTTATACTTCGGAAGCTGAATGCCAGCGCCCTGGAATGCCTTGTACAGTGCTTCGTTGAAGCTCTTCGCGATACCGAGGCACTCACCGGTCGACTTCATCTCCGGTCCGAGGCTGATGTCGGCACCCTTGATCTTCTCAAAGGAGAATACCGGCATCTTGATCGCGTAGTAGTCGGCTTCCTTCTGGAGACCCGGCTCATAGCCGAGCTCACGGATCGTGTGGCCGCAGATGATCTGTGTAGCGAGCGGCACGATCGGAATACCAGTCACCTTACTGATGTACGGAACGGTACGTGAGGAACGAGGGTTGACCTCGATGATGTACACCTCGTCACCATCTGCGATGAACTGAACATTGACCATACCGATGACGTGCAGGGCCTTCGCGAGACGCTCGGTATACTCGATGACGCGCTCCTTCGCCTTCGGGGTCAGGCTGCGCTCTGGATATACGGAGATGGAGTCGCCGGAGTGGATACCCGTACGCTCGATATGCTCCATGATGCCCGGGATCAGGATGTCCTGACCGTCGCAGATCGCATCGACCTCGAGCTCGGTACCACGGATGTACTTATCGACGAGGATTGGGTGCTCCTGTGCGATCTGGTTGATCTCGCCGATGTACTCGTCGATATCCTGATCGCTGATCGCGATACGCATGCCGGCACCGCCGAGTACGTAAGAAGGACGTACCAGTACCGGGTAGCCCAGCACATGGGCCGCTTCCTTCGCTTCCTCTGCCGTAAATACGGTCTGACCTGCGGCACGCTGGCAGCCGGTCGCCTGGAGGATCTCATCGAAACGCTCACGGTCCTCTGCGGCGTCGACGTCATCCTGCTGTGTTCCGAGGATCGGCACGCCCATCTTCTGGAGGGCATCGGCCAGCTTGATGGCGGTCTGTCCACCGAACTGAACGACGGCTCCGTCCGGCTTCTCCACGTCTACGACGTTCCGTACATCTTCCGGTGTCAGCGGCTCGAAGTAGAGCTTATCCGCGATATCGAAGTCCGTGGAAACGGTCTCCGGGTTGTTGTTGATGATGATGGTCTCGTAGCCCTCGCGCTCGAACTGCCATGTACTGTGCACGGAGCAGAAATCGAACTCGATACCCTGGCCGATACGGATCGGACCGGAACCGAGGACGAGCACCTTCTTTTTCTTGTTCGGATCGCGGAAGGCACCGGTCGCCTCGTTCTCTGAGCCGAATACGCTGTAGTAGTACGGGGTCTCGGCCTCGAACTCTGCGGCGCAGGTGTCCACCATCTTGAACGCAGCGTGGATGTCCCACTTGTCGCGCATCTCGCGGATCTCGTCCTCGCTGTAGCCGCTGAGGCGGGCAATGACGTTGTCCGGGAATTCGATGCGCTTCGCTTCGCGAAGCAGGGTCTCGTTCATGGACTCGTTGTGGAGTCTGTTTTCCATGTCTACGATGATCTTCAGCTTATCGATAAACCACTCATCGATCTTCGTGATGCTGTGGATCTCCTCGTAGCTGTAGCCACGGCGGAGTGCCTCGGCGATGACCCAGATACGACGGTCATCGATACGGTGAAGCAGCTTATGAAGATCATGATCGTCGAGGTCGGTGAAGTCATAGGACATCAGCGAATCGACGTGCTGCTCGAGGGAGCGGATGGCCTTCATGAGGCCGCCCTCGAAGTTGTTTGCGATCGCCATCACCTCACCGGTCGCCTTCATCTGGGTACCGAGGGTGTGCTCTGCGGTGATGAACTTGTCGAACGGAAGACGTGGCATCTTGACGACACAGTAGTCGAGCATCGGCTCGAAGGATGCGTAGGTCTTACCGGTAACGGCGTTCTTGATTTCATCGAGGGTGTAGCCCAGTGCGATCTTCGCGGCTACCTTCGCGATCGGGTAACCGGTTGCCTTCGATGCGAGGGCGGAGGATCTGGATACACGAGGGTTTACCTCGATGACACAGTACTCAAAGCTCTCCGGGTTCAGGGCATACTGTACATTACAGCCGCCGGTGATGCCGAGCTCGGTGATGATATTGAGCGCGGAGGTACGGAGCATCTGGTACTCCTTATCCGACAGGGTCTGGGACGGAGCCACGACGATGGAGTCACCTGTGTGGACGCCGACCGGGTCGAGGTTCTCCATATTACATACGGTGATGACATTGCCCGCAGAATCACGCATCACCTCGTACTCGATTTCCTTCCAGCCGGCGATGCAACGCTCGACCAGAACCTCGTGTACGCGGCTGAGACGAAGACCGTTCTCGAGGATCTCCTGGCACTGCTCACGGTTCTCTGCGATACCACCGCCGGAACCGCCGAGGGTGTAGGCCGGACGCAGCACGACCGGATAACCGATCTCCTCTGCGACCTCGAGACCACGCTCGAGATCATGGACGACCTCTGACTTCGCCACCGGCTCACCGATCTTCTCCATGGTCTCCTTGAACATGAGACGATCCTCGGCCTTCTTGATGGTGAGGGCCGTGGTACCGATGAGGCGCACGTTATGGGAGGCGAGGTAACCGGACTCGTCCAGTGCCATCGCCAGGTTCAGTCCCGCCTGACCACCGAGGGTCGGCAGAATGGAGTCTGGTTTCTCCTTCTCGATCAGCTTCTCCAGTACATCTACGGTCAGCGGCTCAATGTATACATGATCCGCGATATCCTTATCCGTCATGATGGTCGCCGGGTTCGAGTTCAGCAGTACGACCTCGACGCCCTCTTCCTTCAGTGAACGGCAGGCCTGGGTGCCGGCGTAGTCGAACTCCGCAGCCTGACCGATGACGATCGGACCGGAACCGATCATCAGGACCTTCTTAATACTTGTATCTCTCATGTTCAGCCCTCCATCATCTTCATAAAACGATCAAACAGGTATGCGCTGTCACGTGGACCCGGGCAGGCCTCCGGATGGTACTGTACCGTCACGATGTTCTTGCCCTTATAGCGCAGGCCCTCATTCGTACCGTCGTTGACATTGACGAACGCCTCTTCCGCGATCGCAGGATCGATCGTCTTCGGATCGACCGCATAGCCGTGGTTCTGGGACGTGATGTAAACACGGCCGTTCGAGAGGTCCTTCACCGGATGATTGCCACCGCGGTGACCATACTTCAGCTTGTAGGTGTCCGCACCGGTCGCAAGGGCCATCAGCTGGTGGCCGAGGCAGATCGCGAAGATCGGGGTCTCGGAAGCATAGAGCTTCTTGATCTCTTCGATCACCGCCACGTTCTCCTTTGGGTCGCCAGGACCGTTCGAAATCATGATGCCATCCGGGTTCTGGCTGAGGATGGTCTCTGCACTGGTGTCGGACGGGTACACCGTAACATCACAGCCGTGCCGCTGCAGGGAGCGGATGATGTTTCTCTTCGCACCGACGTCGAGGAACGCGACGCGCTTCGGCTCGCGGTCACCGGTGTAGCGGGAGCCGTCCGGATTCTCGGCCTGTGCGACATAGACTTCCTTCGTGCTGGTCTTCTTTACGACGCCCTCGACCTTGTAGGCCTTGATGCGCTCAAGCAGTGCCGGCATCTCTTCCTTATGATAACGGTGGGTGGTGATCATACCGTTCATGGTTCCTTCGTCACGGAGCCGCTTGGTCAGCGCTCTCGTATCGATGCCTGCGATGCCCGGAACCTCGTTCTTCTTCAGGAAATTCTGGATGGTGTTCTCGGAGCGGAAATTCGACGGCATGCGGGAAAGCTCACGCACGATGAAGGCATCCGGCCACGGCTGTGCGGACTCCATATCTTCATAGCAGATACCGTAATTACCGATCAGTGGATAGGTCATCACGACCGCCTGTCCTGCGTAGGACGGGTCCGTCAGTACTTCGAGGTAGCCGGTCATCGAGGTGTTAAATACGACCTCAGAGATCACTTCCTTCTCTGCACCAATCGACGTACCCTTGAACACTGTTCCATCTTCAAGAATCAAAAATGCGTCCATTGTTTCTCCTTCTATCATTACATGGTGAATGGTTACTAACTTCAGTTACTTGCACAGGTTTCTTCTTATATATTATCTGTTTACACCCGTGGGTTTCAAGTCCGGATGAAGATATATCTTCATCTGGACTTGAAACCCACGGGTGGGCAAGGTGCGAAGCACCTTTGCCAGGGCATAGCGAGGATTTCCTGCGCGCGAAAGTCGTCCGTGCTATCTCAGAGGTACCCGCGCAGGAATCCGAGCGATGTCCGTAAACAGTCACTAAGCCAGTGGATAATCCCCGGTGAAGACTTCGACGGCCGGTCCGGTCATGAAACCATGTCCCGTCTCAGAATCGTAGCGAATCATGAGGTCGCCACCCACGAGGTGAACGAGCACATCGGCATCCTTCCGAAGCTTCCCTGCGAGGCAACCGGCGGCCACTGCAGCCGTCGCACCGGTTCCGCAGGCGAGGGTCTCTCCGGAGCCACGCTCCCAGACACGGAAGTCGATCTCGGTATCCGAGATGATCCGGATGAACTCGGAGTTCACCTTCTCTGGAAAACGCGGATGGGTCTCAAAATCATGCCCATATAAAAGAAAATCCAAATCAGAGACCTGAGAAACACAAAGCTCCGGATTATCTGAAAGGAAATATACCGCATGCGGATTTCCGACATCGATTCCGATGAAATGAAGATGCATCCCGTGAACAGTGATATCTTCCGGAAGCTCTGATGTCAGCTTCGCCACGCCCATATCCACCGTCGCGCGGGTCATAACCCCATTTTCTGTATAAAGCTTTATGTTCTTAAGTCCCGATTTGGTATCGATGACTGCTTCTGTTCGATCAGCGGGGATGATGCCGTGATCATAGATAAACTTGGCGACACAACGGATCCCGTTGCCGCACATATTGCCCTCCGATCCGTCGAGGTTAAACATATGCATGTACGCATCTGCCCTGTCTGACGGTTCAATCAGGATCAGTCCGTCGCCACCGACACCATAGTGCCGATCTGCGATGCGCTTCGCCAGCGCCGACGGATCCTTCAGCTGTTCGGAAAAGCAATTTACATATACATAGTCGTTTCCGCAACCCTGCATCTTTGTAAATTTCATCTTATGTCCTTTTCGAGCTAAGCCTGTAAGTATGTAGAACCACTTATGTACATAGCTTATGGCATCCCACAAGTCCAATTACCTCTCTTCCCACCTAAGAAAAAGCTGTAGTTGGATCCTTCGGAAGCCATCTGTACACAAATTTTTAATATAATAGCAAATTCGATATCGTAATACAAGCCCCGTTTCAGGAAAAAAACAAGGCGCAGGGACTCTGGTGATTCCCTGTGCCTTTCATCTGTTTCACTTCTTCTTTCCGAGGTAGGCGGCCTGGATGTCGTCGTTTGCGAGGAGCTCGGCACCGGTGCCGGAGAGGGTGATGCGACCGGTCTCCATGACGTAGGCCTGATGTGCGACCTTGAGCGCCATGTTCGCGTTCTGCTCGATGAGCAGGATCGTGGTGCCATGCGTTTCGTTGATGCGCTGGATGATGGAGAAAATCTCGCGCACGATGATCGGGGCGAGACCGAGGGACGGCTCGTCGAGCATCATGATCTTCGGCTTCGACATGAGGGAGCGGGCGACGGCGAGCATCTGCTGCTCACCACCGGACAGGGTGCCGGCGAGCTGCCAGGAGCGCTCCTTCAGTCGCGGGAACATGCCGTAGATTTCCTCGATGTCCGCGTCGAGGGCGTCGTTTCGGAGGTATGCACCGATTTTGATGTTCTCGAGGACGGTCATATCCGGGAAGACGTGACGTCCCTCCGGGCAGAGGACGATGCCCTTCTCCACACGCTTCGCGGTCGGCATGTGCGTGATATCCTCGCCGTCGAAGAGGATGCTTCCTTCGCTCGCTTTCACCAGTCCGGAAATCGATCGCAGCGTCGAGGACTTGCCGGCGCCGTTCGCACCGATCAGGGTGACGATGGAGTGATCCGGCACATCGAAGCTGATGCCCTTCACCGCTTCGATGCCACCGTAATGAATTTTCAGATTCTCTACTTTCAGCATGTTGTGTCTCCCTTGTTCTCTCTCATCTCTGGCCTGTCCGCGACATATCGTCCCGCCAGTCCGATGCTTTCTGCCGCTCTTCGAGCGTGCTTCATGACCTGCATCCGAAGACCAGCTTCACCGCTGCCATCCGGGTGCTCATGCTTCGTCTTCCGCATCGTCTGAACCTCCTAAGTAAGCGTCGATGACCTCCTGGTTATTCTGGATCTCATCCGGGGTGCCATGCGCGATGAGC
Source organism: uncultured Oribacterium sp. (assembly GCA_902485915.1). Classification (GTDB taxonomy): domain Bacteria; phylum Bacillota; class Clostridia; order Lachnospirales; family Lachnospiraceae; genus Oribacterium. Next base: position 10,042 of record CABTMH010000146.1, on the reverse strand, counting down.
TTTCCGAAATTCAGCACGTAGATGCGCTCCGAGATCTGCATGACGAGGTCCATGTGATGCTCGATCATGAAGATGGACAGATGATACTGGTCCCGGATCTTCACGATGAAGTCGGTCAGCTCCTGCGTCTCCTGCGGGTTCATGCCGGCCGCCGGCTCATCGAGCAGCAGCAGATCCGGCTTCGTCGCGAGTGCGCGTGCGATCTCGAGACGGCGCTGGAGTCCGTACGGAAGGCTCGAAGCGATATCGTCCCTGTACTCATAGAGTCCCTGCTCCCGCAGAAGCTGCTCGGTCTCTGCCCGCATGCGCTCCTCTTCCTTCCGGTTCAGGCGCAGCGTCGCGCTGAAGACATTGTCCTTCGCACGGAGATGCTCGGCGATGAGGACGTTATCGAAGACCGTCAGATTCGAGAAGAGACGGATGTTCTGGAAGGTCCGGGCGATGCCGAGCTTCGTGATGGCATCCGGTGCGTTCCCACGGAGATCGCGGCCGTCGAACTTCACGGCGCCGGACGTCGGGGTATAGATGCCGGTGATGCAGTTAAACGCCGTCGTCTTGCCGGCACCGTTCGGACCGATCAGGGCGACGATCTCGCCGCGGTTGACCTCGAGTGAGAGACCATCGATCGCGCGTACGCCACCGAACTGCATGACGACGTTCTCCATCTGGAGGACATTTTCTTTTACTTCACTCATCTCTCTCCTCCACTTCTTTCACTGTTTTCTTTCCTATATAAAGCGCAGACGCATGCGCACTACCGATACGAAGGTCCGGCTTTTTCATCTCACTCATACCTTCCCCCTCGCTTTCTTTTTCTTACCGAGCCCTCGGAAGAAGCCGAGGATGCCGTTCCAGCTGAATTCGCTCGTGCCCATGAGGCCGCGGGAGTAGAACAGTACGACCACCATCAGGAGGATGGAGAAAATCACCATGCGGAAGCCCGGACGGAACAGCGGGATGCTGATGCTGCCGATATAGAGCGGCTCATCGAAGAAGCGGAGCAGCTCACGGCCGGCGGTCACGAGGAACGCACCCAGCACGGAGCCGGTCACGGAGCCGATGCCGCCGATGACGACGATCAGCAGGATATCGTAGGTGAGGGACACCTGGAAGGTCTTACTGTCGATGGAGCGCATGAACATCGCGAGCATGCCGCCACTGACGCCGGCGAAGAAGGACGAAATCACGAACGACAGCTCCTTCGTCTTAAACAGGTTGATGCCCATCGCCTCGGCCGCAATCTCATCCTCGCGGACCGCCTTAAACATCCGTCCGAAGGACGAGTTGATCAGGAGTACCATGAGGCCAATGCAGGCGACCGTAAGCGCAAGCACCTGGAATAAACTCGAGAAGCCCGGGATGGACTTGAGGCCATACGAGCCGTTCGTGATGGTATCGAGCTGCGGGGCGGAGATCAGCGCACGGATGATCTCTGCGAAACCGAGGGTCGCGATCGCGAGGTAGTCGGACTTGAGACGGAGCACCGGGATACCGATGAGGGCCGCGAAGGCCGCCGCGACGAGGCCACCGAGGATCAGCGCCACGAGGATCGGGGCGTGCAGGTTCGCGATCGCCGGATGGATACCGGAGATGTAGTACACGGAAGCACGCTGGTCGACCGGGATCGTGAGAATCGCGGTCACATACGCACCGAGCGCCATGAAGCCGGCCTGGCCCAAAGAGAACAGACCCGTGAAGCCGTTCACGAGGTTCATGGACACCGCGACGACCGCATAGATCATCGAACGCTCGATGATGGAAATTGCATAATTATAGCTGTATTTGTTCGCGTCCAGGAAGGCACAGACCCCGAGGATCGCCGCGATCAGCAGGAGGCTCAGGATGGTGTTTCTGCGCTTCTCCGGCGTCATGTTCAGGTTTACTTTCATCTCAGGGCACCTCCCTCGCGCCGCTGCTGCAGGCTGCAGCAGGTCTTCAGATCATGTCTCATCTCGTGCCGGCATGCGTATCTGCACCGCAGCTGGACGCTTTCGATCTTATCGTTCATATACATCTTCTTCACGCCTCCTCAGACCTTGTTCGTACTCTTCTCACCGAAGAGTCCGGTCGGCCGCACGAGCAGCACGACGATCAGGATGACGAAGGTAAAGGCATCCGAGAAGGTGGAGTAGCCCGCGGCGACGAGCGCCGTCTCACCGAGTCCGATCAGGAAGCCGCCGACGACCGCACCCGGGATCGAGCCGATCCCGCCGAAGACGGCAGCGACGAAGCACTTCATGCCCGGCAGGGAGCCGGAATACGGATACACGGTCATACGATCGGTGAAATACAGGATGGAGCCGACCGCGGCGAGCAGTGAACCAATCGCGAAGGTCAGGGAAATCGTTTTGTTGATGTCGATGCCCATGAGGGACGCGGTCTCATAGTCCTTCGATACCGCACGCATCGCCATACCCATCTTCGTATGCTGGATCAGGGTGATGAGCAGGTATACGAGCACGAGTGTCAGCACCGGCGTCAGGAAGGTGACGAAAGAGGCCGACAGACCGCCGATCTGATAGACATGCTTCAGCACCGGGATCTCCGGATAGCCCATCGGGAGCGCGGTGAAGAGATAGGTCGCGAGGTTCTGCAGCAGGTAGGACACACCGATCGCAGAGATCATGACGGACATACGCGGAGCGGAACGGAGCGGCTTATAGGCGACGCGCTCAATGCCTACACCGAGTGCGGTGGTGGTGATCAGTGTCACCGGAACAGCGATGTACCATGGCAGCGACGCCATGGCGAAAATCATGAAGTAGCCAGCCATCATGAAGATATCTCCATGGGCGAAGTTGATCAGACGCAGGATGCCGTAGACCATCGTGTAGCCGATGGCGATCAGTGCGTAGGCACCGCCGAGCGAGATACCTGTCAGACACTGCTGCAGGAAGGTTGTAAGAGACATAGGTTTTTCCCCTTTATAAATAGAATATGCAGGAAGGATGTCCTTCCTGCATTCGATCAGTTCTGAACGGTGGTGGTGGTCAGGAACTCGAACTTACCATCCTTTACGGTCTTGATGAAGGCCATATCCTTGTTTGCATCTCCGTTCTCATCGAAGCTGATGCCGGAGCCGGTCACGCCGTCGAAGGAAACGGTCTTCAGGGCTTCCTTGATCGCCTCACCATCGGTGGACTGTGCCTTCTCGATCGCATGGTATGCTGCGAGGTACGCATCATAGCCGAGGGCGGAAACGGCCGGGATGACATCGGACTGCTTGTTCGCGGTCAGATACTCCTTGAAACCGGTGATGAAGGACTTCGCCTCCTCGTTCGCCGGCTCGGACTCATCGAAGAAGGTGGAAAGAACGACGCCCTCTGCAGAGGAGCCTGCGTTCTCGATGATGGTGGAGTTCTCCCAGGTATCACCAGCCGCGATCAGGGCCTCGATGCCGAGCTCTCTCGCCTGCTTGATGATCAGCGGTGCCGTCGTGATGGAGGACGGTGCGAAGATGATGTCCGGGTTCGCTGCCTTGATGTTCGTGAGCACTGCCTTAAAGTCGGTCTGGTTCGTCTGGAACTGCTCCTCATCGACGATGGTGCCGCCGAGCTTCTCAAACGCGGTCTTGAAGAAGGAACCTAAGCCAGAGGAGTAATCATCCCCGAGCTGTGTCAGGACGGCTGCACTCTTATAGCCGTTCTGGTATGCGTAGTTCGCCATCACGGTACCCTGGAACGGGTCGAGGAAGCAGACTCTGAAGTAGTAGTCGTTCCCCTGGGTAACCTGCGGGTTCGTGCAGGATGCACCGATCGCCGGGATCTTCGCATCGGCGAAAATCTGGCCGGCTGCGATGGAAACACCGGAGCCATAGGAGCCGAGCACGATGCTGACCTTATCGCCGACCAGCTTGTTTGCTGCGCTGACGGCCTCGGTCTTATCCGACTTATTATCGACCTCATCAAGCTCGATCGTGTACTCGGTGTCGCCGATTTTCACCGTCTTATGGGTCTCGTTTGCGTAACGCATACCGAGTACCTCCTGGAATCCGCCACCGCCGTTCTCGCCGGTCGTCGGCTCAAACACACCGATTCGGATGACGTTTCCGCCGGACGTTCCGGAAGACGATCCGGCTGCCGGTGTAGAAGATGCGCCGCATGCTGCCAGCGCTGCGGTCATCGTCGCTGCAAGTCCAAGTGATACGAGCTTCGCTAATTTCATAATCTCCTCCTCTGAAATGTCCGGATGGACATTCTTCTATGCCGTGTACGAGTGTCACGGACGTTTGTCCACTCTGCTCGTACATTTGCTTTATTTTATCACTTCAGTGTACGAATGCAAGGGGAATTCTCACTAAAGTTGGATAAAATCTGTCGTTTCATAGTGTCAGGTTATGGCTGGGATGCAGAAAAGGGAGCTGTCGCTCACGCGACAGCTCCCTTGCTGGTCTTTTTTCTTTCATTCACTACCTTCGACGGCTGCGGCTGCGGTTTCGTTCCGCGCGGGCTGTGTGTGCGGCCTGATGCTCGCGAAGCTCCGCATCCTCCATATGCGTGCGGGCACGCTGCTTCAGGCTGAGCTGTGAAGCAGCGCTGCTTTGCGACGCTTTCCGCTTGCGACGTCGCTCGACGAGGGCGAGGAACTCTTCCTCGGACATCTCCATCTCCTGGAGGCGCTGTGCGCGCTTCTCCTGCATGCGGCGACTCAGCTTCCGGTCGTCATGGACGTTCTTCAGGCCGACCGCGGTGCCAGAGCCGAGGATGAAGAAGACCATCACGGCGACGATGGTCAGGACACTGACCGAGGTGGCGACGGCGACCTTCGTACTGGTCGGGGTCTCGTTCAGGATGACTTCGATGGTCGGTTCCTTCTGGATGAAGTAGCGGCCGACCGTCATGCCGTCTGCAAGGTACTCGATCTCTGCGATCGTATGCGTCGGAATCCCAGACGACGGGAGATTATAGTTCAGCTTATAGGTGATGCCGTCCTGGCTCGAGCCCTTCGGCAGCGACAGCAGCACATCTCCCTCGACATGGATGTCGGAGGCCTTACAGCTCTCATCGACGATGGTGTCCGCGACGAAGCGGTTCCGAAGCTCCTCGCGATTAAAGAGCGCGTCCGAAACCGGCTGGTTCTCCGTCTGGTTGAAGCCGAGGTCCAGGAGCGCCTTCGTGTCGACGTAGTGCGCCGGGTTTTTATCCTGCAGTACGACAGCCACCAGATGGCGGCCATCCTGCTCGGCCATGGTGATCAGCGTGTTGCCGGCGAGCTTCGTATAGCCGGTCTTACCGGCGATGACACGGGCATCCGAATAGGCGGTGTCCTTACGAAGCATCTTATGCTCCATATAGACGGTCCGACCGCCCGGATTCCGGATCGTCCCTGCCAGCTTATAGGACGCATGGGACTCGATCTCCAGGAAGTCCTTGTTCTTCATCGCTGCCGCACCGATCAGTGCCATATCGTAAGCGCTGGTGTAGTGGTCCTCGGCATAGAGGCCGGACGGATTTGCGAAGTGGCTGTCCTGGCAGCCGAGGCGTGCGGCCTCCGCGTTCATCATGTCGGCGAAGGCCTCGCGGGAACCCGCCACATGGCAGGCGAGTGCATTGCCGCACTCATTCGCGGATTTCAGCAGCAGTGCGTAGAGACAGTCCCGTACCGTCAGGACGTCACCCTCTTCGATCTGGGCGTTCGACGATCCGGCGTCGACGTTATACACGTCATCATGACTGAAGGTCACCTGCTCGTCCAGGTCACAGTGCTCCAGTACTACGAGCGCAGTCAGCACCTTCGTGATCGACGCCGGGGCCATCTTTTCGTGCATGTTCTTCTGAAACAGGACCGCACCGGTGTCCGCGTCGAGGACGATGCCGGCGCCTGCAGTAAGCTCCGTATACGGGAAGTTCCACGCGGCGTACGCGCGCATCGCGAGGAGCGGCGTCCCCAGGGTACATATCAAAATGGTCATGAGGACGAGCGCGCACGTTCGGCGCCATCGCCCGTGATGATGTTTCATCATTCGTTTTCCTTCTCGCCCGCCCGGCCTGGCCGTAGCGGGGCATTCTATCATTATGATTCTGCAGGGACTCGCCACGTCGCGAGCCCGGCCGTTCTCTTCGGTGATGCTTCCATCTCTGGCCGAAATTCAGTCACTTTTCGTCGAGTGCCTCGTTCAGCACTTCGGTTCCGGCGAGGACGAAGCGGCCACCGGCGATGATCGGGATCTCGGAGCCGTCGGCGCGGATCGCCGTGATGCGGTCGAGCTCGTCGTACGGGATCGTGATGTCGGTGTGCACGGCGAAGTAGGCCTTCTCCGGCGCTGTCTTCCGGAGGATGGAGCAGCTGTTGTCCTTTGCGACGAGTTCCTTTCCATCCGGATTATAGAGCTGCATGTCCTCCATGAAGGAGTAGCAGGTATCGCCGACCGCGAAGTGCGGGCCGGTCTTCTCTGCGATCAGAATCGGCATCAGGGCACCGATACCATAGCGCTGTGCCATCCGGTAGGCGCGGGTGTTCGTGCCGATCGCGAACTCGCCCATCGGCAGGTGCTCCTTCTCACCGAAGATCACCTTACGCATGAGTGCCCGTCCCTGCTCCGGGTCCGGGAAATTCGCACAGCTGTAGTCCGCGACACGACCATCCTCGAAGCGGATCCGGAGATCCCGGAACTGGAAGCCCTCGATAAACACGGAGCGGACGTTCAGCATACCGGTGGTGCCTTCGAGCTTAGGCGACGTGAAGACCTCACCGAGCGGGATGTTCACATCCGAGAGGCAGTTTTCGAAATTCGTCTCGCGGGCAGGATCCGTCAGCGGGTGGAGCTGCACGTAGAGGTCGGTTGCATTGTCCTTCCCCAGGATATGGACGGTGCGCGCCTGATCCAGGGCGGCGATCAGACACTCCTGCACCGGACGGTACGCCGCAGAGGACAGGGTGTTAACCGCCTCCGTCTCGCGGAAAATCGCCTCGAAATCCGGACCGATCGTCGGAAGCGGCCAGGCGATGATCGTGAACGAGCGCTCTTCCTCGCGCACGAATGCATGCACGAGCAGCTGGACGCTGTTCTGGTAGTGGCCGTACACCTCGGACTGGTGCGTCGTGAAGCGAAGCCGCGCAGGCTCCTCCACCGGTTCGAAGGCAGGCGCGCCGAAGCTTTCCATCACGACCGGACCCGCGTAGCGGCCGATCTCGTCCCCATAGGAACGAAAAATCTGGCGCTGCTCCTCGAGCATGCGAGCTGCGATGCGGTCCCCCATCACGAGGGCGAGGTCGTAGCTGTGGTCGAAATCCATCTGCGGATTCGGGCTCTCGTAGAGCTGGCGGCTCCGGCCCGGGGTGCGCGTCAGAAAATGCTGCGGGCGCAGCGGGATCGTGAAATCGAAGCCGTCCTCCGCGAAGAGTGCCGCGGTGCGCTTCACCACGCGCTCGAAGCCCGCCGGGTAGCTGAACTCGACGACCGACTTCTTCTCGTACGGCTTCCCCTGGATGCGGAAGCCATCCTTAAATCCCTGATACCAGGTCCGCGCCATGCGGTCAATGCGGTCGTCCGGCAGCTTCGCGATAAATTCCGCCGTCCGGAGGGCGGTGTCCGAGACATAGTAGCCGAAGCGGCAGATGTCGGTCGGATCCAGGAAATCGTGGTCGAGGAGCAGCTGACGCGCGAAGGAGCGCGCCGGGATGTACATCGCATCCATCTTTCGACGCAGGAACTCTTCGGAATAATCGTGGGCATAGCTGTACAGTACGTCGCGGAGCTGCTTCGGATCCGGGATGCCCGCCATCCGATCATCTGTCCGGATCTCCGCACTCGTGGCCGAATCTCGACCGCCGGCCGGGGTCGGATCCGCCATGACGGACGACGACGCTGCCGCGAGCTGCGGGCAGGCTGCGCTGTACTCTTCCCACGCCGAGGTAAACATGCAGTAGACCTGCACGAAGGTCTCGAGCACACAGACGATGTCCTCGAGATCCTGCTGGTAGGCCGACGGAATCAGGCCCTGCAGCTCCATATACAGCGCCGACAGCTCGGCTCCGATCGGCCCAAGCTTCGACACGGCCACGCCCGGATTCAGGTAGGAATCCTCGTAGCGCTCTGCGGCTTCTGCGTACAACGCCGCGTTCCAGCGCTGAAGTTCTGCAGCGGGCATCCGGTCAGCGGCGCTGCTCTCCCGATCAGCCATCTGCGCGCAATCCGCGCCCGAAGCCGGGCACGCTGAGATCGGCGCATCCAGCTCTGCTGTCGACGCCTGGTTCACGCAACCCGCCTTCATAAACTGATCCAGTAATAAAATAAACTCTGCGGCCGCCGTGAAGTATGCCTGGAAAGCGGCGCTCAGCGCATGCTCCTCCGGGATCTCACGGATCCGCTCAATCACATCATCATATCGTTCCATATTGCTCTTTCTAGGAAGTGGTGACGGGGCGTCATCACTCCCCGGTAGTGAACGGGGTCTGACCCCATTACGATTTTCTTAAGGTGGGGACTCTATCTTCGATGGGGTCAGACCCCCTGGCTTCGCGGGAGGTCATCAGACCACCGTCTTCAGGCCGAGCGCGATGAAAATGATCCAGACCAGCAGGACGCAGGCGGCGAGGATGCCGGCGATGCGGACCGGGAGGTAGTTTTTCTCGCTGTCGTGGAGGGCCAGGATCAGGAAGTAGATCGAGAAACCAGACATCACGATGGAGCTGAAGCCCAGCGCGCCCAGGAGCATCGGGCCCTGGCCCTGGAAGTGCACCGACAGAGCGAGGGTCGCGAACAGGAGTCCGAGGGCCAGCAGCATCGTCAGGATGCACGGCCAGGTACCACGCGCGATTTTCTTCTTTATGTAATTATATCTTTTCTTTGTAGCCATAGTTATGTCTTTTCTTCGGGTGCTTCAGGAAGTAGCGGCGGATGCGTTCGTGCTGGACGATGTGGAAGGCGATGTAGCCGAGGGTGCCACCGAGGGTGTTCAGTATGATGTCGTCGACGTCGCAGCTTCCGGCGCGGAAGATCAGCTGGATCATCTCGATCGTGTAGCTGAGGAGATAGGTGCAGATCACCGCGTCGTACCAGTGCTTCCGGCAGCGTGAGCTGATCACGCCGAGAATGAAGCCAAACGGCATAAATCCGAGGATGTTCCCGTAAAGGTTCAGGAACACGCCTCGGAATCCGATTTGTGACGCACAAAAAAGATACCGTTTGATTTCCACAAACGGCTTCAGATTATAGGTATAGTTTTCCTTCACGCCGAGGCCCCGCTCCGCCATGTCCGCGAAGAACATGAGGTAGAACAGTGCACCCAGGTAAAGGACGAAAAGAACCCAGCCCAGCCGCTGGTTTCTCGTGCTGTGCTTCGCCATCCGTTTAGAAGGTGATGTCGTTCTTCCGCTTCAGAAGCAGCGCACCATTCACGATCGACAGGATGCCGACGATGAGGCCGGACACCAGGATGATCACACCGAGCGCGATCGAACCCGCACCCGTATTTCGCATCGTTTTATATACTTTTTCCATATTATCTCCGATCATACAGTCTATCACTAAGAGATCTCCAGAGTCCCTCGCTCGACACTCCCGTTCGCGCTTCGGAGCAGATGCGAACGACCTTCCCCATCGAAAGCGCCGTTTTCATACAAAAGCCGCTACTGTTCACACGTATACTGACCAAGCGGGGCCGGATCCAGTTGACGAGTGAACAGTAACCAACATCCGCAGACCTCTGAATACCAACATCTTAGCATAATGGAAAAATGATGGCAAGTTTAGTATAATGAGGGCTCAGACAGGAGATGTTAATGTTCACACGTGTACTGATCGGGCAGAGGCCGGAGGGAGGCAGCCTGAATCCAGTTGACGAGTGAACATTAACCAGGAGATGAACGATATGGAAGCAGAATTACTGAAAGAACTGGATGATGAAACCTGGGATGCGGTCAGCGCGCTCGTATCGCTGTGCAATGCAGTCGACCACACCTCTTATGACACCGACCTCGACGGTGACTTCTACTACCTCATCCGAAACGATGACCCGGAGGAGAGTGGTGTCGAGGAGGCGCTTTTTGCGGTGCTCTCCGGCTATCTTCTCGGTGAAACCATCGACGGGAAGGCGGTGCT
>CABTMH010000145.1 GCA_902485915.1 uncultured Oribacterium sp. | reverse complement strand
GGAGCCGACGGGCCATCTCCTTCAGTCCATAATCGCCGGCACCGTGGCCGAAGGTATCGTTCAGGGTTTTAAAGTTATCGATATCAATCAGCATGAGGGTATGGGTGCCGCCCTCCTGCAGCAGCTCCTGCATGCGCACATCGGCATGGCTCCGGTTCGGCAGCTGTGTCATCGTATCATGCTCATACATGTACTGCAGCTTGTTTCTGGAGTAGGTCAGCTCGCGGGTCTTGCGTCGCTTCTCCTCGTTTGAGATTTCGAGAACGATCAGTCCGATGAAGAGGCCGGTCATGATATAGGCACTCGGCAGGATGATCGCCTTATACTGCTTGAAGTAGCTCAGCGGCTGGTTGATAAATTCGGTATCATGCGGAAGAACATAGGTATTTAATCCATACTTCTTCAGGACATCATAATCGAAGGTATAGTGGCTGACGTTCTCATAGTCCACCGGCATGGCATCCGCCGATGCGCCGTTCAGGATGTCGATGACGGTACGCGCAGCGATTTCTCCTGCCGCTTCGTAATCGAAGTAATGCCCGCCGGCGAGGCCGAGACCGAGACCGCCGATGGAGGCGCGGAAAACCGGCACCGGACAGTGCTCGGCGATGAACTCCGCACTCGTTTCGATATCATAAATCGAGCCATCTGCATTTTCGAAGGCATCCATGAAGAGTACGATGGAATCATGGTCGATGCTTTCCAGCTGCTGTATCAGCTCATCGGTATAGAGCGTCGAAGTATCGATGTACTGGAAGGTATAGTCCGAAAAATCATCCTCCAGCGCCTGCATCTGCTTGAAGTCACCGAGGCCGGAATCGGTTTCATCATAGATGGCGACGACCGTATCTGCCTTCGGAAGTAGCTTCGCAGCGACATCGATCGTGCCCTTCAGGTCGAAATTCTCTGTTTTTCCGGTAACATCATGATAGTTCATCGCGCTACGTGCGCGGTCGAAATCATTGATGCACATAAAGACCATCGGGCTGCCCTTGAAGAGGGTATCGCGATAGCGGAGACCGAACGTCAGTGCGGCATCATCGGCGAGGATGATGGCGTCGAACGCATCCTTATTCCGATACTTGTACAGCAGACTGTTGTAGACGTTCTGCAGATTCCCTTCCGCCGGGTAGTTTCGGGTATCCATGAACTCCTCGGTCACGGTGATCCCAGGGTACTGGTCGAACACCTTCAGCATGCCCTTCTCCTGATCCGGCACGGTGATGAAGTCACGGCTGTAGGAGCTCAGAAAGAGCACATCCGCACTCGAAAAAGACGCCTCCTGCACGGTGGCAGCAGACGTATCCGGTGCATAGGTCGAGCTGTAGAAGTCCTGGATGAGCATCACGAGGCCACAGAGGATGAGGCCGACAGAAAGGGTACACAGGATGATATGGATGTGTTTTCTTGAGAATTCTTTCAACGTTTTATTTCGTCTCATGGATGTGAGACGCTCCTGTGTATTATTTTAGCTTAGAAGCCGACTTCGGGCAAGGTGATTGTGCAGGATGACGGGGCCGGCTGGCCGGCTCCCTGCCTGATCAGCACACGAGTGAATGGTAACTCAGATGGCTTTCAGCAGATCTACGTTGCCTTCGTCGTGTTCGACCTCCTTCGAGAAGAGGTGCGCGACGTCGATGATGTCCGAGACGTCGAGCTGGTGCTGTTCGGTCCAGCGGCTGTAGAGCATGAAGAGAATCATCATGAGGCTCCGGTGGACGAGGCAGAGCTCGATTTCGATATCGCCGTCGATGCAGGTGTCGATGAAGTAGCGGTAGATGAAGTAGACGGCGAGCTTCGTGAACCAGCGGTCGAGCTGCGCGGCTTCTTCCTGCATGAACAGAGGGAGTACATCGAGGAAATGCGGATCTGCGATCTTCTGCTCGTAGCCTTCGACGAGGGCATCCCACTCCGGACGGAGGGAATCGAGACGCTTCATACGCTCGACGAGGGCCGGGAAATCCTCCTTCAGATAGCTCCGCTCCGCATCGGCTTCCTTCGGGTCGAGGCCCTGTGCTTCTGCGACGAGGGCGCGCACGGCCTGCCATGCATCGAGGAAGGAACAGCCGTGGTCCTGCAGGAGCGTGATGCAGCGGTTTCGGAGCGCGAGCACCTCGATGAGGGTCTCCTGCTCTTCTTCGCTGATCTCCTCACCTGGGATGTCGTTCTCGGAGCGTATATACTCGATGCGCTCACACTCCGTGAAGAAGATGCGGCCGAGCTCCATGCAGCTCAGGCTCATGTCGATCTGCTCATAATTTCCGATGTCCATGAAGTAACGCGGATACTCGGTGCAGGTCTGACAGAGACTCTCCTCTCCCAGCTGGATATACATCTCGCAGAGGAGGTCCTTCCGGAGAAACGGGCAGCGGCCGTCCTTCGTGAGCGGGAAGAAGCAGTCGCCGTCCTCTTCCTGGATATGGGCGCGCAGCGTGTCTCCGAAGCTACCCTCTACGCTGTGATAGTAAGCGCTCGACGCTTCGTCGACGTCGACCTCCCAGCCGGCACAGCAGGTGTCCGGGCAGCGACCGCCGATGCAGCGGAACTTTTCATAGTAGGATGGATATTCGATGATCATGATGTCTTACACTTCTCCCTTCAGAGGACAGTTTGCGAGCAGATTCCGTACCGCCGCACGGTAACGCACGATGGTATCCGCCTTTCGGATCTCCTTCATGTAGCGATCACTGTTCTCGAAGGACTGACTCAGCCAGTTCCAGTACTCCTTCATCTTAAACAGGGTGTTCCGCTCGCTCTGCATCTCTGTCATATAATTCCCGAGAAGCTGCTCATGAAAGGCCTTCAGCTCCTCGAGCGTCGCCGCTGTCCCGCCCCGGATCTCACGTACCAGCGCCGGATTTGTGAGGAGTCCGCGACCGATCATGATGCTGTCAATCTCCGGAAACATCCGGGTGATCCGCTCATAGTCTGCGACGGTGACGATGTCTCCGTTATACACGAGGTGATGCTTCGACTCCTCGACGAACTGCCGGAAGACGTCGAGATGCACCTCCCCGCGATAGATCTGCTTCTGCACGCGCGGGTGGACGATGAGGTCCTTCAGCGGATAGCGATTATAGATATGGATCAGCTCGCCGGCTTCGTCCGGTTCCCAGGCACCGATGCGGGTCTTCACCGAGATGCAGACATGCGTCCGGCCATCTGCGACATCATAGCAGATGCCTTCTTTCTCCAGCAGCTCGAAGGTCTGATCGAGGAACTCGTCGAGGCGATCCGGGTCCCGGAGCAGACCGGCGCCCTTTCCTTTCGCGACGACCGTACCACTCGGGCAGCCTGCATTGAGATTCACCTCGGTGTACCCGCGCTTCGCCATCTCCCGGATGGCCCAGACGAACATCTCTGCGTTATTCGTGATGATCTGTGGCACGACATGCATGCCGTGATTATGCTCCGGCGCGACATCGCGCTCCTCACGGTGCGTGAACTGGAAGGTATCGTTCGCCGAGAGAAACGGCGTATAGAAGCGATCGAGGCCAGGGAACGCGGCATGGTACGCTGTGCGGAAGCAGTAGCCGGTGACGCCCTCCATCGGTGCGAAATAGAAGTTCATGTGAAGCCTTTCATAAAAAATACTGTGACCATATCAGCCGAGAAATGCGCGGACCTCCTCCAGTCGTTTCAGCGCCTCACTGCGTCCGATCTGGTATACGCGCTCGAGTACCTCCGGATCGTGCTCGACGCGGCGGATGCCGAGAGGTGCCGGCGGCTGGATGACCAGCACCTGACCGGTGGTCTCCTTCGCGTGTACATCCGCGAGCTGATCGTTATACATGAAGTGACGATTTTTCATCGCCTCATAGCAGAGCGGATACTGCTTCTGCAGCTTGCGGAAGGCCTGCATACCCGCCTGTGGTTTCTTCTGGTAGCTTCGGTCCTGTGTGAGGATGACGACATTGCGCTCATAACCGATATGCTCCATGAAGCAGAGCGGGATCGCGTTGCTGATACCGCCATCGAGAAGCGTCTGGCCTCGGATCACGACCGGCTTCGACACGATCGGCATGGAGGCACTCGCACGGAACCACTCCATCTCCTCCGGATCCGAGGTCTTACACTCATGATAGACCGGTCGGCCGGTGCCGCAGTCCGTCGCGACGATGTAAAACTTCATCGGATTCGCGAGGAAGCTGTCCCAGTCGAAGAGATCGAGCGCCTCCGGAAGCGTATGATAGCAGAACTCGGCATTATAGAGGTTTCCAGTCTTCAACAGGGATTCAATGCTGCAGAAGCGGCGATCCTTCGCGAAGCGCTTATTATAGCGGATCGTGCGTCCGATCTGCCGCGACTTGAAATTGCAGCCGAAGGTGGCACCCGCCGACACACCGACCATGCCATCGAAGCGGATGCCCTCCTCCAAAAACACATCGAGCACACCCGCGGTGAACATCCCGCGCATCGCGCCGCCTTCACATACCAGGCCCGTCCGGGCCGTTTTCTCTTCTTCCATCCTTCTGCCTCCACTTTTCCGTCTGTTTCTGTTCCGCTTCTTATATCGAAACGAAATCATCCTGTCTGTCCGCGCAGCACGTCAGAAATTCGCGATCGACGCCTCGTTCGGCACGATCATCATGTAGCAGCCGTTATGACACTGCTTAAGCAGCGCGATCATGTCCGCTTCCTCGACGGAAACGCAGCCCGCCGAGCCCCAGTCTGCCGGATTCTTGCAGTGCAGGAAGATCGCAGACCCACGCTTGTATACGGTCGGGTTCACATTGAAACCGACGGCCATCGCATACTTATAGCAGATCGTGTACTCGCTGAGATGCTCTCCGCTGATCGGCGTCGCGCTCTCGATCCAGCGGTTATACGTCGCCTGCTCGCCGGACCAGTAGGAGTTCGGCGTCACATCGCGCCAGCTCATCTGTGTGCCCGGATTCGGGCTGATACCGAACGCATGCAGGATCGGGAAGGAGCCGACCGGCGTCGTCTGGTCGCCCTCGTGTCGCTCGTTCCAGGCCTTCAGTCCGTTCCGACCATAGCCGCAGTAGGTTTCCATCGCCTTCTGCCAGCTGCCGTCCGCCTGCTTATCATAGAGAGCGAGACTGTGGTCCACGACGAGGATGATCTGGTCTGTGATCTGTGCGGTCAGCGTTTTCGCCAATGCTTCTGCCTTCGCATCGTCTTGAGCCGGAGCGCTCGTCACAGCCCCCATGGTGTCGATGATGGCAGCCGGACCGAACTCCGCAAGTGAGGTAAATGCACTGCTCACGAAAAGCATCGCTGCGATCAGGCAGGTCCCGATAAAACTCTTTCTCATTTTCATGCTGTATATCCTTCTATATTCCATATCATGCATCCCATGATGTCATCCGACGCATGCCACCGACGACTATACGGGATACAGGCATCCGTATCGATGACGATGATCGTATCACCCATGCGGATCAATCATAGTCGACCTTCATTAGGCAGAGCCCCTTCGCTTCCATCGTGACGCCGGCCATTTTCCGATCACGGGAGGCGATGATATCGTTCATCGATTCCGGACTCCGCTTTCCGAAGCCCACCTCGAGGAGGGTGCCGGTCATGATGCGGATCTGGTTCTGCAGGAATCCGGTACCATGGAAGTAGAGCCGGATGTAAGGGCCGTTCTCCATGATTTCTACGGTATCGATCTTTCGCACGGTCGACTTTTTCATCTTACTGTTGCCGCAGAAGCACTTGAAGTCATGCTCCCCGATGAGGTACGCTGCGGCCTCCCGCATCCGTTCGATGTCCGGATGCTTCTCGAGAACGGAGACATACTTCCGCTCGAAGACCGGCTTCTGGTCACTGTACCAGCAGCTGTAACGGTAGGTCTTGCCGGATGCCTTGAAGCGGCTGTGAAAGCGATCTGCACAGAGCTTCAGCTCGTTGATACTGATATCATCCGGGAGGTACTGGTTCATGTAGCACCGGATCTCCTCTTCCGTTTTATCGGTATCGAGCAGCACATTGGCGGTCATCGCACGTGCATGCACCCCTGCGTCGGTCCGTCCTGCGCCGATCACGGTGATCGGGAAGGAAGCAGCGTCCGCTGCCTGGTACTGGTCGCCGTAGATCATGCGGGTCAGCACCTGCTCGAGCTTTCCCTGGATCGTGAGCTCGGTGTTCGGCTGATGCTCCCAGCCATAGTAGCGGGATCCATCGTAGCTTAGAATCATCTTATAGTTTCTGGTCATAGTACGCTCCGTTTTTTTGTTTGGAAACATTGTAGCGCACTCGGGCG
>CABTMH010000144.1 GCA_902485915.1 uncultured Oribacterium sp. | reverse complement strand
GTGTGCTCTTCCGATCTATCGCATTTTGTGTCAAAAGAAGCATATTCTGCTTCAAAGGCTTGTCTGGACAAAAATTCCTTTCCATAGGTATCTAACTTTTCAACTATTTTGCTTCGAATTTCTAATCTTTTCGTAGTAGAAAACTTATCCGCATTTTTCTTTAAAAACTCTAATGCAGAAAGCGGATTATCTTTTATCAGCCGAAGCATCGTGTCATAAGCTTCATCCTGTATAGCTTTGCTTTCGTATCGGGAAATGGTTGCCTCCCCCCATCCAAGCAATCGCGCCAGGTCCACTTGTGAGAGGCCATAGTTTTCTCGTATCGCCACAATTTCATCAGAAGTAAGCAGACCATGTTTAACTCTATAGGCATTTCTGGCATTCAGCAAATTTTCATTTGCCATAGAACCAGTTTCAAATTCATTTTCGGTTCCATCTGCATTTACACAGTAAAAAAATCTTTCTTCATACGACACTTTATCGCCTTTGATCTTGATCGTCGTTATTCTTCTTCTTTCTTCAACTTCATGTGTTTTATCGCATAATGGACAAACCATATGAATCTTCCTAATAAGTGTGCTGCCCCCCATCGTTCCTCCTTTTAAAATTCCATCTATGCATAAGGAAACTGCATCTTTTCTTTAGCATAGTGGAATGACACGCATAGAATGCATCGCCCTTGATTATCTATTTCCTTAATCTTCAACTTCACATATACAATCTTTCTGTTAATTTCCTTTCCAAAAACGAACAGCAACGAAGAATCCAAATTATCACTATCAATTGATAGTTTACCATTCATTTGATTGCAGGTCAATGTATCTGGCAAATTTTCAGCGAGCTTGTTTTGCTATCTCTGGAATTTTTTGCCATCGATTTCAGTCTTCGTCTTTCGTCATCTCACCCCTGATGTACCGGAGGATGTCCTTGTAGCTTCACGGAGAAAGGCTGCCTTGTATTTCACCTAAGCGCACTAACTTACTATCGTGTGATCTATGGTCTTCGTCTTACTCATCCTTCCTGTCCATCTCATCATGGGTGCCCATTTTTTCTTAGCTCCGCTTCGTCACTACAGTATATTCTTCGCCTTACTCATCCTTCCTGTCCATCCCATCATGCGTGCCCATTCTCTCGCCTGTTCTCTGCTTTCGAACATGCCCGTGTCCGTCTCTTCTTTTCCCTTCACGACCTTTAACAGCTCGCAGTACCCGCGCACCCCGCCGACATCGTCCATCACCGGTAACCCATCCGCTTCTACACAGATCGGTCGCTCTTCCTCCAGCACCTGGTCTTTCAGCTCGCCTTCCACTTCCTCGACCACGGTGATTCTCACCGTCCAGTTATCACCGTAATCATAACGATAGATCAGCGTATCTGAGAGCGGTAGAACCGCCCGATCCATCTTCTGAATAAGTTCCCACCGTGCCGTATCATCTTTACTACCGAGACAATCCTCTGCTTCTTTCAGATGCGCATCGAAGTTCTTCCCTGTAGATAGCACAAGTTCTACCAGATCTTCTCTGTCCGTCCGCTCCAGTCCGATCAGCTGTCCGACCGGGATTCGCTCCAGCAGCTCATCCATACCGGCGGTAAAGTACGTCTTCATAGCATCCATAGAGACATCTTCGATCTTATGACTCGACGCTTCCTTATTCCCCTTCAGATACTCATCGAAGCTCGGTCCGACCTTCACCGTCCTGTTCTCCTGCAGAAAAGCTCTCGCCTCCAGCTGTGCCGCCAGATAGTGTTCACTGTTTCCACCATAGTAGTACGGACCGGTATACTTGTAGCGCAACCACGACTTAATGCTATACCCCTCTTCATAATCATCGTCCCAGTAAAGATCATCGAAGTCTTCACTCGGAAAGCGGAAATACAGCCCACAGAACGGCACCCACGTCATAAACCGCTCATGAAACAAGCTATCGAACATCTCATCCTCATAGCGAAAATGATGCAAATGGCTGTTCTGCCAGCCGAACGCCTTCTGTATCGCATAGTGCAGGTTATGAAGCGGCATAGCTGCCGGCACCAGAATATCCCGACTGATGCCGCGCTCCACCTTACCGTATCTTCGCAGCACCGCCAGCTCCTCTTCCCCGAAATATCCCTCCAGCTCGAGATGCAGCTTCAGCACCTTCCCGTCCTTCTTCTCTTCCATCATCCGTATCCTTTCCTTTTCCTCTTTCTTCACGCTTCTGCCGACCTGATGTTCGGCCGCAATCGCCTGCCTGGCCAGGCAGTTCTTCACCCGAATCGCGTTCTTCGTCTTCTCTTCCCGGTTATATACCCGCTCTCCGTACGGCATATACGTGGACAATGTTGCTGCCGATACACCGAGCTCATCCGCGATTTCCTCACAGGCGTACCCCTTCTTTCTCAGCACCACTGCCTTCACCGTGATGTCTGATTTTATCTCGCCCATCGTAATCAGAATCTTCCTGACCTTCGTCCTGGAAATCCCTATCACCTTCGCTGTATCCCGAATCGACTCACGACAGCCATGGTACGCATCCACCACCGACTGAAAAAACACATCATCCTTTTCCGTCATGCCGCGCCTCCATCCAACTCATTTATTTTCGACACCCATAGTGTACCATTTCGTTCAAACCGCGTAAACGGTTTCATTTAAATTCGACATGGCAGATTAATATCACAGGTCTGTGAGGGGCTCACCACACAGACCTGTGATCGGATCGTTCCGAAGCCCTGGCAAGGGCTCAGCTCACCCGATTTTTTTCACCGCTTTATTACTTTCCGAAATGATATAATGCGGTCGTTTCTTCGTTTCATTATAGGTCTTCGCGAGGTACTGCCCCATGATGCCGATGCAGAACAGCTGAATCGCACCGATAAAGACGATCACACACATCGTGGATGCCCAGCCGGCGACCGGATCGCCGAAGCACAGGCGGCGGATGATGATGACGACCAGCATGATAGCTGCTACGCATGCCATCCCTATCCCCGACCAGGATGCGATGCTGAGCGGCACCTCCGAGAAATTGATGATATGCTCTAATTCCAGAGCATTCTGCGTCATCATATACCAGTCTGTCGTAACATAAAGACATGTGTCCCCTTCGTACTCCTGTATGATATTTACATGATCCTTATATTCCGGATAGAGATACTGTACATTCTTTCCACTAACTCCGTATACAGCAGTCGCACTTGCAAATATCAGCATGATAGCAAAAACTATTTTTTCTGGGATCCAATAATGTAGTATCTCATAAATCATGAATGTTGCAATTAGTGAAATCACAGGATATATACCATACAAATATCGAGCTGATAAGTATGGTGCAATTTTAGAAATCAGTACAAAATAGCAAACTGTCATGAAAAGCATACAGAGAATCGAAATCCATCTCTTCTTTTCTTCATTCACAATATCTGCCAAGATCGGAAGAGCACACGTC
>CABTMH010000143.1 GCA_902485915.1 uncultured Oribacterium sp. | reverse complement strand
TGTCTCTGCTTGTGCTTAGGGTTTTCGCAGATAATTCTGATAGAGCCTTTCCGCTTGATGACTTTGCATTTCTCGCAGATAGGCTTTACTGATGATCTTACCTTCATAGTAATTCCCCTTTCTAATAACGAATTCGAACAAAGTTGCCGTATCATTCTAACAAAACGCTCCACTATTGTAAAGCCCTTTTCAAAGGAATTGTAAGAATATCGACCGCTTTATTTGTCTCTCCAGATGATACGTCCCTTGGAAAGGTCGTACGGTGAAAGTTCGATGGTCACCTTGTCACCTGGAAGAATTCGAATGTAATTCATACGAAGCTTTCCGGAAATGTGTGCCAGTACCTGATGGCCATTCTCAAGCTCAACCTGGAACATGGCATTCGGAAGTTTTTCAATTACTTTACCAGTAATCTCGATTACATCTGATTTAGACATTCAGTTCTCCTTCTTATTTATTTAATGTGATTAACAAACTCTTATCCTCACCCGGCATCGTCAGCAGCTCCGGCTCACCGTCGGTGATGAGAATCGTGTTTTCATAGTGGCAGGAAAGACTGCCGTCATCCGGAACGACATTCCAGCCGTTATCCCGTGTATGGCAGATCGGTGATCCTAATGTGATCATCGGCTCCACCGCCAGCGTCATACCGGCGCAGAGCTTCGGGCCTTTCCGATGCATATCATAGTTCGGAATTTCAGGATCCTGATGGATCTCCGCCCCGATACCATGTCCGCAGTATTCTCTCAGGATGCCACAGCCCTGAGACTCTACATAATGTCCGATGGCCGATGTAATATCGTTCAGATGATTACCGGCGACGGCCTGCTTCATACCTTCGAAGAAGCTCTGCTGGCAGACTCTGATCACCCGCTTCGCATCCTCGGAAATCTCACCCACCGCCCAGGTTCTGGTCGCATCTGCATTATAGCCATGGTAGCTGGTGCAGGTGTCGATGGAGACGATATCACCATCCTTCAGAATCACATGACGATCAGGGATACCATGGATGACTTCTTCGTTGACAGAGATGCAGCAGGTTCCCGGGAAGTCATATAAGCCCTTCATGCTTGGGAATCCACCGAGCTTCCGCATGATACCCTCGGCCAGTTCATCCAGTTCCTTCGTGCTGATACCAGGGGCGATCTTCTCTCCGAGACGACTGTGCATCTCGAAGAGAATCTTGCCTGCCTCACGCATCAGTTCGATTTCACGTTTTGATTTGATTTCGATCATGAGTACTTCTTTCTGAATACGCTTGATGTTTTACATCAGAGGCTGTTCTGTCGCTTACCTTCCGATGAATCAGTTCTCGGAAAGGATCGCTACGACATCCTCAAATACCTTCGGAAGCTCCTGTGTTCCGTCAACCTCACGAAGCACGCCAGCTGTCTTATAGTATGTGATGAGCGGCTCTGTCTGCTGATGGTAAACATTGAGACGATCCTTTACGGTCTCCGGCTTATCATCCGAACGAATGATGAGCTCGGAACCACACTTATCACAGATATTTTCTGTCTTCGGTGCTGCGTATACGATATGGTAGGTTGCACCACACTTCGGGCAGGCACGTCTGCCGGACATGCGCTCGATGATGGCTTCATCCGGAACATCGATGTTCAGTGCGAAGTCGATCTGATCGCCCTGGCTCTTCAGTGCCTCTGTCAGGCTCTCCGCCTGCGGAATCGTACGTGGGAATCCGTCGAGAACATAACCGTTCTTACAGTCATCCTGTGCGATACGATCCAGGAGCATGCCGATCGTCACCTCATCCGGAACCAGCTCGCCCTTATCGATGTAGGACTTCGCCTTCTGTCCGAGCTCTGTACCACCCTTGATGTTCGCACGGAAGATATCACCCGTCGAAATGTGTGGAATATCATACTTATCAGCAATCTTGATTGCCTGTGTACCCTTACCGGCACCAGGCGCACCTAACATAACAATCTTCATTTGCGTTCTCCCGATAGTACTATAGTAATAAACACTGATAGCCTCCCCAGATCGTATGTCTGAGGAGGCTTGGTGTTAACGATTAATCGTTCAGGAATCCCTGGTAGTTTCTTACAACCATCTGAGACTCGATTGCCTTCACGGTCTCAAGTACGACACCGACGATAATGATCAGAGACGTACCGGCGAAGGAGATACGACCAACATTGAACACTCCGGAGACAAAAATCGGAATGATCGCGACGATGGCCAGTCCTGTCGCACCGATGAAAATAATATATGTAAGAATATTATCAAGGTAATCGCTGGTTGGCTTACCCGGACGGATACCCGGGATAAAACCACCCTGCTTCTTCATGTTATTTGCAATCTCTAACGGATTAAAGGAAATCGAGGTATAGAAATATGCAAAGAAGTAAAGCAGCAGAATGTAAATCACCAGTCCGATCGAGTAGATCGGTCTGTCCGGATTACACCAGGAGCCTGAGTTCAGCGCCATAAGGATCTGACCAGGAATCGTGCTGTAATCCACCTTGATGATCTGACCGACTACAACCGGCATGGTCATCAGTGAGCTGGCGAAGATAACCGGCATAACACTCGCTGTATTGACCTTCAGAGGGATGTTGGAAGACTGTCCGCCTACCAGGCCTCTGCCCTGTACTCGACGGCTGTACTGAACCGGGATGGTTCTCTGCGCGTCGTTGAGGATGATGGTAAATACAACCAGTCCGATAATTGCTGCAACGATGATGATCGCTGCGACAACCATCGTTGCCACATTCTTACCGCTCATGAATCTGATGTACAGCGTCTGGAAATCGCTCGGAACAGAAGACAGAATATTGAAGAGGAGGACGAGGGAAATACCATTGCCCACTCCCTTATCTGTGATCTGCTCACCGATCCACATCAGAAGTGCCGAGCCCGCTGTCATCGCTATAACAGCGATCGCGACATCAGCGATCTTTCTTCCTGTGCTCGCCTCGGCGAAACCGATCAGAAGTCCCTGACTGCCAAATCCGATAGCCATCGCAAGTGACTCGATAAGAGCCAGACCGATCGTTACGTATCTGGTGTACTCAGTGAGCTTCTTTCTTCCCTCTTCACCATCCTTCTGCATCTCCTCGAGCGCCGGAATGGCCACGGTGAGCAGCTGGATGATGATGGATGAAGTGATGTACGGTGTGATGGACAGTGCGAAGATCGACAGCTGCTCGAAGGAGCCACCGGTCATCGTATTGAACCAACCGAATGCATCATTGTTGGACATGCTGTTAAACAGCTCGCTAAAGTACTGCGCGTTCACACCCGGGATAGGAAGATTCGATCCAAACCTAATTACTACGAGCATCAGGAAAACGAACAGAAGCTTTTTCCTCAGTTCTTTTACCTTAAATGCATTAAGTAGTGATTTGAACATTATCAGATTACCTCACAGGTGCCGCCTAAAGCTTCGATCTTCTCCTTAGCAGATGCCGAGAAAGCATTTACCTTCACATTGAGCTTCTTTGTAAGCTCGCCGTTACCAAGAATCTTAACGCCATCGTTAACCTTCTTGATGATGCCCTTCTCGAGAAGAGCCTCGATGGTTACTTCCTCACCCTCGTTGAAACGAGTGTCAAGAGTAGAAAGGTTGATACCTGTGATAACCTTGGAATTACGATCAGTAAATCCTCTCTTCGGGATACGTCTGAACAGAGGCATCTGACCACCCTCAAATCCTGGTCTTGGTGCTCCGGATCTTGCCTTCTGGCCCTTTGCGCCCTTACCTGCGGTCTTACCATTTCCTGAACCATGGCCACGGCCACGTCTGAAGTTCTTTGACTGCTTTGCGCCGTCAGCCGGCTTTAAATTAGCTAACTCCATTGTATGCCTCCTTAGATTTCTTCAACTTTTACAAGATGGTTAACTCTCTGAATCATACCTCTTGTAGCACCGTTGTCCGGAAGCTCTACACTCTGACGGATCTTACGGAGACCAAGAGCCTGAACAGTAGCTCTCTGCTTAGGGATAGCTGCGATTGGAGACTTAACAAGTGTAATCTTTAACTTCTTATCTGCCATTTTGATACCCCCTATTAACCTGTGATCTCAGCTACAGTCTTGCCGCGGAGTGCAGCAAACTCCTCAGGAGTCTTCATGGAAGTGAGGCCCTGAAGGGTAGCGAGTACTACGTTTGTCTTATTGTTGGAGCCCAGAGACTTGGTACGAATGTTCTTGATACCAGCAAGCTCAAGTACAGAACGCGCAGGACCACCAGCGATGATACCAGTTCCTTCCGGTGCCTTCTTCAGAAGAACAGTAGAGCTTCCGAACTTACCAACATAATCGTGCGGTACGGACTTCTCCTCGGTTACAGGGATTGTAACGATAGCCTTTACAGCAGCCTCACGAGCCTTACGGATCGCCTCTGGAACCTCGACTGCCTTACCGATACCACAACCTACATGACCATTGCCGTCACCAACTACTACGAGAGCAGAGAATCTCATGGTACGACCACCCTTAACGGTCTTCGCAACACGCTTGATGGCTACGACGTTGTCGTTTAATTCTAACTGATTTGCATCAATTCTTTCACGCTTCATCTTGCTTGTTTCTCCTCTCGATTAGAATTCAAGGCCAGCTTCTCTTGCAGCATCTGCGAGAGCCTGAACCTTACCATGATACAGGAAGCCGCCACGGTCAAATACAACCTGCTTGATTCCCTTAGCCAGAGCCTTCTCTGCGATGGCCTTACCAACGTACTGAGCAGCCTCGATATTGCTTGTGTTCTCTAAGTTTGCATCCTTATCAAGAGTAGATGCAGCGCAAAGAGTGTTGCCTGCTACATCATCGATAATCTGTGCATACATGTGCTTGTCAGATCTGAATACGGAAAGACGTGGTCTCTCTGGAGTACCAGAAAAACGGTTTCTAAGTCTCTCGTGCTTCTTCTGGCGAAGTTCAGCTTTATTTCTCTTACTTACCATTTCACTTTCCTCCTAATTATTTCTTACCTGTCTTACCAACCTTACGTCTGATGATCTCATCAGCATACTTGATACCCTTGCCCTTATATGGCTCCGGTCCTCTCTTGCTGCGGATCTCAGCTGCGTACTGACCAACTGCTTCCTTGTCAATGCCGCGAACGAAGATGGTATTTGTGCCCTCAAGTACAGACTCAACACCCTCTGGATCTTCCATGGTAACCGGGTGAGAATAGCCGAGTGTAAGGGTCAGTGTCTTGCCCTGCTTAGCTGCTCTGTAACCTACACCGTTGATCTCGAGCTTCTTCTCGAAGCCGTTGGTTACACCATCAACCATGTTGTGGATGAGCGCTCTGGTAAGTCCGTGAAGGGACTTCTCCTTCTTATTATCGTTTGGTCTGGTAACAACGATCTCGCCGTCCTTCTGCTCGATCTTGATTTCTGGAGCGAACTGCTTCTCAAGAGTACCCTTCGGTCCCTTTACAGAAAGAACGTTGTTGTCCTTCATCTCAACAGTAACGCCTGCTGGGATTACTACCGGTAATTTTCCGATACGTGACATACTAATGTCTCCTCTCTTAAATTCTCTGCCTTTTCAGACAGTTTTCAGATTACTAGTTACTATTTGTAAGCCTGTTCAGCCTGTTCAGAATATAGTTTAGTGGGTTAATTAAACTAAATTACCAAACAAATGCCAGAACTTCGCCGCCTACGCCCTTTGCTCTCGCTTCACGATCAGTCATAACGCCCTGATTCGTGGAAACGATGGCGATACCAAGACCGCCCAGTACGGAAGGCATGTTCTCCTTGCCAGCATATACTCTCAGACCCGGCTTGGAAATCTTACGGATGCCGCCGATGATCTTATCATTCTTCGTAGCGCCATACTTAAGAGTAACCTTGATGTCCTTGAACTTGCCGTTGTCAACGAGCTCATACTTTGCGATGTAGCCCTCATTTACCAGGATGTCAGCGATAGCAAGCTTCATCTTGGAGGATGGGATAGTTACTGTGTCGTGCTTTGCAGTGTTTGCATTACGGATTCTTGTAAGCATATCTGCGATTGGATCACTCATACTCATGTTTACGGATATCCTTTCTTAAAAAAATATAGTTTGTTATATGTCCGCATAATTTCGGACAAAGCAAATGCCGCGTCAACAGGGTGATCTCACCTGACCAGTCCATAGGATACGGGATCCGATGCTTAGTCAAATGGCACAGCATATGCTGTGCGGCCTGCGGCGCAACATTTACATTATAACCATTTTTCTCCGAGTTGCAACCCGGTCCGGCGTATCTTTTTGAAGTAAATCCTGTACTTCTTTAAATACAATCCAGAAATTATCGCCCTTGACAACACAACCCCGAAGGGTCACATTGCCGCAGGCTCAAATGGTGAAAGGTCCTGATTACCAGGAAGCCTTCTTAACACCAGGGATCTCGCCCTTGTATGCAAGCTCACGGAAGCATACACGGCAGATGCCGTACTTCTTAAGAACAGAGTGAGGTCTTCCGCAGATCTTGCATCTGGTATATGCTCTGGTGGAGAACTTCGGAGCCTTCTGCTGCTTTAACTTCATTGATAACTTAGCCATATTTTCCTCCGATTACTTTGCGAACGGCATGTTGAACAGTCTAAGAAGCTCTCTAGCCTCTTCGTCCGTCTTTGCAGTCGTAACGAAGATGATATCCATACCTCTTACCTTATCAACCTTATCAAACTCGATCTCAGGGAAAATGATCTGCTCCTTGAGGCCAAGTGCATAGTTACCTCTGCCATCAAACGCGTTCGGGTTAACGCCTCTGAAGTCTCTTACTCGCGGAAGTGCGAGGTTGATCAGACGATCAGCGAACTCGTACATTCTCTCGCCACGAAGAGTAACCTTACATCCGATCGCCTGTCCCTCTCTGATCTTGAAGTTTGCGACAGACTTCTTCGCCTTGGTGGTTACAGCATGCTGACCAGTGATGATCTCGAGATCACGCACTGCACTGTCGAGAACCTTGGAATTTTCCTTAGCTTCTCCAACGCCCATGTTGATAACGATCTTATCAAGCTTAGGAATCTCGTTAACGTTCTTGTAACCGAACTTCTTCGTCATAGCTTCCTTGATCTCGCTATTATAAAGATCCTTTAATCTAGCCATCTTAAAATTCCTCCTTTCTCTTACTCAACGACCTTACCGGTCTTCTTCGCAACTCTTACCTTCTTGCCGTCCTTAACCTCGAAGCCTACGCGAGTAGCCTGTCCGTCAACAACGAGCATCACGTTGGAAGCATCGATCGGAGCCTCCTTGTGAAGGATGCCACCCTGCGGATTAACCTGAGATGGCTTCTGGTGCTTGGTTACCATATTGCAGCCTTCAACGACTACCTTATTGGTTGCCGGGTCAAAGGAAAGGACCTTGCCCTGCTTACCATTGTCCTTACCGGCAATGATCTGTACCATATCGTCTTTCTTAATTCTACGCATCTGGCAACCTCCTTACAGTACTTCCGGAGCGAGGGAAACGATCTTCATGTAACCATGATCACGAAGCTCTCTTGCTACCGGTCCAAAAATACGTGTTCCCTTAGGTGTTCCATCGTCCTTAAGGATAACAGCTGCATTCTCGTCGAACTTGATGTAGCTGCCGTCCTTACGACGGATATCATCAACGGTTCTTACTACAACAGCCTTGACAACGTCACCCTTCTTTACCTGACCGCCTGGGATGGCATCCTTTACGGATGCGATGATTACATCTCCGACAGCAGCATATCTTCTGGTTGAGCCACCCATAACGCGGATGCAAAGAAGCTCTCTTGCACCTGTGTTATCAGCAACTCTAAGTCTTGTTTCCTGCTGAATCATATAATGCTCCTTCCTTG
>CABTMH010000142.1 GCA_902485915.1 uncultured Oribacterium sp. | reverse complement strand
CTCGTCAGCCCGCGCCAGTGTCTGTATTTCATCATCTTTATCATCGCGCTCCAGCAGTTCGACGGCAATATCCTCGGCCCGCGCATCCTCGGCGATTCGACCGGTCTCAGCAGCTTCTGGGTACTGTTCTCGATCCTCCTGTTCGGCGGCCTCTTCGGCTTCGTCGGCATGATCGTCGCAGTCCCGATCTGGGCCGTCATCCTCAATTTCGTACAGCGCGTGAGCAGCCATCTGCTTCGCAGAAAAGGGCTCCCGACGAAAGCAGAGGATTACATATCGGGAGACGAGCTGACCCGCTTTAAAGATTAGTCAACGTCAGTTGACGGGTTACGGTTCACTCGTCAACTGGATTTAGGCAGGAGCTGCCTGATCAGCACCCATGTGAACCGTAACGCCGACAGTGTCGAATTCGCTGAACTGTCGAAAAAACGTTTGCAAAACCGGTTAACTAGAGTATACTAGAGATGCTTGATACAGATTCAAAACACGTGGCGCACAGCCAGATATAGGAGGTTTTTATGGATATTCGTTACAGTGCAAACCAGAGAGATGTGAAGCGTTATACGACCGAGGAGCTTCGGGATGAGTTCCTGATCACCGGCCTTTACAAGCCGGATGAGGTCGTTGCGGTATACTCACACGTAGACCGTATGGTGACCTTCGGATGTATGCCGGTACACGAGGTCGTTTCCCTCGATAAGGGCATCGACTGCTGGGCAAACTTCGGTACACACTACATCCTCGAGCGTCGTGAGATCGGTATCTTCAACATCGGCGATGGCGCTGGTAAGATCGTCGTTGACGGTACAGAGTACAAGCTCGGCTACAAGGACTGCCTCTACATCACGAAGGGTGCGAAGGAAGTGCTGTTCTCCTCTGACGATGCAGAGAAGCCGGCGAAGTTCTACATGGTTTCCGCACCGGCACACGTAAGCTACGAGACGAAGCTCATCACCATGGCCGAGGCAAATCATCGTCCATGTGGCGATCCTGAGCTGGCCAATGCTCGTGTTATCAACCAGTTTATCCACCCGGATGTCCTCAAGACCGCACAGCTCAGCATGGGTATGACCGAGCTTCAGCCGGGTTCTGTATGGAACACGATGCCGTCACATACACATGAGCGTCGTATGGAGATCTACACCTACTTCGAGGTACCGGAGGATCAGGTTGTTTTCCATCTGATGGGCGAGCCGACCGAGACCAGACACATCGTGATGCATAACTATGATGCTGTGATTTCTCCGTCATGGTCCATCCACAGCGCTGCAGGTACACATAACTATACCTTCATCTGGGCGATGGGCGGCGAGAACCAGGAGTTCGATGATATGGATACCATCTATACTCCGGATCTCAGATAATTGGAGCATATAAAAATTGATATTTCCAGAGGTCCGTGGTACTATAAAGTTCTGTGTGGTCCACGGACCTTTTTGTGTGCCTGTATATCCTGCGGGATGGCGGCCACAGATGAATTTATATAGAAAGAACCCGTGATGGGTGAGGAGAATGTATGGCAACATTACTTGAAAACTGGAGAAGGCAGGCATACGGCGATGGTCTTTCCAAGGCCGAGCAGGAGACACTCTGGCAGGAGTATTTCGCTCTGGAGAAGGGCTTCTATGAGGAGGTTCTGAAGGATCCGAGCCACGTATATGAGGGCACGGTGAAGGAGCTCGCTGATCACTTCGGCATCGACGTTTTCCACTTCGCAGGTGTACTCGATGGTATCGATGATTCCTTAAAGGGCTATCACAACCCGATCGACACCATGGATGAGGATACACAGGTGAAGATCGAGATCGATCCGGAGACCCTGTACTACAATATGGTTGAGGCGAAGGCAAGCTGGCTCTACGGTCTTCCTGAGTGGGATGCGATCCTTTCCGAGGAGAAGCGTCACGAGCTCTACCGCAAGCAGAAGGCATCCAACACCATCCGTCGTGAAGGCAAGAAGATCTACCCGAACGACCTCTGCCCATGCGGATCCGGCAAGAAGTATAAGAAGTGCCACATGCGCATCGATCAGGAGAACGAGCTGAAGGCTTTTGCTTCCGCGAACTGATCCCCGCCCGGGCAGGCATGCTGATGGAGACATTGGCGACGGCCTGTGGATGCGATGCTTCTGACCCGGCGGTGCTACCCGAAAATGCAGATCGAGACGCGTGAACATTCGATTGACGCAGAATTTTGATTATGCTAAGATGAAATTCGTGCAGCGATAAGGCTGCAGATTTTATGGAGGTAGACACAATGAAGGGTACAGTTAAGTGGTTCAACAATCAGAAGGGCTACGGCTTCATCTCTGATGAGAATGGCAAGGACGTTTTCGTTCACTATTCAGGACTCGCTGGAGACGGTTTTAAGTCTCTCGATGAGGGCCAGAAGGTAGAGTTCGACGTTCAGGACGGCGCTAAGGGACCTCAGGCAGTCAACGTAGTAAAGCTTTAATTTTTTTCCAAGTACCTTAATTGTAAGCATATATCGTTACAAGAATAGTATTTTGAACTAAAAGAAGCAATGACGGTATCCATTTGGGTGCCGTCTTTTCTTTTGGCGAGATCTCAGCTATCATCGGCGGGATGAGCGTGGGATGCGCCCAGAAAACATGCGAAAAGGGTGATGTATGAATGCACGGAAAACAAGTTTATATGGGATGCTGCTGGCGCTTGCGATGGTGCTGAGCTACGTCGAGGCGATGATCCCGATCAACATCGGCGTGCCGGGCGTGAAGCTGGGCCTTCCGAATATCGTGACGGTGATCGGCCTCTACTCGATCGGTGCGCTGCCGACGCTTGTGATCAGCTTCCTCCGCATCCTCCTCGTCAGCTTCATGTTCGGAAACACGATGACACTCGCGTACTCGATCTCCGGCTTCGCACTGAGTTTCGGAATCATGCTCCTGATGCGGAAGGCAGGTGGCTTTCACCGCACCGTCGTGAGCGTCAGTGGCGGTGTGATGCATAACGTCGGACAGCTGATGGCCGCCGTGGCGTTGCTGCACAGTCAGGTGCTGTTTTACTATCTGCCGGTGCTGATGGTGGCCGGGGTCATCGCCGGTGCGCTGATCGGACTCGTGGCCGGACTCATCACCGAGCGGATCCAGCTGTTTCTCCGGCAGTAGCGCTCGTAGTTACTGTTCACACGTGTACTGACCGGGCAGGGGCAGTTCTTCAGATCCCTGCCTGAATCCAGTTGACG
>CABTMH010000141.1 GCA_902485915.1 uncultured Oribacterium sp. | reverse complement strand
GATTCTGAGTGAAATGGAGCATTTATGTTCCATTTCACTCAGAATCGCTCCAGCTGCAATCTTTTATTATATGGTAACCGGCTTTGCGCCCTCTTCGATCGGGCATACGTAGCCGCTCTCGGTGCGCTTCTCAAACTCTGCTCTCGCTTCCTTCAGCAGCTCCGGCTTCTCATAGAGGTCGATGGCGCTGAGTGCGAGGACCTTGCCGGCGAGAAGCAGGGCCTTGTGGCCGATGCTCGAACCCCCGCAGGAAACATTCTGCCAGCTGTGGCCTGGTGCGCCGCTGACGAAGCCGGCGCATTGGATCTGAGCCGTCGGTGTCTGCCAGGAAACATCCCCGACATCCGTGGAGCCGGCGCAGAACGCCGTGCTGTGGTAGAGCGGCATGAGGTAGTTGTTGATCGGTATCGTACCGTGCTGCGACTTCTCCTCACTGTATGCCCGGATCTCCTCGTCGAGGGTCGGTGCGAAGCCCGGTGCGGTATTGAGCGGACAGGTCGCATGCACTTTTCCAGCAAATGCAAGCTCCTCCTCGGTATAGGTCGGAAGCTCTACCTGCGCGAAATTATCATACAGCACCTTCTCCAATGCGAAGTTCGGCACCAGATCCGCCGTACCATCGATGAAGGTACGCTCGAAGGTCGTCTCAGTCATCAGGGCTGCACCCTCCGCGATCTTATCCACACGCTTCTGAAGCTCCACACAATTCCGCACCTTACCGGCACGCACCATATAGAGCACTGTCGCATGATCCTGCACGACATTCGGTGAGATTCCACCGGCATCTGTGATGGCATAGTGCACGCGACACTCGGACTTCATGTGCTCACGCAGGTACTGCACGCCCGTGTTCATGAGCTCCACCGCATCCAGGGCCGAGCGTCCATTCTCCGGGTCGCCGGCCGCATGTGCAGAGCGTCCGTGGAAGGTATACATAACCTGAATCGTCGAGTTGTTCGTACCGGTCTTTACTTCATTGACATCCTCCGGATGCCAGCTAAACGCAGCATCGAGGGCGCGCCACATGTTGTCACGCGCCATGAAGGCCTTCGCCGCACCACCCTCTTCACCCGGGCAGCCATAGAAGATCACCGTGCCCTCGTGACCACTCGTCTCGAGGTAGTTCTTCACCGCAAACGCCGCGGCCAATGCACCGGCGCCTAACATATTGTGGCCACAGCCGTGCCCAGCGCCGCCCTCTACGATCGGACGATGCTCCGTCGCACCACACACCTGGCTGAGACCGGACAGTGCATCGAACTCACCGAGGATACCGATGACCGGATGACCCGAACCATAGCTTCCGGTGAATGCCGTCTCGATCCCATCGACACCCTTCTCCACCGTGAAGCCACCCTCCTCGAGCACCTTCTCATAGTACGCCGCACACTGGAACTCCTTCAGACTGAGCTCCGGATGTGCCCAGACGTAATCCGCCACATCAGTAAATATATCCTTATGCTGCTCGATAAACGAAAGAGCAGCCCTCTTCTGATCCTCCATGATGAAACCTCCTTATAAATTTTCATATAGTAGTATACACAAAAGCGACGCCTGCGAAAACAATGCAAACGCCGCTTTGTTATAAAATCAAACCTCGAGGACCTTCCCAAGAAAATCCTTCAGACGCGGACTCTCCGGATGCTCGAAAATCTGCTCCGGTGTTCCCTGCTCGACGAGCTTGCCATCTGCCATGAAGACCACGCGGTTGCCCACCTCACGGGCGAAGCCCATCTCATGGGTGACGCAGACCATCGTCATGCCTTCGTGTGCGAGCTCCTTCATAACCTCGAGCACCTCGCCGACCATCTCCGGGTCGAGCGCACTCGTCGGCTCATCGAAGAGCATCACCTCCGGGTTCATGCAGAGTGCACGCACGATGGCGACACGCTGCTTCTGACCACCGGATAACTGCACCGGGTAGGCCGCAGCACGATCGCGGAGACCGACACGCTCCAGGAGCTCCAGGGCCTTCTTCTCGGCCGCCTCCTTCGACTCGTGCTTCACGATCATCGGTGCGAGGGTCAGATTCTCGAGAATCGTCTTATGTGGGAAGAGATTGAAGTGCTGGAACACCATCCCCATCTTCTGACGGTACTGATCAAGATTGATCTTCTCGTTCACGATGTCCTTATCTTCGAAGATGATACTTCCATCGGTCGGCGACTCGAGGAGGTTCAGGCTCCGGAGGAAGGTGGACTTACCGGAACCGGACGGTCCGATCACGACCATGACGTCGCCCCGGTTGATATCGATGTCCACGCCATCGAGGGCCTTGATCTTTCCGTAGTTATAGTACATTTTCAGGCCACGGACCTGAATCATTGGCTTATCGGTTGTCACTTTGACGCATCCTCCTCTCGATGTACTCGATGATCTTACTGGTCGGGAAGCACAGGCAGAAGTACAGTAAGGTCGCCATGATGAGCGGCTCTGCGATGATGAAGGTTGCAGACTGTACACTCTTTACGTTAAACATGATGTCCTGTACACCGATGGTGTAGCAGACAGACGACTCCTTGATGATCGTCACGAATTCGTTCGCAACGGCCGGCAGGATGTTCTTCACCGCCTGTGGCAGGATGATATGAAACATGGTCTGGGACTTCGTCATGCCGAGGGAACGGGCCGCCTCGGTCTGACCGGCATCGACACCTTCGATACCACCACGGATGACCGCACTCATATATCCACCGGAGTTGAGTGCCATCGCGACGGCTGCCGGGAAGAAACGCTCGAACTGGATGAAGCCGAAGAATGTGAATTTCGGCAGGGTGACGAATCCGAAGATGATGTAGTACACGAGGAAGATCTGAACCAGCATCGGGGTGCAACGTACGAACTGGACGTAAGCATTGGCCAGCAGACGGACCGGATTGAACGCGGCGATGCGGTCATAGCGCTTTTTCTTCTGGATATCCTCCGTCTTGATCTTCTCGAGATGACGGAACGGACGTACATCCGACAGCAGCATCAATGCAAGTAAAAATGCAAGGATGAAGCCGAAGAATACGGTACAGGCTGCCAGAAGGATGGTGACGATCATTCCCTGCTGGAACATGGTGCCGTATTGAAATAACTTCTCAAAATTGGCCCAGCTAATGGTCATAGGTAAATCCTGCCTTTCATAAGTAGTGATATGTATACTCTACATCGCGATGCGCTTTGAGTATATACGTAGGACGCTGAATGTATCACTCAGCATGCTGAGTATAGACTCAAAAATCTCCCCGGGGAAGCCCCCGGAGAGAAAAGAATCAGATTTTATGTTGCCATCCGTGTTTAGTTGGAAGCAACCTTGCCATCTGCGTCGAGCTGACCCTCATAGACATTGCCCTCATCAGATGCAAGCTCCTGCGCATCAGCTACGTACTGATCCATGGAACCATCGGACAGTGCGTTGTTGATGACGGCGTTGACAGCCGGAAGGAGGTCGCTGCCCTTCTTCAGAGCGATGGCAGAGCCCTGCGTATCATACGGAACATCCCATGCGATTTCAAGCTCCGGATAGTTCTTGATGTACTGCTCTGCGACGGCGGTCTCGATGAAGCCACCCTCGAGCTTACCGGAAACAAGCTCAGAAACGATATCGGTTACCTTTGCGAGGCCGATGATGTTTGCGTTCGGTGTGTTTTCCTTCGCGAGATCCATCTGGATGGAGCCGTTCTGTGCACCTACTGGAAGCTGATCAAATGCTGCGTAGTCCTTATACTTATCATGGTCTGCCTTGCGGATGACGAAGGACTGACCACCCTTATAGTAAAGGTCGGAGAAGTCGAAGGTATCTGCACGCTCCGGGCTCGGGGAGAAACCAGCCATGCCGAGGTCAACGTTTCCGCTCTGAAGCTCCATGAGGATACCGTCGAAATCCATCGGTACGAACTGAACCTCGAGGCCGAGATCCTCGGCGATTCTCTTACCGAGTGCTACATCGAAGCCGGATAGCTCTGGTGTGCCATCCGTGTTGATGTGGTAGAACTCGTATGGTGCAAAATCCGGAGACGTTGCGATCGTCAGCTTACCAGCGGTTACGGTCGTGAAATCCTTCGGAACCTCTACGATCTCTCCGCTTCCCTCTGCGGCGCCCTCGCTCTCTGCCTCGGCAGCAGCGGTGGTGTCCTCTGCGGCAGCCGTCGTCTCAGCGGCAGCTGCGGTGGTAGCAGCATCAGTAGCAGCGGCTGTCGTCGTCGCTGGTGTGCTGGATGATCCGCAGGCTGCCAGAGAAGCAGCTGCGAGAACAGTGGTCATCAGAATAGCTAAGTTCTTCTTCATAATAATCCTCCTCAAACCGAATCATATATTACGGTTATAAATCAAAAGCTTTTTCATAACCCCTCGCTTTTTGACTATGAGGAGATTATAATCCATTTTTCAGAGAATGCAAGTATTTTTATGCACTAAATTGTATTTTATCGCATTCTTATGCATGGTATTCACGAATAAATGCATTTATGCACGCATATTATGCAATCTATACAAGTTCGTTTACACCTGTACTGATCCTGCAGGTGACCGGGGGGGCGGCAACGGAGGCACAAAACTCCTGCCTGAATCCAGTCGACGAGTGAACCATAACCATCACTTCGAAAGTTTCAGATCCTCGAGGTACATGTGCCGGTCATCTTCCACCCGGAACACGCGGATCTCGCAGTTCCGTGGCTTCGGTCGCCAGCAGATCCCGTTCCGGCGATCCATGAGGTATCCGCTGAGGGCCCGCATGATGCCGCCGTGGCAGGCGATCAGCACATGCTCATCGTTCTTCTGCTCCAGCTCCTCGAGAAACGAGCGGCTCCGTGCGACGAGCGATGCGATGCTCTCCACGCCGTCCTTTTCCGGGCACGGAAAAAGCTCCGGCAGCGCCCAGTACAGCGTCATCGGCAGACTCATCCGGAGATATCCCTTCTTCTCGAAGCGCCCGAAGTCCGCCTCGATCAGCCGCTCATCGATGATGACCTCCTCCATCGGTACATCGCCGATGATGGCGCCCGTTTCGATCGCACGCTTGAGAGGGCTTGCATAGACCGCATCGAAGTGAATGTCTCCGAGCTGCGCCCGCGCCGCCCGCGCCTGCGCACGGCCCGTCTCGTTCAGCGGCTCATCCGTCCGCCCTTGCATGAGATGCTGCTTATTCAGATTTGTCTGTCCATGACGGGTCAACCAGATGGTCATAGAGAACCTCGCTTTCGTTTTCTTCATTATAATATTTCTATACTATAGCGTAGCTTGCGTGGTTAATACAGTTATATTTATCTCTGATTATTCAGGTAACAGGTTACTGTTCATTCGCAGCTCGGCGGACGGCAGTCGGAGGTTCGAAAACTTATATGAATCCAGTCGACGAGTGAACAGTAACGGTAACAGTTCACCCATGGTCAGTTCACCCATCTGTTAAATCCGTAACATTCCTCTTTAGAAATCCTTCGCACGATGGTATAATGAAACACGGTTTACTTGCGATGTGGTCCGGCCGCATCACTGAAAAAGTACCTTATGGAGGAAATGACGATGCTGAATTGGAAGAATCTTGATACGCTTTCATCCTATGCAGAGCTGCAGAAGGTGAAGGCAGTGAACCTGAAGGAAGTCATGACCGGCGAGAATGGTGCCGCTCGTGTAAAGAATTATTCCGTGCCGATGGCAGAGGGGATGGCATACAACTACGGTGCGAAGGCGGTCGATGAGGATGTCCTCGCAGCGCTCGTGAAGCTGGCTTCAGAGGCACAGCTTGCAGAGAAGTATGAGGATCTCTATAACGGTGATGTGATCAACACCGGTGAGAAGCGCCTCGTACTTCACCAGCTGACCCGTGGACAGCTCGGTCAGGATGTTGTGGCAGACGGTGAAAACAAGCGTGCATTCTACGTAGAGCAGCAGAAGCGCATCGCAGCATTCGCGGAGAAGGTTCATTCCGGTGAGATCGCCAATGCAGCCGGCGAGAAGTTTACTACGGTCGTTCAGATCGGTATCGGCGGAAGTGACCTCGGTCCACGCGCGATGTACCTCGCACTTGAGAACTGGGCGAAGACGAAAGGTCTCCTCAAGATGAATGCACAGTTCATCAGTAACGTCGATCCGGATGACGCAGCCGCTGTTCTTCGCAACATTGACGTTGCTCATTCCCTCTTCATCCTGGTTTCCAAGTCCGGCACGACGCTTGAGACTCTTACGAACCAGACCTTCGTGATGAACGCACTTCGGAAACTCGGCCTCGATCCTGCGAAGCACATGATCGCCGTCACCTCCGCAACTTCTCCGATCGCCACCAGCCCGGAGTACCTCGCAGCATTCTATATGGATGATTACATCGGCGGACGCTACTCCTCCACCTCAGCGGTCGGCGGTGCGGTTCTGTCTCTCGCCTTCGGTCCAGAGGTCTTCGCAGAGTTCCTCGAGGGCGCTGCCGCAGAGGATAAGCTCGCTGCAGAGAAGGATCCGATGAAGAACCCGGATATGCTTGACGCACTGATCGGTGTATATGAGCGTAACGTGCTCGGCTACAAGAGCACCGCGATTCTGCCGTACTCCCAGGGCCTCAGCCGCTTCCCGGCACATCTTCAGCAGCTCGACATGGAGTCGAACGGTAAGTCAGTAAACCGCTTCGGTGAGCCGGTGGACTATCCGACCGGTCCGGTCATCTTCGGTGAGCCGGGTACCAACGGCCAGCACAGCTTCTACCAGCTCCTGCACCAGGGTAAGGACATTATCCCGCTCCAGTTCGTCGGCTTCCGTGAGAACCAGATCGGCATGGATGATACCATCCAGGGCAGCACCAGCCAGCAGAAGCTCTGTGCCAATGTTGCCGCCCAGATCGTTGCCTTCGCCTGCGGTAAGGAAGACGAAAACCGCAACAAGAACTTCGAGGGTGGCCGTCCTTCCTCCATCATCATCGGTCAGCAGCTGAATCCGAGAACCCTCGGCGCACTGCTCGCACACTACGAGAACAAGGTGATGTTCCAGGGCTTCTGCTGGAACCTGAACTCCTTCGACCAGGAGGGCGTACAGCTCGGTAAGGTCCTTGCGAAGAAGGTACTCGCACACGAGACCGACGGCGCACTGAAGGTATACAGCGATCTTCTGAATATCTGATTACATGAGGAAGATGCCGAACATATTCTGAATAGTCTATTTCGACATTAAGTTAGGGGCTGTCGCACGACCAGATTGAAAATCTGGTTGTACGGCAGCTTTTCTTTCGGAAAAAAAGGAAAAAACTCGGCTGCGGCCGAGTTTTTCTGAATTATGACGTACTTTAATCAGACCTTTTACAAGGCCTGTTTTTTCAAGAGCTTTTCGTT
>CABTMH010000140.1 GCA_902485915.1 uncultured Oribacterium sp. | reverse complement strand
ACAGTCTGTCCTGTTAATTGAAAAGAAGTCAGCCCTGCTCCTCCCCATGGCTTCATGTATTCATCCTTGACTGTTCCTGTTTCCATAAAATCATACTGGAGCTGCGAATAATAGCTTCTTACATTCGCCCAATCCGCGGCTACCTCTGCTTTATGAAGCTGTGAGGTGAAAATAGGAATCGATATCGCGACGAGCACTCCGATGATCGCGACGACGACCAGGAGTTCTGCCAGTGTGAATCCTTTTTTATCTCTCATCGTTTTTTCCTCCTGACCTGAAGTTTTATCAGCTGTGAATCACACAGCCGAATTTCATTCTACCGTGAACTCATGATATTTTCAATACCAAAATCTGTGTTCAAAAAGATAAGAAACCCAAAAACTTGTCTTATCGGTTCACAAAATTCAGCACCATCACGATCACGAGCATGTGCACCGGATAGAAGGCGTAGCAGGCATACTGGAAGGGTCTGCTGTGGTAGCCCTGGCGGTCACGGTAGAGCCAGATCGGGATCAGGGCGAGGAGGGCGAGGCCCTGCTGACACAGTTCGATCTCGGTGCCGAGGATGTGTACGGGATACATCAAACCACTGAGGAGCTCGACATTGACCCAGTACAGGGCGAGGAGCTGGCCCAGGAAGCACCACCACTTCCGCCCACGGAAGAGATAGAAAACAAACATCGTGAGCACACCAGCTCCGTAGTAGTCCACCATGCCGAGGGTGCCGAGCACGGTGCCGAATACGACGACCAGCACGACGGTCAGCACGTAGAGCGCCAACTTCTGCTTCTTTCGCGCCTTCTCCATCAGATGGATGCCGAGGAGACCGAGCAGCAGCGTCCATATGACGTTCTGGTGGACTGGATAGAACCAGGTGCCGCCATACATCAGGTCAAAGGGGATCTCGGAAAGTAGCGCAAACACAAGCATGCGGCGCAGATACTTCCGTAAATCGTGCGTGTGGAAGTAGCCCTCGACGGTCATGAAGGCGAAGATCGGGAAGGCGAGGCGGCCTACGCAGGTCAACCACTCCTGCGCAGGCAGAAGCGTCGCCCAGAGGTGATCCATGAGCATGAAGGTCATGGCGATGATGTGAAGTGCTGCCGCACTCAGGTCGAAATGTCTGGTCTCGTTCAATCGTGTTCTCCTTTTACCATGTTGCAGATAGCAAATGTTTCATGAAGCATCCGCAGCTTAAGTATAAGATACCGAAACCTTCTGAAATTGCAACGAAAGTTTTTAAACTGTAACGTAAAATGAGTTACAGTTTAAATATTTACGTTATAATGCGGGCACTTATCCATCTTCATCGAGTTCGTCCATGGCGTCATCGACGCCATCGGCATATTCCGGGTCGCGGTCGTAGCGGTCCAGGTCGTACTCACCGTCGTCATAGATCGCTTCATAACCGTCATCATACTTCGCATACGGATTCATGTTTCGTTTTCTCTTCCCAGACGAGCGCTTAGAACTGCCAGTTGACGACATCGAACCGGAATACGAATCCGATCTATAATTAGAGGTCTGCGAATCAGAATACGACTTCACGCCTGTACTCGACGACTTCGAGCTGGAGGAATAGCTCTTCCCGGCGCTGCTGTAGCCATACGAAGCGCTCTGTGACGAACTTCGCGTGGTCCCGCTGCCTGACGATCCGCTGCCTGACGATCCGCTGCCTGACGAACGATTTAGCCACGAAGCACGCCTCTCTGCTTCCTCCTCTTTTTCTTTCCTCACAGCTTCCCGCTCCATGTTCAGCTTGCTCTCGTTCTGGCGATATACTGCGTACTGGCGTGGCAGGCAGTACCAGACGAGCGTTATGAGCAGCAGGATGATCACCAGAATCACGCTGCCGACACCGCCCTTCGCACGACGGTCACCGCTGCCATCACTGTCGATGGTATGGTCAATGATGAGATTCACCGCGTGCAGCAGAAGATAAATCGCGCCGAGGATGAGGATAGCAGCCACCCGACTCTCCTCATCCTCCACGTACTGCGTATTCTGATCGTACGCGATGGAAATCCAGAGGACGAGGTACGCCACAACCCAGCGTGCACGGGTGAAATACCTCTTCGCACGACGCCACTCACTCCGATCGATTTCATGATCGTTCATAGTCCCCTGTCCTTTCTGATACCCGATGCCACCGCTCTTTCGATACCTATATACTACCATCTCTGCCAACAAAAAAATGCACATAAAAAGCCCTCCGAAGAGGGCTCTCTAATCAGATCTATATGATATGTAGTGGCAGAAGAAATCGGCGCAGGGAGGGGACATAATTGCGCATTCAAAGAACAGGTTCCAGCGAAATGTACGGCACGAACGCACAGAACCTGTTCTGTGACGGGCGTGACGTACATTTCACTGGGTTCTGTACTTTGAACTAAGTGAGTTGTCCCCTCCCTGCCCGATTTCTTCGTGTCAAAGTTACAGTTCTTCGAAACTTACGATTTCCGCTTTCCGCTTATACTCGTCATATCTCAGGCCGCGGTCTTCAGTCTCGATCTCACCATACTGGTTATCATACGGGTCGGTACGGAAGTAGCGCTTGTCCACGGTGAACGGTGCCTGGAAGGCGCGGTTTGCGACCATGCGGTACGGGTCGAGGTTACCGAAGTAGAACATGCGGCGCTCTTCGTTTTCGTTGCGATTCGAGGAGACACCGAAGGACGGGTCTGCGAAGAGCCATCCGAACGGCTCGACGTAGAAGCGTGCCCAGTCGTGTCCGCCCACGAATTCCGGCTCGGCCGCGAATCCACTCTGCCACTCCGCCGGGATACCGGCGCAGCGGCACATCGTGATGAAGAGCAGGGCGAAGACGCCACAGTCACCGGTGAAGCTGCGCGCGCAGTTCTCCGCGATGCTGTCCAGCGTGAAGTACGCCGGCATGTAGGTATACTTGAAGTTCTTCGTGATGAAGTCGTAGAAGCTTTTCGCCTTTTCAAGCGGGGTCGTGCAGCCCTGTGCGCAGGCTTCGGTGAGCGCCCGGATGTACGGTGTAAATTCGATGTGCGGCGCAAGCTCTGCCGTGTCCTTCGCATACTCTGCAAGCGCTTCCGGCTTCAGGCAAGGCACCTCCGGCACACCGCTCGGTCGCTGCGCTGCTCCACAGCACGCGCCATCATCCGGCTTCGATGTCGTGCAGCCAACCTTCTCCGGAGACGCATCCTGCATCGCGCCCTGAGACATTGGCATCCCGCGCAGTACCGTCTCCACGTCATGCCACTTCGCGGTGTGCACGTAGGAGTAAGTGACGCTGAACTCATGGTTTTCCTGCATGTTTTCTTCCCAGTAAACCGTGCGCTGCTCGGCGTCCTCCGGCGCGATCTGGCCGTTTTCCGGGAACATCGACTCGATGCGGATCTCGCTCTGCTGCTCGCAGGCGGCGGCGATCGGAACATGCACGCGCACCAGCATGCCAGGCGTGAATGCCGCATCCTCGACCTTCACCGTGGCGCGGATCGTGATGCGGTTCGCGAGTGCACCTTTTTCCTTCATGATGCGCATCGAGCGGTTCAGGCGCAGGTCCCCCTTGCTTCCACGGCCCGAGCTCTCGCCGCCGTTCAGCGCCACCTTCGTCCGATCACGGAATTCCGGCACGGATTTACACATGCTCGAGAAGAAACGCTCGAAAATCCGCATCTCGCCATGGAGATAGATGAAGCGGATCTGACCGCAGGCGATCGCCGCGTCGAACTCCTCCTCCGTGTACGATGGGATCTCCGCCCGGATGATGTCCATCGCCTCCGCGCGGGTGTACGGGAAGTCAGCCGGCATACGGCGGATCATCTCGCGCTCCGCCATCAGACAGTAGCGGAGGTTCTCCGGCAGATTCGTGCATGCGAGTCGCTGGTCAATGCAATCGACCGCAGCTTCGAGCTCTCCGCAGAGCTTCATCTTCTCCACTGCCTCCGGCAGCCCGACATCCAGATAGCTGAAATACTGATTCTCGTTCATAGATAAAATCCTTCCTTTTCGTATGCGCACCATCGTTCGATGATGGTGATGGGCGCGCTAAAAGCAGATGTTCCCCTTAGATCTACGCTGTAACACAGCAACTTTACCCATTATACCGCGTGCCGGCAGTAAGCGCCACCGCGGAAGTTTATGGGGTCTGACCCCCGTTAAGAGACGCAGAAAAAGGCAACGTAAAACCCCAGTACCAGGTCATCTTCACTAGTACTGGGGTCTTACTGATCATTCGGGCTTCTGTATCCCATCGGGTTACCCTCCCTTATTCTATTTTAAATGCAGATCTCGAATCATTGAAGCATCGCCTATGACTTTCTACCATCTGCATCACACTGAATTAAGAATCAACTTGATGAAGCATCGCCATCGCATCTCTTCTTTTGTTGTCTT
>CABTMH010000139.1 GCA_902485915.1 uncultured Oribacterium sp. | reverse complement strand
GTTCTGTGGGATATCGTTCCGGAGTTTGCTGATGCAAACTCCTACACTCAGTGAGGAGCAGTAAGACCATGTGTAAGGAAACGGAGATCGAGATGGAGCTCGAGGAGGATGTAGAGGCGGGCGGAGAAGCGGAGGTCATCGAGATCAAGGTGCCGGAGGCACTTCATCCGATTCGGATCGATCAGTATCTCGCGACGCTGAAGGAACCGGAGATCTCACGAAGCTATGCGGCGAAGCTGCTGAAGGAGGAGCGTATCCTTCTGAACGGGAAGCCGGCGAAGGCGAGCACGAAGCTGAAGGCGGGCGATGTACTGTCGCTGGACCTGCCGGCACCGGTGGCCCTCGACGTGGAGCCGGAGGACATCCCGCTCGATATCATCTACGAGGATCAGGATGTGCTGATCGTGAATAAGCCGAAGGGCATGGTCGTGCATCCGGCGGCGGGGCATGCGCAGGGCACGCTCGTGAATGCGGTGATGTATCACTGTGGTTCGGAGCTGAGCTCCATCAACGGGGTGATGCGTCCAGGCATCGTCCACCGCATCGATATGAACACGACGGGACTGCTCGTGGTCTGCAAGAACGATCAGGCACATAAATCGCTCGCGGCGCAGCTGAAGGTCCACTCCATCCCCCGCCGCTATGTGGCGATCGTGATCGGGAACATCCGGGAGGACGAGGGCACTGTGGATGCGCCGCTCGGCCGCTCGAAGAAGGACCGGAAGAAGCAGGCCATCGATGAGCTGAACGGCCGCCCGGCGGTGACGCACTATCATGTACTCGAGCGCTTCGGCGGGGCGTACACCCTCGTGCAGTGCACGCTCGAGACGGGGCGTACGCATCAGATCCGTGTGCACATGGCCTCCATCGGTCATCCGCTGCTCGGGGACGAGGTCTATGGGCCGAAGAAGTGTCCGTACGATCTTCAGGGTCAATGCCTCCATGCGCAGGTGCTGGGCTTCGTTCATCCGCGGACCGGGGAGTATGTCGAGTTCAGCTCTGATTACCCGGCCTACTTCGCAGAGCTTCTCACGAAGCTTCGGAAGAAATATAACAGTTAAGGCGGCTGCCCATCTGAGGTGACTGTTCACTCGTGCGCTGATCAGGCAGTGGCCGGAGGGGACGGTAACAGAGGCCCTTGCCTGAATCCGGTTGGCGAGGGAGCAGTAACGTCTCCTCCGCTGAAATTTAGGAAAAATTAAAGTTTTCGGGTGCAGAGCTGTGCTATGATGTAGCCTATGAAAAAAACAGATTTCCCTATCCATATGAATAAGAAACAGACGGCAGCCACAGCAGTTTTACTGGCTGCCGGTCTTGTTGTGTCCATCGCGGCGCAGCACTACGGCGCGGCACCGGTGGAGACGACGGTTGCAGAAGCCGAGGCGGAGACGATCGTCGAGGAAGAAACATTGGCCACCCTCAGCGAGCTGCCGAAGGCGAACGGCCTCAATTTCGGTGGGTTGCGTTCCTCCCTCGCGAACCTCATGGACAGTGAGAGTGCGTCGCAGTTCCAGCCGGCTCCGGATAAGCTGAACCTCGCGTATTTCTATCGTGACGGTGCGGATACCAGCGATACCATCCACAGCTACGCCGGTGAGGTGTATCAGAAGCTGATGACGGCCGATAACGAGTACCTCGCGAAGATCTACGATGAGGCGGGCGTATCGCCGCTCAATCTCGCGAAGCGTCTCGGTGTGAGCG
Organism: uncultured Oribacterium sp.; assembly: GCA_902485915.1. Lineage (GTDB taxonomy): Bacteria > Bacillota > Clostridia > Lachnospirales > Lachnospiraceae > Oribacterium. Next base: position 2,592 of record CABTMH010000139.1, on the reverse strand, counting down.
CCGACCGCGTCAGGGGTAAGTATAACCCGAACGCCGGTGGGCAGAATCCGAATGATGCCTCGACCTGGTACATCCCGAACTTTAAAAACGTCAATGTCTCCTTCTATAACGCAGATGGCGAGCAGGTGAACGAGTACTCGAACGTCAAGGATATCATGTCGATGGCGTCCGTTTACTGCTATGCGCACGACTACCTCGATGTCGATACCTTCGAGAAGTACTGTGAGGAGCTGTACAGCAAGTCGAGAAGCTACACGATCAGCATCGGCAAGGTCTACTACGACAGCGGCTGTATCAACCGGACGGCGAAGGAAGAGGCGGATGATGCGAAGAAGGTCGAGGAGGCACTGGCTGCGCTGAAGCTGCAGCTTCAGACGGCGACGAACCGGAGTGAGGGACTCCTCACGCAGGATGCACTCTCCGCGGGCAGTGCGACGCTCTCTATGGAGAACCAGCAGATACTGAACCTCACGGGTGACAGCGCCACGACGACGGCGGAGATGAAGAACTATGAAACCCAGACCGATGCGGATGGTGAAGCCGGCGGCAAGGGGATCATCTTCCACTCGGACAGTGACGGCAGCGGCAGTGCAGGCACAGAGAGCGCGGTGACGAGTGTGCCGGAGAGTGCGGCATCCTCTGCGGAAGCCGATCAGACGGCGGCACCGGCGCAGACCCAGGCGACGGCAGCCGAGACACAGGCGACAGCAGCCAAGACACAAGCGGCCGCGGCGAACAGTGGCATGCTGGTGCTCGGGGCGATGCAGCCGGTGAAGAAGATGTCGACCAGCACAGCGCAGGAGACGCTGGCCTCGCTCGATGGTGTTCACTATGGGACACCGGGCAGCTATGGTACAGCGAAGGAGTATGCGGAGGCGCAGAAAAATGGAGCAGCAGAGGCTTCCCTGACCAGCAGCATGCTGGTTTTCGGAGAGAGTGATACCGGAGCTGCGAGTGCCGTGCCAGAGACGGCAGCGGTTTCAACCGAAGCGAGTGAGACCCAGGCCGTCGTTTCTGCGACGATCCCGACGAGTACAGAGGATACGACGTACGAGACGGACGAAAACGGGAAGAAAAAGAAGCACTATGCAGGCTATGAGGCCGGTAAGGGCATCGATGAGGTGAATAAGCCGACGAGTGCCGCAGCGGGCGCGAGTAGCAGTACGGGTGGTGACGTTCAGACGACGACAGCAGCGGCCGCCAGCGCACAGACTGTGATCGGCACCTTCACGGGGGAGCAGCTAAAGAACATGGACGAGAATACGCTTCGCCAGCTCGTGCAGCAGAGCCTCGCCGCCGAGGAGGCGAAGCAGAGTGCGAACACCGAGACCGATGTCAAGAGTAAGAACTACTGTCCGGGCCATGTGGACCTCTATGTGAAGGTGACGATCTACGGCTTCGAGGATGCGAAGGGGCTCCGTACAGTGGCGCTTTCGGTGGACGATCAGGACGAAAATGAGGCGACGAAGAGCCTCGATGCAGCGCTTGCGCGGAACGGCTGGAACGGCTGGACCGAGGAGCAGATGGGCTATGTGCAGAAGCTGATTTCGCAGGACTGGTTCAAGACCTATGGTCTCTCGATCTCGACCATCAATCCGAAGCAGCCGCTGACGGAGGAGGAGATTTCGAAGTATCTGTCCTCGCTTCCGGACGATCTCTCGGACGAGCGGAAGGCGGTCATCCAGTTTGCGCTTTCGTCGGTCGGTAAGATTCCATATTACTGGGGCGGCAAGGCAAGTGCGCCGAGCTATGAGAAGAACGGTTTCGGGCGTGTCATCGAGGCGGACTATAAGGGCCGTGTGCTGCGGGGGCTCGACTGCTCCGGCTGGGTACAGTGGGTCTACTGGTCGGCGATCGGGAACCGTCTGAACGGTGCGAGCAGTACGGCGACGCTCATCGGTGAGGGACAGAAGATCAAGCGATCGGAGCTACAGCCGGGCGATATCATCGTCCGTGTCGGTGCGGACTCGCATGTCGTGATGTTCCTGCAGTGGGCCGGCAACGGAAACATGATCGTCATTCATGAGAACTCCGGCTCGAATAACGTAGCGGTGAGTGAGGTGACGGCGAACTATCCGTACTATCGGAAACTGATTGATTAAGGGTCGGAGTGGCGGCAACGGAGACACAGAACTCCGTTGCCGTCCCCACCGGTCTCCTGCCTGATCAACACGTGTGAACAGTAACCAGTGCAATAAAAAATATATTTAAGTTTTGCGAAATCTATTGACATGTTGCGGAAATAAGTGTAGTTTATATGAGTATGCCGCGTGACGAGGTAAAAGTGTGTGAAAACACCACCGAAGCCAGCGAGTAATGATAAAAAGGAGGACCCTCGTAATGTATGCAGTAATCCTTACAGGTGGAAAGCAGTACAAGGTAAGCGAAGGCGATATCATTAGAGTTGAGAAGCTTGATGTAAAGGAAGGCGACAAGGTTACTTTCGATCAGGTGCTTGTTCTTAATGATGGCGCTATGAAGATCGGTACACCGGTCGTTGATGGTGCTAAGGTATCTGCCACTGTAACTAAGAATGGCAAGGCCAAGAAGGTTATCGTTTACAAGTATAAGAGAAAGTCTGGATACCATAAG
>CABTMH010000138.1 GCA_902485915.1 uncultured Oribacterium sp. | reverse complement strand
GAAATACCTGAAAAATGCAAATACCTCCTTCATCTATAAGATGCTCCGGAAGAAGAACATCGTGCTGAACGATAAGAAGGCCGAGGGGAAGGAAATCCTGAACCTCGGGGACTCCGTGAAGATGTACTTTTCCGAGGAGACCTTCGAGATCATGACTGGGCGAAAAGCAGAAGAGAAGCCGAGGTTTGATGTCGAAGTCTTTCGAAGATACATCGTCTACGAAGACGAGCAGCTGCTGGTGCTGAACAAGCCGTCCGGATGGCTCAGCCAGTCGGATGATTCCGGCCTGCCATCCGTGAACGAGCTCTGCCTCCAGTACCTGATGGCGACGGGCGCCCTCACGGAAGCACAGCTCCAGACCTTCAAGCCGGGCATCGCAAACCGCCTCGACCGGAACACCTCCGGTCTCATCCTCTTTGGGAAGACCCTCCCGGCGCTGCAGGCGCTCGCCACGCTGCTCCGTGACCGAACGATGGAGAAGTACTACCTCGCCATCGTGGATGGAGACATCAACCACGCACAGCGCATCGACGGCTACCTCGCGAAGGACGAACGGACGAACCGGGTCGAGATCCGCCCGCAACCGTTCCAGGACGCCGTCGAAATCCATACCGCGTACGAACCGCTGAAGCGCAGCGCGGATGCTTCAGGCACCGTCATAAACGCTGCGAAGAATCATCGTGACGACGTCCCGCATGCCATCGGAAGGGATACGAAGAGAGCTGGCGGCGGAAGCACGCACGCGGATGTGAAAGAAGCGATGCGGCACCGAGAGGAGTACACTGTCCTGAAGGTTCACCTCATCACCGGTAAGACCCATCAGATCCGTGCGCACCTCCGCGCCATCGGCCACCCGATCATCGGTGACCCGAAGTACGGTCGGAAGGACGCCAATGCTTACTACCGGACCCATGGTGGCGTGAAATCGCAGCTTCTCCACGCGTGGGAACTGCACTTCCCGGAAAACCTTGACGGCCCGCTCCGGAACCTCGCCGGCCAGACCATCACCGCCGAACCACCGAAGGAGTTCCGTCCGTTTCTCAAGTAACTCCGGCTTTTATGAACTCCCGCGAGGCCAGGGGGTCTGACCCCATAAGTGACGCAGGTTCGTTCCAGCTTGACTTACGATGAAGTATCTGGCAAACAGGTTCTGACCCCGATCACTTCCGCAGAGCCAGCACCTTCCGGTTTACAAAATTTTTTTCAGGGACATAAAAAAGGGCTTTTGCCCCGGTAATCCGCCACTTTTTCGCGTCTGTTTTCAGACTATAGTCTACTTAACGACCTTACCAGGAATCCGATTCCATGGTAAGGTCGTTTTAGTTTCTGAATCGCCGGAAAGAGGAGTTCTATGCTGGCAAAAATAAATAGTGCAGGTTTATCCGGGCTGGATGGTTATTCGGTGTCCGTAGAGGTCGACGAGAGTCATGGACTTCCCAGGTCCGTCATCGTCGGTAACGTCTCGCCCTCAGTGCGGGAGGCGCTGGAGCGCTGCGATGTTGCACTCCGGAATGCGCAGATCCCCATGCCGCCACGCCGGCTCACCATCAACCTCGCCCCGGCAGACCGGCGGAAGGACGGGACCTGCTTCGACCTGGCCATCGTGACCGGGATCTTACGTTCTGTGTTTTTAAACGACAGCTTTTCACTCGATGAGTACGGCTTCATCGGTGAACTGGGGCTGGACGGTTCCATCAAGCATGTAAATGGTGTGCTTTCGCTCGTTTCCGAGATGAAGCGGGCCGGACTGCGCGGGGCGGTCGTGCCCCTCGTCGACATCCAGGAGGCGCTGGTCGTCGAGGATATGGATATCATCGGCGTCGAGCATCTCGTCGATCTCTGTAATCTCATCGAGTCAAAGGAGCGTTTTCTCCGCTACCCGCGCGAGGAAGCGGTGCGCACCGAGGTCCACGAAGCTTATTCTGTGGACTTCGCCGAGGTTCATGGGCAGAGCTTCGGTGTCCGCGCAGCCCTCATCGCAGCCGCGGGTGGACACAATCTGCTCCTGTCCGGCGTCGCCGGCTCCGGGAAGACCATGATCGCGAAGCGCATACCGACGATCCTGCCACCGCTCAGCCGCGAGGAGAACATCGAAATCACGAAGGTGTACTCGGTCGCGGGCCTGCTTCCACCGGGTCAGTCACTGCTCAATCACCGCCCGTTCCGGACACCACATCATACGATCACGACCGCGGCGCTCGTCGGCGGCTCCGCCCAGGGTGGCGTCGTGCCCGGCGAACTCGCCCTGGCATCGCGTGGCGTTCTCTTCCTCGATGAGCTCCCGCTCTTTTCGAAGTCCTCGATCGAGGCACTCCGGCAGCCGATCGAAGAGAAGCAGGTCATCATCTCACGGCTGAACGGCACCTTCCGTTATCCGGCGGACTGCCTTCTCGTCGCAGCGATGAACCCCTGCCCGTGCGGGTACTTCCCGGACCGGAATAAGTGCCAGTGCACGGAAAGTCAGATTCGTCAGTATCAGCGCGGCATCAGTAAGCCGATCCTCGAGCGCATCGACCTCTGCGTCGAAGCCTCCCCGGTGGCCTTCGCAGATGCCGTTTCGAATGAACGTGGTCCCAGCTCGGCAGAGCTCCGCGCACAGGTGCTCCGGGCACGGGAGATCCAGGCGGTGCGCTTTCGTGGAGAATCGAAGATACGGGTCAATGCAGAGATGGGCATACGGGAAATCGAACGCTACTGCACGCTCGGATCGAAGGAACTCGCCTTCATCGGGCGTATCTTTCAGCTTCGGTCGATGTCGATGCGCACCTATCATAAGGTCCTGAAGGTCGCCCGGACGATCGCGGACCTCGAAGAGGAAGAACAGATCCAGGTCGCCCATCTGAGCGAAGCCGTGAACTACCGCGGCATCGAAGATCAGCTGTACGGGGCCGGACGACGGGAGGATGGACGATGATGTCGTGCGGAAAGCATTGTCCGAACGATGGAGGTGCGACGGTTCGACAGCCACACGCCGGAGGAGACGGAACGCGTCGCTCGTACGATGGGTGCGGCGGTTCGACAGCTACACGTTGTAGGAGACGGAATGCATCCCGTATGACGGAGGTGCGACGATATCATCAGAAAGGATAGGAAACATGGATAGTTACAGCGCATACACGAAAACAGACTGGGAGGGATGTCGATGACGGTGAGAGATTTACATTTCAGACAGGAGATACGAGAACTGACGCCACTGGATGCGGAGTATCCGGAGCGTCTTCGAAACATACCGGATCCGCCACGGACACTCTATGTCCGCGGCAGCCTCCCGCCGGACGACAGGCCGACCGTCGCCATCATCGGTGCACGAAGCGCGAGCGATTACGGGCTGCAGGTCGCCCGCTCCTTCGGTCGAGCGCTGGCGATGCAGGGGATCGGCATCATCAGCGGGATGGCGGCGGGGATCGACAGTGCAGGGCAGTGGGGTGCCGTCGATGCGGAAGCGAAAACCTATGCTGTCTTCGGCTGTGGGCTCAATGTCTGCTATCCAGCCCGAAACTACCTGCTCTACGATAAGATCCTCGAGTATGGCGGTGGCGCGATTTCGGAGTTTCCACTTGATGCGCCGCCGATCGGAAAGCAGTTCGCAAGCCGGAACCGCATCATCGCCGGCCTCGCAGATGCCGTGCTCGTCCTCGAAGCCCGTGAAAAATCCGGCACCTTCATCACCGTCGGGGATGCCCTCGACCAGGGCAAGCAGATCTTCGCCCTGCCCGGGCGCGTCACAGACGGACTCTCGAAGGGCTGCAACCAGCTGATCCGGCAGGGCGCCGACATCCTGACGAGTCCGGAGGATGTGCTCGAGTACCTGCATCTCACCTATCATAAGGAACAGCAGATACTCGAGAAGGATACCTCGATGCTGAATCCGAAGCAGCAGAAGGTCTATGCGGCCCTCGATGTCGAGGCGAAGCATCTCGATCAGCTGATCGGGAAGCTCGGGATGTCGGTCCAGGAGCTCAGCGCCATACTCCTCGAGCTCGAGATCCTCGGCTTCTCTGACAGCCCGAAGCTCGGGTTTTATCGGCGGCGGATCCAGTGACGTTCGAAACGGTACGGATCAGGCAGGGGGCCTCCGTTGCCGCCCCCTGCCTGATCATCACACGTGTGAACACGAACTGCCGGGAAGCCGGAATGCCTTGTAAATTAGATGCGTGTCTTGCAAAACAAAAAAGAGTGTTGTATATTGTCTGAGATTTACCCTTTCGGGAAAGAACGTTTCATCTGCACCGGCATACCGGTTTCGACAGTTTCTGTATGAAATCAGCCCTTCGGCGCAGATCTTGTATAAATAAAAGGTGAGTCTGAATGGCAAGTACAAACAATCTGATTATCGTAGAGTCGCCTGCAAAGGTAAAAACGATCAAAAAATTTCTCGGCAAGCAGTATACGGTCGATGCCACCATGGGACATCTCATCGATATGCCGAAGAGCTCTCTCGGCGTCGATGTGGAGCATGACTATGAGCCGAAGTACATCACGATCCGCGGCAAGGGCGAGCTCCTCGCGAAGCTGAAGAAAGAAGCGAAGAAGGCGGATCGCATCTATCTCGCAACCGACCCGGATCGTGAGGGTGAGGCCATCAGCTGGCATCTCCGGAACGAGCTCGAGAAGGATGAGAAGAACAAAGCGAAGATCACACGTATCACCTTCAACGAGATCACGAAGAATGCCGTAAAGAACGCGCTGAAGAGTCCGCGCGATATCGATATGGACCTCGTGGATGCGCAGCAGGCACGTCGTGTCATCGACCGTCTCGTGGGTTATACCATCAGTCCTTTATTATGGAAGAAAATCCGTAAGGGCCTCTCTGCCGGTCGTGTACAGTCCGTCGCACTCCGCATGATCTGTGACCGTGAAGCCCAGATCGCGGCCTTCGTACCGGAGGAGTACTGGTCCCTCGATGCGATCCTCCTGCACGGAAAGAAGAAACTTACCGCTGCCTTCTACGGTGGCGAGAAGAAGCAGGCACTGAGCTCAGAGACCGAGGTCGATGCGATCCTGCAGAAGATCGGGCAGGATGATTTCATCGTGAGTGACATCCGAAAGTCCGAGCGTCGCAAGAAGGCACCGCTGCCATTTACGACCTCGACGATGCAGCAGGAGGCTGCGAAGTCCCTCGGCTTCGCCACCAGTAAGACCATGAAGCTCGCACAGACCCTGTATGAGGATGGTTATATCACCTACCTTCGTACCGACAGTACACGTATCGCTGATGAGGCAGATGCGGCTGCCAGAAGCTTCATCGCTGCACAGTTCGGCGAACAGTATGTGAACGGTGGGTCCGGCGCTCAGCCGAAGCCACAGGCCGAAGTGAAGATTCAGGATGCGCACGAGGCGATCCGTCCGACGAGCCTCGAGCTCAGTCCGGAGGAGGCGAAGGCGAAGCTTCCGCGTGACGAGTTCCGTCTGTACCAGCTGATCTATAAGCGCTTCCTCGCGAGCCGTATGTCGGCTGCACTCTACAGCACCGAGTCCGTGAAGCTGCGTGCCGGCGAGTACGTCTTCACACTGAACGGCTCGAAGCTCAGCTTCGATGGTTTCCTCTCGGTCTATATGACGGAGGAGGATAAGGCGGAGAAGGATGTTTCCCTCCCGGAGCTTACGATCGGCGAGCAGCTTTCGCTCGACAGCTTCGATAAGGAACAGCACTTCACACAGCCGCCGGCGCACTATACCGAGGCCTCGCTCGTGAAGGCCCTCGAGGAGGATGGCATCGGCCGTCCGTCGACCTATGCACCGACCATCGGCACCCTGCTGGCGCGCCGTTATATCGCGAAGGAAAAGAAGAACATCTTCGTCACCGAGCTCGGTCTCGCCGTCGACGATATGATGCAGAAGAACTTCCCGACCATCATCGATACCGCGTTCACCGCGAACATGGAGTCCTTGCTTGACAGTGTCGCAGCCGGTAAGACGAAGTGGAAGACGATCGTCGAGAACTTCTACCCGGATCTCGAGGAAGCTGTCGAGACGGCACAGGCGGAGGTCGAGAAGATCACGATTCGTGATGAGGAGACCGATGTGCTCTGTGATAAGTGTGGTCGCCACATGGTCATCAAGTACGGACCACACGGAAAGTTCCTGGCCTGCCCGGGCTTCCCGGAGTGTCGGAACACGAAGCCGTATGTCGAGTATGCCGGCTTCACCTGCCCGGACTGCGGCGCAGAGTGCGTGAAGCGTCGTTCGAAGAAGGGGCGTATCTTCTACAGCTGCTCCCGCTATCCGGAGTGTGAATACATGACCTGGAGTAAGCCGAAGGAAGCCGTCGTCGGGGAGAAGAAGGATGGCGACATCTTCGTGGCACCATCCAGCGATACGAATGCAGAGCCGGTGATGCCGGACTGATCGAAGATGATGACGAATTCTGAATTCGTTTCAGAATTCGTAAATTCACGTAACAGTTAAAGCAGAGGACCCCCGTAGGGGGCGGCAGTACTTGAACTGTTACCTTCGGGTTACAAATTCGCGAAAAATCGCCCATCTAAAATATTGACAGCAATCGAAGCTTTATGTTATATTACAAGTCGCGTCTTTTTGAGACGCGGCTTCTTTTATAGAAGAACATAAACAGCACATCCCAGCGAACACCGGAAGGTACCCGCACCGGGCGAAAGCCGGTAAGCACGAAGGCTGAGATGGAAGAAACAACCAGGAGGTATTGAAATGAGTGCAATTGGAATGAAGCAGCTCCTTGAGGCTGGCGTACACTTTGGTCATCAGACCAGAAGATGGAACCCTAAGATGGCTCCTTACATCTTCACCGAGAGAAACGG
>CABTMH010000137.1 GCA_902485915.1 uncultured Oribacterium sp. | reverse complement strand
GTGTTGTTGGTCGTCTCGGTCGTGTACTCGGACCGAAGGGCTTAATGCCGAACCCGAAGACTGGTACGGTTACCATGGATGTTGCGAAGGCAATCGCTGATACGAAGGCTGGTAAGGTCGAGTATCGTCTTGACAAGGCAAACATCTTCCACGTAGCAATCGGTAAGGCTTCCTTCACAACTGAGCAGCTCAAGGAGAACCTTGATGCGATCATGAACGCAATTGTAAAGGCTAGACCAGCTACATTAAAGGGAGCCTACCTGAAGTCCGCAACGCTGACTTCTACCATGGGTCCTGGCGTTAAGATGGATACCGTTCAGTTCGGTGCTTAATCTTGACAAAATAGGGTATTGACAGCGGCGTAAGCCGATGTTAATATACACTGCGTATTAACCCGAAGACAGCAGGTGGTGCGTCCGCACCGTAAGTCAGAACGCCTGCCGAGGAAAGATACAAACGATTTTAGTTTGTTCAACCCCGTGTCTTTTGGCATGGGGTTTTCCTTTTGTAAAGGTTTATACGAAAAAATCTTATAAGGAGGAAGAACCGAAAATGGCAAAGGTTGAATTAAAGCAGCCGATCGTTGACGAAATCAAGGCACTCCTTGATGGCGCTGTCGCTGTTACTGCCGTTGATTATCTCGGACTTACGGTTGAGCAGGATACTGAGCTCCGTAAGCAGTTAAGAGAGGCTGGTGTTACTTACAAGGTATTTAAGAACACCCTGATCAAGAGAGCAGCAGAGGGTACAGATTTCGCTCAGCTCGACGACGTACTTGAGGGTCCTACCGCTATTGCAGTTTCTAAGGATGATCCTGCAGCAGCAGCTAGAATCATCGCTAAGTTTGCTGAGAAGGCTACGAAGCTTGAGCTTAAGGCAGCTGTAGCAGAGGGTAAGCTTTACGATCAGAACGAGGTCAAGGTACTCGCAGCTATCCCTTCCAGAGAAGAGCTTCTCGGAAGACTTTGCGGATCCCTGCAGAGCCCGATCGCGAACTTCGCACGTGTCATCAATCAGGTGGCAGAGAAGAACGCAGAGCCAGCTGCTTAATCAGCAGATGGACATCCGAAGCCGCGTAAGCGTGTGGAGGAACCCAAAACATAAAAGAATTATTTTGAACTGTGCATGAGCACAAAATTTCAAATGGAGGAAATTAAAATGGCTAAGTTAACTACAGAAGAGTTTATCGCAGCTATCAAGGAGCTTTCCGTTGTAGAGCTTAATGACCTTGTAAAGGCTGTTGAGGAAGAGTTCGGCGTATCTGCTGCTGCAGGTGTTGTTGTTGCTGCTGGCGCTGCTGCAGCTCCAGCTGAGGAGAAGACTGAGTTCGACGTAGAGCTTACTGATGTTGGTCCTAACAAGATCAAGGTTATCAAGGTTGTACGTGAGGCTACTGGTCTCGGCCTTAAGGAAGCTAAGGAGGCCGTTGAGGCTGCTCCTAAGGTTCTCAAGGAGGCTGCTCCTAAGGCAGAGGCTGAGGATCTCAAGGCTAAGCTTGAGGCTGAGGGCGCTAAGGTTACCCTTAAGTAATCTCCGCGACACTACAAGTCACGTAAAACAAAACAGGATGCAGATTGCAGGCTCGCCTGCAAATCTGCATCCTGTTTTTGTTTTATGCGGCGCCAGCCGCGATCCGGGCATCCGAAGGTATGCCCGGATCAGGTGACTTGTAGTAGAGAGAAGTGACCGCGGGTGTCAGCCGCGATCCGCCACATATTTTTTATAACCATCTCTATGATTATTTGGTATAATAAAATAAGGACTGTCTAAATATATTTGCTTCGCATCCCGCGAAGCGCACTGAATAAGGCATATTTATGATTTGTACAAACTGTGGAAAAGAAATACAGGATGGCGCGTCGTTCTGCCCTTACTGCGGAGCGCTGTTTGCCGACGGCTTAGACCGGATCCGTTACGAGGCGCAGCTCGAGAGCTCGGCGGAGATGCTTCCGGTCTACAACGCGGAAACTGTGCGCGCGGCCTGGGACCGTCAGAAGGCGACCATCGGCGACGACCTTTCGGCGAAGCTCGATCAGATGGCGGAGACTTCGTCGGCCAATGCAGGCGACCTCAGCACGGATGGCGCTGCGGCAGAGCCTCGTGTGACGCCGGACGGCGAGCCTGTGTCGGACGGCGATGCTGAAGATACCGCAAACGCGCGTGCGCGTGAGGACCTGGACGCGGATTTCGATATAGACTTCGGCGAATCCTTCGGAGAGAAACGCGATGCTTCATCGAAACCGTCTGCTGCAGAGGCTTCTTCGGAAGACGAGGAGGATTACGATCCAGCAGCGGAGGACGAAGCGATCCTCGATGAATTCTATAAAAAGGCCCTCCGCTTCGAGGCGGAGGAGCGTCGCCGCCGTGAGGAAGAAGAGCGCAAGGCCCGCGAGGAAGCTGAGGCGAGAGCCGAAGCCGAGCGGAAGGCCCGTGAGGAAGCGGAGCGCATCGCCCGCGAAGAAGCTGCGGCGAGAGCCGAAGCCGAGCGCCGCGCGCGTGAAGAGGCCGAGCGCCAGGCCCGTGAAGAGGCAGAAGCGAGAGCCGAAGCTGAGCGTCTCGCCCGTGAAGAAGCGGAGCGTCAGGCTCGTGAAGAGGCAGAAGCGAGAGCAGAGGCCGAGCGCAAGGCACAGGAAGAAGCCGAAGCCCAAGCGAAGAAAGACGCAGAACGCGCCGAACTCGAAGAGGCGATGAAGCAGGAGCTCCTTAACCTCGCCTCCCGTAAAACCCTCGGCACCCACATGTTCGACGATGACGAGGACGAAGAGGCAACGACAGAAGCGTCAGATGTTGCTGAAGAGTCAGAGACTTCAGAGACGATCGAAGCCGTAGAAGAGACAGACGAAGCTTCTACCGAAGAAAAGATAGACGATGCGGCTGCCGAAGACGAATCTGCTGAAGAAGCAGAGATTTCCGAAGATGCTGAAATTGCAGAAGAAGCCGCTGAGGTTTCTGCTGAGGACACAGAAAGAGCGGAGGATGCCGAGGAAACATCTTCGGAAAACACAGCAGAATCTGAGGAATCCACTGAAGAAGTAGAAGCTTCGGAGGAAAACGCAGCAGATTCGGCGGAAGAGAGTACGGAGTCTTCAGAAACGACCGAAGCAACCGAATCATCTGATGCGGTTGAGCCGACAGAAGCAGAGGAGAACTCCACCGAGAAAGCAGCGGACGAAGCTGCAGAATCCGAATCATCTGATGCGGTTGAACCGACAGAAACAGAGGAGAATTCCACCGAGAAAGCAGCGGACGAAGCTGCAGAATCCGAATCATCTGATGCGGTTGAGCCGGTAGTAGCAGAGGAGAATTCCACTGAGAAAGCAGCGGACGAAGCTGCAGAATCTGAAGAACCAGCAGAGGAAGCAGCTGGCGGAGAACCAGAAACAGCAGAGAATAGCGCGGAGAAATCAACCGAAGAAACCGACGAAGATGCCGAGTCCGCAGAGGTGATCTCGATCGCGGATCATCTGCCGGACGATGCAGAGGATGAGTTCGAGGATGCTTCTGACTCCGATGACACTGACGATTCCACTGTCACCGATGACGACTCCGACTCCGATGACATCGATGATGACGATTCTGACTCCGCAGACAGCGAACACACTGCCACCGCTCCATCACCTTCCGCAGCGCCTGTTCGTAACCCGAAGCTGCTCATGAAAGTCGCGGTCGCAGTGATCGTAGTCGTGGCCGTAGCATTGGCGGGATGGTACCAGATGCCAGCCACGAAGGAAAGCCGGATCCGCAGACAGGCGGAGAAGGCATACGCAGCCGCCGACTACACGAGCGCGGCTGCGGCCTACCAGCAGCTGTTCGGCTATGGTATGCAGAGTGAGGAGCTCTGCCTCCACGCCGCCGACGCCTACGCAGACGCCGGGCAGCACGCCGAGGCCGTGGCACTCCTGAAGAGCAGCCTCGCAGACTACCCGGACAGCAGCGCGCTGAAGGACGCGCTCGAGACGCTGGACCCGACGGTTCACTTCGACCCGGAGGGCGGCGACTTCACCGATCCGGTCAGCGTGAAGCTGAGCACCGACGCCGGTGACCAGGTCCTTTACACGATTCAGCGGGACGGCGACAGCACGAAGCCGGAGACGATCGAGTATGCTACCCCGGCCGAGCTCAGCTACAGCGGCCGCTACACCGTGACCGCCCACGCGATCGCGCGGGACGGCGAGGCGGGCAGCAGCTTCACCCAGAGCTACGAGATAAAACTCGACCCGGACAAGTACTCGCTGAACGACTGGCATAAAACCGCTGACGGCGTGCAGTACCTCGGCGAGGATGGCCGCTTCGTGACCGGCTGGCAGACCATCGACGACCAGAAGTATTACTTCGACGAGGCGGGCTACCGCGCGACTGGTCTCACCGAGATCGACCGCGATACCTACTTCTTCGACGCGGATGGCGTGATGCAGACCGGCTGGCAGCAGTCGGACGACGACTGGTACTTCTTCGACGAGACCGGCCGGATGCTCACCGACGTCTGGATCGAGGATACCTACTACGTCGGCGCCGATGGAAAGATGCTGAAGGACACCACAACCCCGGACGGCATCGCCGTGGACGCAAGCGGCCGCAAGGCCTCCGACCTCGTGACCCTGTTCCAGCAGCACCCGAAGGCGATGGTGGTGATCCAGACCGCCGACCGCCAGAAGACGGGCGACTACTCGACCTTCGCGGCGAAGGCATACGATTCGCATACCTCCGACACACCGGAGGGCGACAGCTACGATGTCACCGTGAAGATCAGCAACCGCGCATGGATGCACTACATCGATAAGAAGCTTCCGGACGCGCTGGTCACCGACGCCTACCATTTCCTGCCGCACATCGGTATCTTGAATCCGACCTTCGACGACGACGGCGTCATCACGAAGTTCGATTTCATCCTGGGCAGCCAGGGCTGATCGCAGCCAATGCCTACATCCAGCACCCGCCCGCGCTGATCGCGGCCGACGCCAGCACTCGGCACCCGCCCGCGCTGATCGCGGCCGACGCCAGCACCCAGCACCCGCCCGCGCATCTGTGTGCCTGCGGCCATGCAGCTCCGTTTACTCCGCCCGCGCGGCCACCGAAACCCGCGGACGACATGCATAAAAACAACACAGAGGAGAACCCATGAATAACACCTTCGCTTTCAACCACTTCAACTTTAACGTTAAGGATCTCGACCGCTCCCTCAAGTTCTATAAGGAAGCCTTCGGTCTCGAGCCGGTCGAAGTCAAGGACCGCCCGAACTTCACCCTCGCCTTCCTCGGCGACAACACCACGAGCTTCCGTCTGGAGCTCACCTACCTCAAGGATCGCACCGAGGCGTATGACCTCGGCGAGCAGGAGTTCCACCTCGCGCTCCGCACCCCGAACATCAAGGAAGCGCACGATCTCCACACGAAGATGGGCTGCGTCTGCTTCGAGAACGCCCCGATGGGCATCTACTTCGTCGAGGACCCGGACGGCTACTGGATCGAGGTGATCCCGGACCGCACGAAGCCACAGTCCTGGCCGGAAGAAGCATGATGTAAGCATTGCCCCGCCGCGCGCATGTAGCGGCTCGACCGCGACCGCGCCACAGACAGAACGAAAACACAGGGGCCTCGCCCCACGTAGAGCCGGACGTAGGTCCGGCTCGTTTACATCAGGGGACATCCCAGAAGAAGGTGAACCATGGATTTATTTGAATATATGGCGGAGAAGCAGAAGGAGTCCGACGCGCCGCTGGCCTCCCGCATGCGCCCGGAAACCCTCGACGACATCGTCGGCCAGGAGCAGATCATCGCCCCAGGCACCCTGCTCTACCGCGCGATTCGGGCCGACAAGCTCGGCTCCCTCATCTTTTATGGCCCGCCGGGCACCGGCAAGACGACCCTCGCGCAGGTCATCGCGCACACCACGAAGGCCGACTTCGAGCAGGTGAACGCCACCATCGCCGGAAAGAAGGACCTCGAGGAGGTCATCGCCCGCGCGAAGCAGAACCACGGCGGCTATGGTCGGAAGACCATCCTCTTCATCGATGAGATCCACCGCTTCAACAAGGCGCAGCAGGACTACCTCCTCCCGTTCGTCGAGGACGGCACCGTCATCCTCATCGGCGCGACCACCGAGAACCCGTACTTCGAGGTTAACGGCGCGCTGATTTCCCGCTCCCGCATCTTCGAGCTGAAGCCGCTCTCCCGCGAGAACATCGCGACCCTCATCGACCGCGCCCTCACGGACACGCGGAAGGGCGTCGGCGCCTTCCATGCCTGGATCGACGACGACGCACGTGATTTTCTCGCCGATACCGTAAACGGCGACGCCCGCGCGGCGCTCAACGCCATCGAGCTCGCAGTCCTCACCACCGACCGCGACCCGGACGGCCGCATCCACATCACCCTCGACGTCGCCTCCGAGTGCATCCAGAAGCGCGCCGTGCGCTATGATAAGGACGGCGATAACCACTACGACACCGTGAGCGCCTTCATCAAGTCCATGCGCGGCTCCGACCCGGACGCCGCCGTCTACTACCTGGCCCGCATGCTCTCCGCCGGCGAAGACATCAAGTTCATCGCCCGCCGCATCGTGATCTGCGCCTCCGAGGACGTGGGCAATGCAGACCCCATGGCGGCAGTGGTTGCGACCAACGCGTTCCTGGCGGTGGAACGTGTCGGCATGCCGGAATCCCAGATCATCCTGGCCCAGGCCGCGACCTACGTCGCCTCCGCACCGAAGTCCAACGCCTGCTCCGCCGCGATCTTCGAGGCCATGCAGGAGGTTCAGCACTCCGGCAACCTCCCGATCCCATCCTACCTGCAGGACGCCCACTATAAGGCCAGCAGTAAGCTGAACCGCGGCGTCGGCTACAAGTACCCGCACGACTACCCGGGCAACTGGGTCGAGCAGCAGTACCTCCCGGATGGCGTGAAGGACATGGAGTTCTACCACTATCCGCATAAGCATAGAAGAAACTCGGATACATGATTTCAGAGCTACGGATTTTTCCGTAGCTCTGAAAAATTCACAGAAGGGTCACAGCTTCCTATTATAAGTAGTACAACATTGCGAATCTGATGAAGCATGAACGGAATTTTAATAAAGCCT
>CABTMH010000136.1 GCA_902485915.1 uncultured Oribacterium sp. | reverse complement strand
GAAGTTTTTCCGTCCCACGGCATACGGTCTTGCGCCACAGCTCTCGGTGAAGTTGTTTGAAATCGGAATGCTACCGTCCAGGAAATAGTTCTCCATGTACGGTTTCTGATTTTGGGCATACGTCACCGCTTTCCCCAGCAGGCTTGTTTTGCTTGCTGAGATCTGATCCAGGGATTCCCAGATCTGATTCCAGATCTCATGTTCCTTAGATGCTTCTCGTTTGATTTTGCGTTCATCCGCGCTTAGATTGATAAACTCACGCTCGATCTCAAACAGCTTCGAGCAGAGATTTACGATCTTTGCGGCAGGTGACTTGGACTTACCATTCTTGCGGTCCTCTGACGGTATTGCGTCATAGAACTTACGCCGAAAATGTGCCAGGCAGCCACATCGGAGGACGCCCTTCGGCAGATGATTGTATCCCTGATACCCATCTGCCAGGAAGTACTTGCCACTGAACGACTGGTAGAAGTTCTGCGGTACCGCTCCTGCCCGTGAAGGATTGTATTCATAGAGCATGATCGGCGGCAGACCATCGAGATTCGCTGAGCAGTGGATCCACATGTAGGATTTCTGCTGAGCCTTACGGCCATCTTCCTTGAGTACCTGGCACGGCGTTTCATCTGCGCAGGTGACCTCTCGTTCGAGGAGGTGCTTCGCCAGTGCGTCATAGAGCGGCTTCATATAATTCTTGCCACAGTAGATACACCAGTTCGCCAGTGTTGCACGCTGGATCGATACGCCCATCTGTTTCCATTCCTTTTCCTGTCGGTACAGAGGCATGGAGTTGATGTACTTCTGGTACATTACATACGCAACGGTCGTCGGTGATGCCGGACTGTGAGAAATCAGTGGAGATGGAACCGCAGCACGGGCAAATCTCGCGTATCCGGTTTCTTCGTAGCATTTCTGGCAGCGAACCGTCTCCTGATAGATGTTCACGAGGCGGATCTGTGCTGGAATGACTTCCAGTTCGGTACGGACTTTCTCCCAGCCAACGCGCTCCATGGTGCTGCCGCATTGTGGGCAGATCTTCGCATCCGGATCAAGGTGACACAGAAGGTCTCTCGATGGAAGCTTGTCATAAAGCTCCTTATAAGACGCCTTATTCTTTTTCTCGCCTTCCTGCTTGCGGATGTAGCCCTTGACGATAGTCTCCACTGTAGGCTCTTCGGCTTTCGGATCCGCTGCCAGCTCCGCTTCATTGAAAAGGTCCATCAGCGTCAGCTGCTCAGGGTTCTCATAACCGACGTGCTTCTTTTCGGATCGTGAGGCAAAGATCATCCGCTTGAACTCGTCGATGGTCTCCTTGGCTTCAGCAAGTTCCTGACGGAGCTTAGCTGTCTCGCGTTCCGTGGCGTTGTGCTCGTCGATGAGGTATTCGATTATTTCGTCTTTGCTTTTATCGCCGAAATCCGCAATGCTCATGGTTGTATACGTCCTTTCAAAACTGCTCTGATTATACCGCCGAAAGCACGTATTTCCTAGGCTGCGCATGCCTTCCTGGAGGATAGCTTTATGCAATTTTTGAAAGTTTGTGCAACGTTACCAAGACTCAGAAGTCGTGCTTCTCCCGACTCGGCTGAATGGCATTCGGCTGATCGATGGAAAGGCCTTCGAGCAGCCAGCGGAACTCCCGTTTCGTAAGGTTGCGAACTTCGGATGCGTGGCGTGGCCACTGAAATCGGAAGTGATCATTCGCTCCTTTCTCAAGACGCTTGTACAGGAGGCAGAAACCATCCTTTTCGTAATGGAGCGCCTTGATGCGATCGGCACGTCGTCCGCAGAAGAGGAATACAGAATTACTGTACGGATCCAGCTCATAGGTATCGCGTACGATCGCCATCAGACCATCAATACTCTTTCGCATGTCGGTATAGCCCGTAACTAGGTAGATACGGTTTGCACTGGAGATGTCGCCTAACATCGGCTGTCCAACACGCGCAGGATACTGGCAACCAGTGCAGTATCTGCCTGGTTGGTCAACTCTAGCGTGCCGCCTCCAAGTGTGATGCGTATCGTCGCTTCAAACGAAGCAGGCAATGGTTCATCAACCACATGTGAGACCGGATGCATCCGATCCTCTCTGCTGATCGGGAGCTCCGATATATTTATCGGAACAACCTCCTGCTTGCTCTCAAGTCTTTCGGATCTCGCAGGAAGCTCACAGGCCTGCTGACGTAATCGAGCCAGTGCCCTGTAAAAAGTACTGCTCGGGATGCTGTTGGCTCTACAGTATTCAAAATCGCTTAAGCCGGATGACCTGGCGGCGAGTATGATCTGATGCCACTCTTCATCAGAGCGGCGAGGTACACGTTTATTCATCATGGGACTTCCTCTCTTCTTAAGTAGAGTAAAATAGTCCCATAGTGGGAAGTGGCAGTGTAGTGAAATGATCCACTACTGTGAATGCCAGCGGGAAGACTGAGACTAAAATACTCGTTTTCCACGATTATGGCACTTTCAAAAGTGTTAAACTAGCCACACTGACACTGAGCGCTTACCAAGCAGCGTCTGATTTGCTCCGCATGCCTGAATAGCCCGATGTGTCACTGTCGTACCCGGACCACATATGAGGCAGGCAATCGTTCCGATCGGTATAGGCGTTTTACTGCCCTTCTGTAGCAGTACGATAGAAGAATCTTCCTGTTCGATACGACAGTGCTCCACATACAAATAGCTTATCTTATCATCTAAGTGTGGAAATATTCTTGCGTCTGATGAAATATCTTTCTCATTCATTTTTATCCCTTCATCTTAAGCATCAACATACCGTACCCATATGATTTATCTCGTCCGATACCGGTTTCATAAGCTTTCATAAACAGTTCCTGATCTTCAACTGCCAACGTGCCAACATATCGCCAGCCATCTATTCTGCCAGCCTTCGTTTCAGAATGGTACATCGTTTTCTGAATTCTTGATAACTCTTCGATTGTTTCCACTCTAAACCCATATCGCTGGCCAAGTGATTTCACCCACTCTATTCGAGCATCCTTATTTCGAATCAATGTTGACTTCCCTTCGTGGCGCTTCACCGGTCGAAGCAGAACATCATATTCCAACATTATGCCAGCCCTTATACAGGTGATACGATCCTTAGCATCCGTGCAGGAAATCACTTTTACATCATCTGTAGATACAGGCATGATATCACTCTGAACACAGATTATCGTTCTGCGGACATCTTTTGATGGGATAACCCTGTAGAGAACATTGATTGACTGCCTGTCCGAGTCAAAAAGTGCCTGAATATTTCTATGCATATCCTGCTCATTTGTCATGGCTCTTGCTGCATTCACCCGACTTAAATCCGGCTGTACGATAGATAAATACATATCTTTTCTCCTTTTCTTAATCGCTCCCACTAAATGTGGGATGGTATGAGCTAATCTACAGTTAATAGTTCCTGAAAAACCGGCTTGTTCGGTGGGCAGCATTTTCTTCCGAGATATAACGGAAAAACCGGATGTTGCAATGCTTCTGCTGCTTTTAAAACTGCAGCTTCCTCACCGGCAACCAGCACCGTAAAATCTCCATTCGTAATGTACTGCTTGGTGAATAGCGGAAGCATGGCTTTTTTTCCACCACTTGCCGTTAAAAATGGCTTTTCCATTTCAGCACCGGCTAAACAACTTAATTTACTGTTCTCAATAGGTCGAACTGTTTGAAAATCTGTCATTTTATAGGAAATCTCCTGATTACTTTCAACTTTTTCAATCCACAGTTTCGTATTAAGTTTTTCCAGTGCATCCGTATCCTCTCGCAGGATACCTTCAGCCGCAGCGATCATGCCGATAATTGCCTGATCTGTCGGCGCTGATTTTGTGTCTCTGGTATATATAAAACGAGACTCTGAATAGGCCTGCATCATCCCGGAGAGGCACAGTTTAATTACATGCCTCATGAATATACTCCTCCAAATCAGCTAAAACACCCTTCAGGTTTTTATCATCCTGTGCGCCCTTCGGAGCAGTATAGTGATGATCCGATAACCAGTACTGCTTCGCATAATCGTTATCAAAGAATACATCGCCATCAATATACTCTGTTAAACGTTTTGCAGAGAGCTCCACTACATCCTTTTCGCCATCTGAAACCACTGGCTTGGCAAAGGCATTCTCATAAGAATGGTTCGCTGGACGTACAGCTGCACGAATATATACTACAGATGGGCCCGGAAAACTTGCTTTGCTGTTCTGCATCGCTACGGGTGCCGTCAGAAGATACAGTTTGATAAATTCAGAAACGTCCTTCGCCATGGAATCAAGTCTTCTCTTTAATGCTTCCTTATCATTAAAATCCATGCCGTCTAACATGTTTAAGGCATAAATCATCGTACTGATGCTGCAGTACTGATAAAAACATCCAGCATTCAGATCCACATCCCAGATACCTGCAGCACCTCTGGAATTTTCATCTGCCTCCTGATCTCCGAATCCAAATGCCTTTAATTCGTCGACTGCGGTAAATGTATCCACATCGCCATTATACTCATGCGTTGTGAATGCGTGGCTCATTGCAACTGCGCCATCTACCGACCGTAAAATGTCAGATGTACTCATTCTACCGAACATGGCGACTTCAGAAGAGTTCAATCTGTTTTTCGATTCTGCCTCTAAAGCTTTCAAAATCGTATCTACCTTTGAATTCTTCGCCTTCTTTGTGTCTCCCATTCCCCACTCTGCTTCCTCAATTGGTTTGGCCGGATCAAAGTTCTGAAGAATCGCCTCTGCAACCGACTCCGCATCATTCATCGTCACCTTAAACGCATGATCCTTTTTGGAAGAGAGTAATCTCAGCGTAAGCGACTTTGCATGCTCGATATAATCCTCCGACAGATCAGGATTCTTTTTCTTCAGTGCATCCGCTACCATACGATCAAATGCCACGGTATACCATGTGTCCTTATCATACTTGGCCTGACGAACAGCATACTTGATGGACTGCGATGAAATTCGTCCACGCTCTACACCACCAAACATCACGCGCTTTGCAAATCCATCACGATCACGATTGAGAAGTGATGCACCATAGTTCGTCAACGAATCAATTTCAATCGTCGGTAAAACATCCTTCGCCTGTTCGATAAAGCTCTTCTTATCCGTTACTAAATCCCAGTTAATCATATCTGATTTTCCTCCTCTTCAACCGTACTCGTTGTATCTGGTGTTACCCGTAAAATCGCTCTGGCCCATTTTTCTCTACTCCAGCCCGCCGCATGATTCCAGTGCATAAGATCGCTCGTCAGCGTATACATATTAAACTTAAAGCCATCACGCTGACCTCTCTTGATATATGTAGATAGATGCTTCAGGAAATTACCTGTCAGCGTAATGTTCTCTGCAATCATGGCACGAATTCTGCTTTTTTCTGAATCTGTCGTATCAGGGTCGTTATAAATACTACTGATATATTTCTCAACCAGCATACTGTTTTCATTTCGATCCTGTGCACATATAGAACAGCAGGAAAAAAACAGTATCGTTTGTTCAAACTTCGATGTTTTTTCATACACCTCCGGCGGAAACAATGCCATAAAAGACAGCATTGCATTTCGGCCACGTGTAGAAGTCGCCGCAGAACGCAGGCTCACTCCCGCCATCCGTCCCAATGCAATTCGTGCACTATCTGGAAGTTGCATCGTTGCATTTAGGACGGTATTCATATCATCCTTCTTCATTCACTACCTCCTTCTTTAATTCATTTCGTAATATACCGATGAGTCTGTTCGACTCATTGATTTTAGTGAAAATATCTCGAACCATAACACTATTCATCGTTGCCTCTGTGAACTCAATAACAGTTATTGCTGCATTTTCATAATACAGCTCCTCATTTTCACGTTTCAAAGACTGTAACCCTGGAAGAAGCGACGCATACATATATTGAGCGCATCTGTCTGCCCATCCATTCACGATTTCCTTAACCGCATCATAATCTTTTTTCTCGTCTCCAGATGGATATAATAGACGACTGAGCGATTGTCTTAGTGCCTTCATCGCAGATCTGGTAAATGAAGTATACCGATTAATGAGCTTTAGCTTATCATCTTCATACATCCAGTCTTCTGTTATAGCAAAATCGCGAAAGACCTCCTGGGCTGCTTTCGTTTGCTGTGTCGGAAGTTCGAAATGATAAAAGCTTTGGGTCGGCTTATATGGCAGCATTTTGATAGTTCCTTTTTCTTTATCAGAAAAACTCTCATACATCTGCATAACTTTAGGGCGAACCGTTGTGACCGTATCTAACTTTACTCCGTAGAACTCAGCCATTTGCATCCATGCCATGCCATCTGGCCCCCTCCAGGCTTCTACCGCTCTCTGTCCATTTTTCACCTTCGATGGATCATAATGCCGAAGAATGATATACGGTTCTCTGGATTTCCAATAACCATAAAATGATTTGGGCTCTGGATGATTTTTCAAAGGGCTATTTCCTCGATAAAATGAGCCGTTATACAGAATTTGATATACCTTGCCGTTTTTAATTCCTTCTGAACACGGTGCCACAATTCTTGATGGCAAAAAAGCTAATGATAGCCATCCTTCTGGTTCGTCCTCTGGATACCATAAGAAATCCGTTCTGCGCCACATAGGCTCATCATCGTCCTCTGTGGGATATAGATTAAGGCAAAGTGTATCGAATAAAGTTACGCCATTAAACATAAACCATAGTGGCGGCTGATTATCACAGACAGCTGTTGGGAAACCTGAAGTGATCGCGGACTGCATAAATGTCACATTAATAATCAATGCAATATACTCCGCTACAGACAGGTACTGAGATTCCTCATATGTTTTACTCGCCGGATAATTCTTTAAGCCGAAAAAAGTCTCCGTATTACCGCTTAACTGTGCCCAGTTCAGTACTGCCGCACTGGTTGGTTTCGCCCCATAGTCCAGTGCTTTCTTAACGCCGCATTGCATAAATGGATGCTCTTCGTCAAATACGTTAAAGACATCACCACATCTTTTTACGTACTCATCGAATGCGTCAAGATCAAATTCACCACTCTTATAGATTTCTTCGATATCCTCATCACTTCGAATCTCATATGCATCCGTAAGCAGCGCGAAAAGAAATCTGTAAATCGCATATTCTTCGCTCGGAAGATTCCCTGGTGATGTAATGTGCTTGATATCCGCCGCATTTTTCAATACATCACGGACACCATATACTTCTCTGGTTTCATTCTTTTTTATAACCGGAATCCAGGGATCGGTTATGACATTAAATGCTTCCATACTCCTCCTTCGTATAGTTTATGTATTCCATTGGAATCCTAAGACAGGATCCAGTTCTGCCAGCTGGTCATCTTCATCCAGAAGAATCATTCCGTTCAAGAATCGATCACTACAGTAATGCGCATCATAGCCACATTTTTTATCGATAATGCGATTCAGAATACGAACCGTCATATGATTTCGAATCCTGACAACATCTTCAAAGGAATACTGCTTATGCTGAATTCGCTCATAAAGTTCATGCGGAATAATCGCGATATCTGTCGACTCACCGGATTCGGAATACCGGGTGCTGTTGTTTTCTTCGGATAAAATATCTCGATTCTTCAGCAACTGAAATTTAGTGCCCGGGGCTTTCAGTGTGCCGATCTTTGCAAAGATACCCAGTCTTATTTCCTGATTAATCCATGCCTCTGCATCTTCCGTATCCGCTACATCTTTATATATCGTAT
>CABTMH010000135.1 GCA_902485915.1 uncultured Oribacterium sp. | reverse complement strand
TGATTTTTGACTTTTTTCAGTTACAGTGATTTTTAACGTGTAGCAGTTCAAGCAGGGGACCCGGAGTACTGTGCCTCCGTTGCCGCCCCTCCGGGCCCCCGCCGGAACTGTACCGATGTCTGTACCTGGCACCTCTCCACTTGCCTTCACTGCTTTAAAGTGCTATAACGAAGGCTAGTTACTATCTTTCAGTCCTGAGTGGAAAGGGGAAAATTATGAGTACTGAAAAGCAGAGTAAGTGGGAAGCCTATAAGCAGCCGGTGATGCTGATCGCCTGTGTGCTGGTGGGTGCGGTTCTCGGCATCGTGCTGGGCGACAAGGCAGCGTTTCTATATCCGATCGGTCAGATCTGGCTGAACATGCTCTTCGTGCTTCTGGTGCCGCTGATTTTCTTTTCGATTTCGAGCTCCATCGCCGCCATCGGGGATACGCGCCGTGTCGGAAAGCTTCTGATCATGACGATCGCGATCTTCATCATCACCGCCGCGATCGCGGGTACCATCATGTTCATCGTGACGGCGATCTTCCAGCCGGACACCAGCATCACGATCGAGACGACGAGCGCCGCCGTCGAGAGCGCAGAGCAGTCCATCGGTGACCAGATCGTCAACACATTCACCGTCAGTGACTTCCCGGATGTCATCACCCGTGCGCACATCCTGCCGCTGATCGTATTTACCGTGTTCTTCGGCATGACCGTATCGACTCTCGGTGAGAAGGGCCGTGCCGTCTCCGAGTGGCTCGCGAACATGTCCACTGTGTTCTATCAGATGGTCAACATCCTCATGAAGTTTGCACCGATCGGCCTCGCCTGCTATTTCGCAAACCTGACCGGTACCTACGGCCCGGAGCTTCTCGCCTCCTATGGTCGTGGGCTCCTCATCTACTATCCGACGATGTTTGCGTACTTCTTCATCTTCCTCGGCCTCTATGCATTCGTAGCTGCTGGACGCTGGGGCGTACAGCATTTCTTTAAGGAAATCTTCGTACCGGCCCTGACCTCGCTCGGCACCCGTTCTTCCGCCGCCGCGCTGCCGCTCCAGCTCCGTGCTTGCGATCACATGAACGTGCCGCGAGAGGTCTCCTCGGTCGTATGTCCGATGGGCGCGACGATGCACATGGATGGTGCCTGCCTCGCGACGGTCTATGAGATCGTGCTCTGCTGCGCGCTCTTCAACCGTCCGCTGACTGGCCTCGGTGACTATGCATATGCACTGGTCATCGCCGTCGCCGCCTCCGTCGCCGTTTCGTCCGTACCGGGCGGTGGTGCCGCGATGGAGACCATGCTGATTTCGAGCTTCGGCTTCCCGAGTGCGGCCCTGCCGATCCTCATCATGATGACCCAGCTCTTCGACCCGGGCTGCACCCTCGTCAACTCCTGCGGTGACACCGTCGCGTCCATGATGGTCAGCCGCTTCCTCTATGGTAAGGACTGGTATAAGCGCGCCCCGGAGGTTTAAAATGTATCAGAATCGAGACTATCTGTTTCGGGATCCGGACTACAGTGCCGATCCCGCGAAGCGAATTTCCTATGTCGACACACTGGACATCTTCGTAGAGGGTGCCGAGCTGTATGGTGAGATCTATGTGCCCGGTGAGATCTATGAACGTCCGCTGCCGACGGTGCTGCTCGTGCATGGCTTTCCAGGCATCGTCTCGAGCGACGATCTCGCACAGTCACTCTGCCGTGCCGGCTTCCTCGTGATGCGCATGAATCACCGCGGAGCCTGGAACTCAGAGGGCAGCTATGCGATCTCCGGCTGCATCACGGATGCCATCGCACTCGCGAAGTATGCGGCGAGCGAAGGCGCGGAGCGCTATGGTGCAGATCCAGAGCGGATCTTCTTCTGCGGACACAGCATGGGCGGCAACACCGTCCTGAACGCAACGCGGGCACTTCCGTGGATCCGCGGTACCATCATGATGGCACCCTATGACCTCGCCTATGCCTTCACGAAGCATGAGGAGCAGAGCCTCCGGGACATGATCGCATCCTCCGATGGCCGACTTCTTCGTCTCAACACAGAAGAAGAACAGGATCGTGTTTTCCGGGATGCCAAAGCGCACTGGGAGGCGTTTCACTTCACCCAGGCTGTACAGGACATGAAGGATCGAAATCTCCTGATGATCGGCGGCATCCTCGATCAGGTCGCCCCGGTACAGGAGATGATCGAGCCACTCTGGACCGAGCTCGAGAAGCTCGGCACCGCCGCAAACCATCGGAAGGTCTACCTCTCGGGCGACCATGGCTTCCAGAGCTGCCGTATCGCCCTCATCGAAACCATCGCTGACTGGCTGTTGGAGCTGATCTGAATTTTAATTTTGACTGTTTTTTCTTATCCGGAAGGTTGTCTGTGGACAGCCTATCCGGATTTTCTTTTTCAGTTTTCGGACCTGGAACGATATCCTCATTAGCATATATGTGTATGTACGGGACTGCTATGCCGGTATCTTAAGTGAAACAGACAGCGGATATCGTGCTCTGGCTCTGCCGGCCGAAAACACGCTGACTTTGATCAATGTCTCGGTCCTTCCATCAGTCACATACCACGATGACAGTGCCCGGCGTGATGAGCTCGTAGAGCGTCTTCGCATTCTTCGGTGGCAGGTTGATGCAGCCGTGGCTGCCGCTCTTCAGATAGATGTTTCCACCGAAGCTGGAGCGCCAGTTGGCGTCATGGAGACCGATGTTTCCGTTAAACGGCATCCAGTAGGCGACCGGAGATTCATAGCTCGGCTTGCCGGTCTGCGGATTGATGCGTCCGCGAAGGACACGGTCGCGCTGCTTGTACTTGAGCGCGAAGACACCGGTCGGGGTGGCACGGTCCGGATCGGTCGCGGTACCGGTGACGCACTTGCTGTCCCAGACACAATTGCCATCCTGATAGTAGTAGACATGCTGGGAGGAGAGATCGATTTCCACGAAGGTCTTTCCCCACTGCGGCATCTCGGTCTGCACGGCACGGGAGGCGTACACCGGCTCACGGGTCACGGACTGAAGGCTCTGGATGTTCGCAATCAGGGCTTCGGTTTCCTTCGTCTGATCGATGTGCCAGCCATAATTCGTCTTGATGGACTTCGTCGTGCCGTCCGCGCTCTGCCAGGTCTGTGTACCGGCCGGGGTATCATATTTATTTCGGAGCCCCTGCACATAGTCGGCCACCTTCGCTGCATCGACGGATACGGTCAGACCTTGGCTGCCGTTGATCCAGGATGCGATCGTCAGACCATCGAGGACCTCCGTCTGCTTATCTGGCATCTGGTAGGTGACGCTCATGCTGTTCACGGTGGCGAGCTTCTGACCGATGACCATCGCCTCCGCCGGTGATACCGTACCCTGGTTGATCGAGCTCATATCGATGGAGGAAGCGCCCGCACCCGTACTGCTTTGCGCCTGTGCTGCCTGCTGGGCGGCCATCTGAGTGTGTGCATTGGCATCCTGCGCTGGAACCGTCGGCCCCGGCACCGTCACCTGCGCGCCGTACATCGCTTCATACTGTGCGTTTGCGGCCGCCGCGGCCTGCCGTGAGCTGCTCGCCGAAAATCCAGGCCCCGCATAGGCGGTCAGCTGCAGCATCGCGCTCATCGCCACAAGCGCTGCCAGATACTTCTTAATACTCTTTCTCATATATCCACCCTCCAAATACTTCCGGGGACAGCCCGCATCCATGAAAACAGCTTCCGCAGCCCATGCGATGGACGGTAAAGGCC
This sequence comes from uncultured Oribacterium sp., assembly GCA_902485915.1. Lineage (GTDB taxonomy): Bacteria > Bacillota > Clostridia > Lachnospirales > Lachnospiraceae > Oribacterium. The sequence continues at coordinate 767 of CABTMH010000135.1, read as the reverse complement.
GTCAACGATTCGGGACACGTATCCCGCGAAGTTCACTATCTCTATGTTAACGAATCTGAACGGAAAATGCTATAGAGAGAAGCTTACCGATTCTTACGATATTATGAGGTATTCACGTTTTCGCCCCGCATCGGCGAGCAGGGTGATGCCTGAGCGGAGGAGACGTGCTATAATCTGTCTAAAAGGTTTACAAGGAGGCATTGCTGCTCAAGCAGGCATTATCGCTGTGTTCCTCTCTGACAGAAAAAGAACTGCGTGTAGAAGCGGCATTCTTTGAATCCGTTCGCGTGCTTGTCACAAGGCTTATGAATCAAGGCGAAGGCAAGAAGATATCTCTGCCTGAAATGAATGCCCGGATTAACGAGCTTCTGAAAGCCAGCGTGCAGAGCGAAGGTGTAATTCATCTTTTCTCTGATGTTGACAGGGAATTTTCACTCTTTGATCCGAAGTTTCTTGAGGAAATCTTTAAGATGAAGGATTACGGATGGGCCTATCCGATTTCGAGAAATATTGAAAGAAAACAAAACTATGAAATGAGGGGATATTTGTGATGGGAAACGAAGCCGGATTGAGAATAGAAGACATGCTGTGCCAGCTGGCCGATGCAACGCGCATCGACGGAGAGATCTGGCGTGCAGCTTATACCCCGGAAGATAAAATCGCGAAGAACATCCTGCGTGAGTGGATCGAAGATCTGGGGCTTGAATACAGAGAGGATGCGATCGGTAACGTGTATGGGCGGCTTCCGGGGACAGAGCCTGGAACCG
>CABTMH010000134.1 GCA_902485915.1 uncultured Oribacterium sp. | reverse complement strand
TGAGGGCCTCGATATCCCGGAGGTCGCGCTCGTCGCCATCCTCGATGCGGATAAGGAGGGCTTCCTCCGTTCGGAGACCTCCCTCATCCAGACCGTCGGCCGTGCTGCGCGTAATGCCGATGGTCATGTCATCATGTACGCGGATACCATCACGGATTCCATGCGCCATACGATCGATGAGACCGAGCGACGCCGGAAGATACAGATGGCGTATAATGAAGCACACGGTATCACACCGACCACGATCCATAAGGCGGTCGCCGATCTGATCGCGATCGGAAAGGCCGTCGATGTGGATGATCCGCATGGCATCGAGAAGGATGTGGAGTCGATGACGCATCAGGAGATCGAGAAACTGATCCGGGAGCTGTCGAAGAAGATGCGTGCCGCTGCCGCGGAGCTTAATTTCGAGGACGCCATGAAATACCGTGATAAGATCGAAGAGATCCGGAAGAAATCGAAGGGTGAAGAGTAAATCGCCGAAGGGCAGCCTCGAGAGGCTGCCCTTCGGCGATGAAAGATCAGTAGTTTTTATCGGCGATGGAGTGCGCTGTCTTATCCCAGTTCGGCTTGCAGCGCTTATAGTGGCGACGGAAGTACTCGCTGTACATCACATCCACGAGGAAGAGCTGCGAGATCTCTGCCGAGGTGGAGCCGTTCTGAAGGGTGCCTTCATTGGCACCGCAGAGCAGGATGATGTCCGCAAACTCGGTGAGCGGGGACTTCGTAAAGCGGGTGATCACGATCGTCTTCGCACCGGCGGCCTTCGCGGAACGGGCGATCTCGACCGTATCCTTCGTCGAACCGGAATAGGAGAAGATGAGGGCGACATCCTGATCGGTCAGCGTCGACGCGGTGATCAGCTGCATGTTCGCATCCATGTTACAGATGACCTTCGGCTCGATGCGAAGGAACTTGTTCATGGCCTTCATCGCGGTCAGCATCGAGGTGCCGACACCGAAGAAGACGATGCGCTTCGCACTGCTGAGGGCATCCATCGCTGCCGTCATCTGCTTCACATCGATGAGGGAGTAGGTTTCCTGAATCGCAGAAACATTCTCCGACAGCACCTTCTTCGCCAGCTCGGAAATGTTATCCTCGAGGGTGATGGTCGTATCCTCGTTATCCGTCAGCGGGGACTCACTCGCGCGCATACTGAGCGAGAGCATCATCTTAAACTCCTGATAGCCCTTTACATTCATCGTCTTACAGAATCGGAAGACGGAGGTGTCGCCGACATCACAGGCACCAGCCAGGTCGGAAATCGACATGAAAAGTACCTTCTTCGGGTTTTCCAGAATGTAATCCGCTACTTTTTTCTCCGCCTTCGTAAACTGATTATAGGCGGAGCGTATTTTGGTAATGTAATCGTCCTGCATACTCGTTTTCTCCTCTCAAACAGTAGTCCACCGAAACAAATCACAGTAGTACATACGGCATTATAATAGCATTATCGGAAATTTGTTTCAACAAAAATAATTTTCAAAATCTTGCCTCCACATTCTTCCCTTGTATTTTTCGGACGCATGCCTTATAATATACAAGTTCGTAAAACCGAATACGTTCTTATAGCTTAACTGGATAGAGTACCGGCCTCCGACGCCGGTGGTCGCGGTTCGAGTCCGCGTAGGAACATCTTTCGCCCGGTGCATCTGCACCGGGCTTTTTCGTGCTGAAAAACTCCCGCGAAGCCAGGGGGGCAGACCCTCGCCAGAATTTAGTCTTCACTTATCGCACTTCAGAAGATGGTCTGCCCCTGTTCCCGGATTGTATAAAAGTAGATGCATAAAAATTATTTATATACTATATAAAGCATGTCGGTGCTATCATATGCCTAACCAAGGGAAACCTTCAAATACACGATTCAAAGGAGAGAGCGATGAGCAGAGTCTATAATTTCAGTGCGGGACCAGCCGTTTTACCGGAGGAGGTTCTTCGGACAGCAGCAGCGGAGATGCTGGATTATCATGGATGCGGGATGTCCGTGATGGAGATGTCTCATCGCTCGAAGGACTTTCAGGCGATCCTCGATACAGCCGAAGCAGATTTCAGAGAGCTGCTCGGCGTACCGGAGAACTATAAGGTACTGTTCCTGCAGGGCGGAGGAAACACTCAGTTTGCGATGGTGCCGATGAACCTGATGCGCCATGGCGTGGCCGATTACATCGTGACGGGTCAGTGGGCGAAGAAGGCCGCAAAGGAAGCGGAGATGTACGGTAGGGTGAACGTAGTCGCCAGCTCGGCTGACAAGACCTTCAGCTACATCCCGGATCTTCAGAACCTCGCCATCGATGACGACGCAGATTATGTATACATCTGCCAGAACAACACGATCTACGGAACCACGATCCGTGAGCTCCCGAACACGAAGGGGAAGGATCTCGTATCCGACGTCTCCTCGATGTTCCTGAGTGAGCCGATGGATGTTTCGAAGTATGGTGTCCTCTGGGGCGGTGTGCAGAAGAACGTCGGTCCGGCCGGTGTGACCATCGTCGTGATCCGTGACGACCTCATCCGTGAGGACGTGCTTCCGGGCACCCCGACCATGCTCCGTTACAAGACCCATGCCGATGCGAAGTCCCTGTATAACACGCCGCCATGCTACAACATCTATGTATGCGGTCTCGTGTTCAAGTGGCTGAAGGAGATGGGCGGTCTCGGCGTGATGAAGGAGCGGAACGAACAGAAGGCGAAGATCCTCTATGATTATCTCGACCAGTCGACGATGTTCCGCGGCACCGTCGCATCGAAGGATCGTTCCCTCATGAATATCCCGTTCATCACCGGCGATGCAGATCTCGATGCGAAGTTCATCGCAGAGGCATCTGCAGCCGGTTTCAAGAACCTGAAGGGCCACCGTACCGTCGGCGGTATGCGCGCATCGCTCTATAACGCGATGCCACAGGAGGGCGTCGTAAAGCTCGTCGAGTTCATGGACGCTTTTGAGAAGAATAACCGATAAGAAGGACGAACATCATGAAGAATCGTGAAATTTACTGCTTAAACAATATCAGCCGTGTCGGAACCGGTCGTTTCCGGAAGGGCTATACCCTGGTGGATGAGATCGACCACGCCGCCGGCGTGCTGGTGCGCTCCGCCGATATGAAGGCGATGGACTTCCCGCCGACGCTCCGTGCCATCGGGCGTGCCGGTGCCGGTGTCAACAACATCCCGCTCGACCGCTGTGCCGAGCAGGGCATCGTCGTTTTCAACACCCCGGGTGCCAATGCAAATGCCGTGAAGGAGCTGGTGATCGCGGGTCTGATGCTGGCGAGCCGTGACATCATCGGTGGCCATCAGTGGATCCGGGAGCATGCCGATGTCCCGACCATCCAGAAGGATGCCGAGAAGGCGAAGAAGAACTTCGCCGGCTGTGAGATCAAGGGGAAGACCCTCGGCGTCATCGGCCTCGGTGCGATCGGTGTACTCGTCGCCAATGCGGCCGTCGACCTCGGTATGGAGGTCTATGGCTATGATCCATACCTCTCCGTGAAGTCTGCCTGGGATCTCTCTCAGAAGGTGCATCATGCGGCGATCCTCGATGAAATCTACGATAAGTGTGACTATATCACGCTCCATGTACCCGCCGTCGACAGTACGAAGGGGATGATCAGCCAGGAGGCCATCGCGCGCATGAAGGACGGCGTCCGCATCCTGAATTTCGCCCGTGATGTGCTGGTGAATGACGACGACATGGCAGAGGCCCTGATAAAGGGGAAGGTAAAGGCCTATGTAACGGACTTCCCGAATCCGAAGTCGGCGACGATGCCGGGGGCCATCGTCCTGCCGCATCTCGGTGCATCCACCGAGGAGGCCGAGGATAACTGTGCGGTGATGGCGGTCGAGGAGATACAGGATTACCTCGACAACGGGAACATCCATCACTCCGTGAACTTCCCGGATACCGATATGGGCGTCTGCAGCAGCGGTGGACGTATCGCCATCCTGCACCGGAACATCCCGAACATGCTCGGACAGATCACGAAGGCCCTCGGTGATGCGAACATCAACATCGACGGTCTCCAGAACAAGTCCCGTGGTGACTATGCGTATACGCTGATGGACATCAATCAGCACCTGACCGATGAGGGCTTCCGTAATCTCGGCCTCATCGATGGCATCCTCCGTGTACGGAAGGTGAAGTAAAAGTAAAAAAGCATGGTGGAAGGGACAGATATCTTAAGTTAAAGAGACCGAAGGAGGAACTCATGGCAACCGTTAAACCTTTCAGAGCGATCCGTCCGGACGCCGCGTGCGTTCGGGAGGTGGCAGCACTTCCATATGATGTATATTCCCGTGCGGAGGCACGTGAAGCGGTGGCTGGCCATCCGCTTTCCTTCTTAAACATTGACCGACCGGAAACGCAGTTCCCGGAGACGCAGGATATGTATGCACCGGAGGTGTACCAGAAGACGAGGGATATGCTGCAGGCAGAGATCGCAGATGGAACCTTCGTGCGTGAAACGAGCGCATGCTACTATATCTATGAGCTGACGATGGAGGGGCGGGCACAGACCGGTATCGTCGCGCTCAGCTCGATCGATGATTATCTGAACGGAATCTGTAAGAAGCATGAGAACACGGTGGAGGAGAAGGAGCAGGATCGTATCCGCCATGTGGATACCTGCTCGGCGCAGACGGGTCCGATCTTCCTCGCCTATCGTGCACATGCCGGTATCCAGGCGATCGTGGAGAAGGTAAAGAAGGAAACGGCGCTCTATGCGTTCGTGACGGATGATGGCGTCGCGCATCGGGTATGGAGAATCGCCGACCGTGAGCGGGTAGCGGCGCTGGAGACACTTTTCGAGAAGGTGCCGGCGACCTATATCGCAGATGGCCATCATCGTGCGGCGAGCGCGGTCAAGGTCGGTCTCCGGCGTCGGGAGGCGCATCCGGACTATGATGGCACGGAGGAGTTTAACTACTTCCTGTCGGTGCTGTTCCCGGATAAGGAGCTGAAGATCATGGATTACAACCGTGTCGTCAAGGATCTTCATGGGATGGATCCGGAGGATTTCATGTTCTCCATCGAGGAGGATTATCAGGTGTTCCATCTGACACAGCCGATTTCTCCGAAGGTGAAGGGCGAGATCTGCATGTACCTCGGCGGTGAGTGGTTTCTGCTTCGTGCACGCGCGGAGCTGCTGTCGGCGCGTTCCATCGATCCGGTCAAGGCACTGGATGTATCGCTTCTGCAGGATACGATTCTCGGACCGCTGCTGGGGATCGGGGATCCACGTACTGATCAGCGGATCGAGTTCGTCGGTGGGATCCGGGGACTTCGAGAGCTGGAGAAGCGCGTGAGTCAGCATACCTATGCGCATGCGATGGATGGCAGCCTCGAGGAGCTCGGCCCGGCGGTCGCTTTCGCGATGCATCCGACGGGCATCACAGAGCTGCTGGATGTCGCGGATCATCAGCTTCTGATGCCGCCGAAGTCCACTTGGTTTGAGCCGAAGCTTCGCTCTGGTATCTTCATTCACGAGATCGAACGATAAAGTATGTCTCTCCGCGCTTCGCGCGGCCCTCTCATGGATTAGTAAGGAGACGATGCCATGGAAATGCGCCTTCGGCGCTGGCATCGTCGTTTGATTTTTTCGCTTAAGCGAAAAAACAGCCTCGCCGCCTGGGGGCATCCATGAGCCTCTCCGCGCTTCGCGCGGCCCTCTCATGGATTAGTACAGAAGGAATCTTGATTTTGGGGGTGGCCTTCCGTATAATTATGGTTACTGCAAAATGGAAGATATAATGTGCATGATGTGTACTGAGGATTCCGAGGATACGTGCAGTGGGCCATCCGGTGGACTGGATTCCGGCGGGTGAAAGAAATGGAGAGCAGATGGAGAATAATAACAACCAGGGGAACGACGGCAGAGGCTTCCGGCATTCGGGTCAGACTTTTATGATTCTGATCATCGCTGCAGTCATCACCTTTTTCGTATATACGCTGATCCGTGGCGCGTTTGTTACGGGCGTGACGCAGGAGATCAGCTATACCGAGTTCGTGACGATGGTCGACAGTGACCAGGTCCAGAAGGTGGAGTGGGGCGACAGTGATATCACGATCATCCCGAAGGAGGGAGCGTCGATGCCGTCGGACAGCTCCGGAGAGTACAGTCCGTACCTGAACCAGGTGGATGTCCGCTACTATGTCGTGCCGGTCGGTGCAGACGCTCAGAAGCTCGTGGACCGTATGCTCGCGCATGGGGTCGTCATCTATAAGAAGAAACCGGATAATTCCGGATTTATCATGGAGGCCCTCATCAGCATCGTCCTTCCGTTCGTCCTGATCTTCGTCGTCATGAATATGACCATGCGCCGCATGGGAAACGGAAACGGCGGTATCATGGGTGTCGGCAAGTCGACCGCGAAGATGTATATGCAGAAGGAGACCGGTGTCACCTTCAAGGATGTGGCCGGTGAGGACGAGGCGAAGGAGTCGCTGATCGAGATCGTCGACTTCCTGCATAATCCGACGAAGTATACGGCCATCGGTGCGAAGCTCCCGAAGGGCGCCCTGCTGGTAGGCCCTCCTGGAACCGGTAAGACCTTACTTGCGAAGGCGGTGGCCGGCGAGGCACAGGTGCCGTTCTACAGTCTGTCCGGTTCGGATTTCGTCGAGATGTTCGTCGGCGTCGGTGCGAGCCGTGTACGTGATCTGTTCAAGCAGGCGACGCAGTCGGCACCGTGCATCATCTTCATCGATGAGATCGATG
>CABTMH010000133.1 GCA_902485915.1 uncultured Oribacterium sp. | reverse complement strand
GATTGAAGATATAAATATCTCCATCGCTCTTTATATTTTAGGCGAACCTCTTAATTGCTCAATGTAAACTTAATGACATTGGTCAATCGACCAGCTTTTTTATATGCGCTTTTTCAGTCACTGTTCACTCGTCAACTGGATTCAGGTAGGGCTCCGAAGGGCACACTCACTCCTGTTCCGTCACCAGCTCCTCGCTTTCCGCCGTCGGCTTCGCCGGTGCCTCCCGGAAGCGATCATAGGTGCGCAGGATCCCACAGATCACCTGCTTTTCATGCTCGGTGAACGCATCCTCCGTCATGCGCCACTGCCAGTTCTGACCGGAGGTACCCGGCTGGTTGATGCGCGCATCTCCGCCGAGACCGAGGTAGTCGGCCGCCGGCACGATCACGGTATCCGCGATGGACGCCATCGCACGCTTGATCAGCAGCTCCGGCATCGCGTTCCAGTCGTTGCCCGAACGGCTCATGTACTGGTACATATAGTCCCGCTGCCAGTCCGGGATGGTCTCGAACCAGTGCCGGAGGGTGTCGTTATCATGCGTCCCCGTGTAGCAGACACAGTTCGGCGTGGTGAAGTTGTGCGGCAGATAAGCATTGCCCGCACCCGAATCCCAGGCAAACTGCAGCACCTTCATGCCCGGGAAGCCGGTCTCGGCCATCAGCTTCCGAACCTCATCGGTGATGACACCGAGGTCCTCCGCGATGATCGGCAGGTCCTTCGTACCGAAGTGCTGGTACATCGCGCGGAACAGTCCCATACCCGGGCCCTTCACCCACGCGCCGTTTTCCGCCGTGTCATCGCCGAACGGCACCGCATAGTAGGCCTCGAAGCCCCGGAAATGATCGACGCGGAGACAGTCGTACATCGAGAGACAGTACTCCATGCGCGCACACCACCAGGCATACTTCGTCTTCTTATGCGCGGCCCAGTCATAGAGCGGGTTTCCCCAGAGCTGACCGGTCGCGGAGAAGGCATCTGGCGGAACGCCCGCTACCTTCGAAGGATGGCCGTCCTTCGTGTACTGGAAGAGCTCGCGATGCGCCCAGGCATCTGCAGAATCCGGTGCGCAGTAGATCGGGATATCCCCGAGGATCTCGATGCCTCTCGCCGCCGCGTAGGCGCGAAGCGCTGCCCACTGCCGGTTGAACTCATACTGCACGAAGGCGTAGAACGCCACCTCGTCCGCGTGCTCTGCACGGAACGCAGCCACCGCCTTCGGATCACAGTCACGGAGCTCCTCCGGCCAGACATCCCAGCTCGCACCGGAAAGTGAATCCTTGATGGCCATGAAGACGCAGTACTCGACGGTCTCCGGGCGAAGCTCTGCGAAAAGTGCGTCGACATCGCCACCCTGCTCCTTAAAATGCGTGAAGGCGAGCTTCAGCGCCCGGTTCTTACTGCTGTAGAGCTTTCCATAGTTGACGCGTTCGATGCTGTCGGCCGGTACGCCTGCCTCCTCCCGTACCTTCGCCGGCTGCCTCAGCCAGCGCCGGAGATCGTGGAAGGCCACATCCCGGTCATGCGCAAACCGGATGGCCGGCGCTTTCTTAACATCCGATACAGCGGCCGCTTCTTCGGCTTCATCTGCTGCCGGCTGCTCCTGTGCCTTCGCTGCGCCCTCCGCACGTGCAAGCGCTGCATAGTCGACCGCATCACCGAAGTCAAACGCCTCCGGATCCGCGAGCTCCTCTGCGCTCAGCAGTCCCTCCTCGATCAGCAGGTCGAGGTCCACGAAATACGGATTCCCCGCGAAGGCGGAAAATGCCTGGTACGGTGAATCGCCGAAGCCCGTCGGGCCCATCGGCAGGATCTGCCAGATCTTATTTCCCGTCTCACATAATAAATCGATAAAACGATAGGCTTCCTCGCCGAGTGTTCCGATGCCGTACTTTCCCGGCAGCGAGAACACCGGCATCAAAATGCCTGCTTTTTTCATACTCAGCCTTCCCCCTTATCCCTTGCGACGCTTCGTCAGCTTCTGGTCAAGCGCAGCCTTCTGCACGCTCTTCCGCTGTGCAGAAG
>CABTMH010000132.1 GCA_902485915.1 uncultured Oribacterium sp. | reverse complement strand
ACTATCGAAGACAAGGATGGAAATCCAAATATCTCACGATAGTAAGTTAGTGCGCTCAGCTAACACTGAGCGCTTACGATCAGTGTCTGGATCGTCGCCTGGTAGGCCATCGACATCTTATAGATGATCTCCTCCTGTGAATCCTTCATGCCCTGCTGCAGCCAGCGGAGGATACTGCCGACCATTGACCCGCTGTAAAAGCGGGTGATGAAGCGGATATCGTCCTCACTTAAGTGATGATCGCGGACCTCGTTCCGTACATACTTCTCGACGAAATCCTCCGTGATGTCAAAAAGGTACCGGAGGATCATGTCACGGTTCTTCGAGTGGTACAGATGATAGACCGCGTTCTTATACTCCAGCACGAGATGATACTTCTGAAGATACGTATCATACAGACTGTCGAACTCCTGCTGCTCGGAAAGAGACTTATCCGTCTCGAATTTCAGAAGCTCCTCAACCACCTCATAGATATCACTGAAATAGTAGTAAAACGTATTTCGTGTAAGCTCGCACTGATCACAGATATCACGCACCGTGATCTTATCGATCGGTTTAACCTGCAGGAGCTTCAGCGTGCTGTACATGATCGCCTGCCGGGTGAATTTCGCCATTCTCTCACTCCTTTACCTGGACGGATACGGGCATATCCATGCTCGGTTTTGAATCCTTTTGTATCGATTGCAAACCTTTACCTGACCGGATACGGCCATATACATGCTCCGCAAACCGGCATCATCATATCCTTTATAATACAATAATCTAGGATTTAAAGGAATGGGGAAATGTCGGCTGCCCTCCGCCCTCCCTTGCCTGATCAGTACACGTGTGAAGAGTAACTCACCGGCCAGCTGGTGCTGAAGGTCGCGCTGAAGGCTGCAGAGGATGCCCGGTGGCTGCCGACGGAATTCCATGCTATAATCAGCCTGTATGACTTACATACAAGCTGATTTTTGCTGCATGGGGGAGAAACGATGACGATTCTGGAGCGATATCCGGGTGAGAATGCCCGGAGCTATGCGGTGCGTGTACTGCGTTCGAACATACTTTCACTGGAGCTTCCGCCGGGCAACATCGTGAGTGAGAACGAGATTTCGGCGGCGCTGAATCTGTCGCGCACGCCGGTACGGGAGGCGCTGATCGAGCTGTCGCGTACGCGTCTCGTAGAGGTGGTACCGCAGAAGGGAAGCTTCGTGACGAAGATCGATTATGATCTCGTAGAGGAATCCCGTTTTCTGCGCTGTGTCGTCGAGACCGCAGTGTTTCGACAGGCAGCGCAGGCGGAGCTTCCGGCTGGATGTATCCAGGCGATGCGCGATAATCTGGAGCAGCTGAAGCGGGCGTATGCCTCTGAAAACCGGGAACGCATCCTGGATCTGGATAACGCGTTCCACGAGCTGGTCTATAAGGCGGCAGGCAAAACCTGGACCTTCGGGATCATCAAGGAGCAGATGGTGCACTACGACCGCCTGCGTTCCCTGAACATCCGCGTGGATGTACCGGAGCACACGCTCAAGGATCATGAGGAGCTGATCTATGCGCTGGAGAAGCATGATCCGGAGCTCTGTGACTTCCTGCTGAACCGGCATCTGAACCGCTATCAGCTGGTGAAGGATGCGCTGCTCGAGAAGTACCCGGAGTATTTTGTGCAGTAGGATCCGGATAGAAGTGGCGGATGTTTGACGAGAAGGTGCACATGCTCCGGAGCTTCGTGCATCGGGCATCGCCGGGCAGGCTGATCAGCATGCGGACGATGTGCGCGGCCGGGAAAACATGACGGAAGCATGCGATGGTACTCGAAAAGCGCTTGTATATCAGCAGATTTGTACTGAAAAGATGCTATCCATATATAACAAATTACATATGCAAAATATGTGCAATGCGCCGATTCCGCTGCAGGATATTTGATTTGGTATTGACTATTCACGGCAACGGAAGTACCTTTTTCATGTGCTTGTATGTAAGTTGATTCGGGGGCACCGGGTCCCATGAGATTCGAGGCCAGATCCCATGAATTTCAGAAAACGTTATGTAAGGAGGACACTTGTATGAAAGCTGTTCAGGTTGTGAAGCCAAATGATCTTCGTATCATCGATATGGAGAAGCCGGTCATCGATGAAAAGAATAACGTGCTGGTAAAGATCGCCGCGTCGGGTATCTGTGGTTCAGATGTCGGCATCTATCTCGGTACGAACGCGGCCGCGACCTATCCGCGCGTCATCGGTCATGAGATCGTGGGCTATGTCGTCGAGGTCGGCGAGAGCGCAAAGAAGGTGAAGGTGGGCGATCGTGTCATCATCGATCAGGTCGTTCCGTGTGGTCACTGCTATGCCTGCCGTAAGGGTCGCCCGAATGTCTGCGGCGATCTGCATGTTCGTGGCGTACATATCGATGGCGGTTATCGTGAGTACATGGCGGTGCCGGATACCGACTGTTACCTGGTGCCGGAGATGCTGACGGACGAAGAGGCGGTCATGATCGAGCCGACCACCATCGCCGTTCAGTGCTGTTCCCGTGCCGAGATCGAGGAGCTCGATGATGTCATGATCATCGGCTGCGGCGCGCTCGGCAGCAGTATCCTCCGTGTCGTAAAGCAGTTCCATCCGCACAGCATCACCGTGACAGATATCGATGATGCGAAGCTGCAGGAGGCCCTCGATCACGGTGCCACCTATGCGATCAACAGTCTGAAGGAGGACGTACCGGCACGTGCACATGAGCTGACCGGCGGCTACGGCCCGACCCTCACCATCGATGCAGCCTGCGTGAAGGGCAGTCTCCTCACCGCGCTTCAGGCGACGGGCAACGCTGGCCGCGTGATCACGATGGGCTTCGCCACCAGACCGGATGAGGTCAACCAGTTCGTCATCACCTCGAAGGAGCTCGATGTGCGTGGCAGCCGCCTCCAGAACCGTAAGTTCCAGGAGGTCATCGATATGATCAATGCTGGTAAGATCGACCTGCGTGGCTCCATCTCTCATACCTGGCCGATGGAGAAAGCACAGGAGGCTTTCGACTTCGTCACCAGCCACGACCCATCCTATCGCAAGGGCGTACTGACCTTCGGCAAGTGATGACGGGGAAACGAGAAAATGACAGATTTGTCATCATGCAGTCACCGTATATTCATCTGGGTCATCTACTATCTTTTTAGATAAAACTCCTATAAAATAACAAACGCGAAAGGGCGAAATCAGCGCAGCAGTGTTAATTTCGCTCTTTTGTGCTATTGCGAAACACGGGTCGAACCGGTTAAAATAATAGTATCTATGATGGTTCGGAATGCTCGCATCGTTTGATGCGTTTTGAGAAGGAGGTGCACTATGCCACATTCAGGAGGAGGCGGCAGTCATTCAGGTGGAAGCAGTTATTCGGGAGGCTCCGGTGGAGGCTCCGGTGGCAGTGCGAAGAGCTACCGGCATTCCAGTACGCCGTTTAAGGGCGGCAGAGCATTCGTTATTTATAATCGGATGAACGAGCCGAAGGTCGTTTATACGGATGAGCCGAATTATCACGAGGAGACGACGAAGGGGCAGTATATCCGTTCGGTCGTGTTCGCGATCATCGCGGGTATCCCGGGGATCGTGATCATGCTGCTCGGTCTCGTCACGATGTTTTCCGCGTTCTCCATCGGGTATAAGAAGACCGTCGTGCCGGAGTACGTGGATCAGTCAATTTTCATCCAGGACGACTACGGGCATCTGACGGATGCAGAGCTGGACCGGCTCGATCAGAGTCTCAGCACCTTCCGTGACCATACCGGTATCATCCCGGCGGTCGAGTTTACGAACGATGCCGCCTGGGAGCTGGACTACGATGATATGGAGAGCTTCGCGTACAACGAGTACATCTGTAACTTCGATGATGAGTATCATGTGCTGATCACCTACGGCTACGGCGCGGAGAATCCGGAGACCGGCTTCAACGAGTTCCACTACCATACGATGTGGGGTGATGATCTCGGAAAGACGGCGAAGAAGAAGGATGAGGATCAGCTCATCGATCTGCTTCAGAAGAACCTCGCCCGTGCAAACGGGGATCAGGTCGGCGACGCGATGGCGACGACCTTCGATGACTATCTCGCCTACTACGAGGCGAAGGGCTTCACGGTCGATATGGAGAACCTGGGCGGCGGCTTCGCCGAGTTTGCCTTTGGACTGATCGTCGTGGGTGCCTTCATCGGTACGGCCATCGCGGTCCGTGCGAACTATCTGGAGGGCCAGAAGAAGGGCATCCGGACCTACAAGATCGATGGTAAGCCGAAGATGCTGAAGTGTGACTACTGTGGCTGCACCTACTATGCCGGTACGATCGGCACCTGCCCGCACTGCGGCGCACCACTGAAGATGGAAGCGGATGCATGAGTTGAGGGATCATCAAACTTGTTGAAGGTTTGTCGATCCTGTTGAGGGGCAGACTTGAGGTGTCTACCCCTTTTTGAGCCAGGGGGCTCGGAGGATAGTGATTTCAGTGACTGTCCTCCGGGCCCCCTGGCTCAAATTATGCACTTTTTACTCGACTTTTAACATCCGATAGCCGATGCCGATGTGGGTCTGGATGTATGGCTGGGCGTTTTCGCCGCGCTCGAGTTTCTTGCGGAGGGTCGCCATGAAGACGCGGAGGGAGGCGACGTCGTTATCCCAGCTGCTGCCCCAGATCTGCTGTGTGATGTAGGTGTGGGTGAGGACCTTCCCGACGTTCCGGGAGAGAAGGCAGAGGAGCTTGAACTCGATCGGGGTGAGGTGCAGCTCCTCGTCCTGCATGTAGGCGCAGCCGGCGGCGTAGTCGATTTTCAGCTCGCCGTTCGAGAAGATCGGGGATTCCTGTCCGGATTCTGACTTCATCATGCCGAGGCGGCGCTGCGTCGCGCGGAGGCGTGCCAGGAGCTCCTCGACGGAGAAGGGCTTCGTCAGGTAGTCGTCGGCCCCGGCGTCGAGTGCCTCGATCTTATCGCTGTCCTCGGTGCGTGCGCTGATGACGATGATCGGCATGTTCGACCAGGAGCGGATCTTCCGGATGACCTCTACGCCGTCGATGTCCGGCAGCCCGAGATCGAGCAGCACGATGTCCGGATTATGGGATGACGCCTCGAGGATCGCGCTCGAGCCATCCGGCGCGGAAAGATATTTATAATCATGAGTTTTCAGCGTGGTGGTGATGAGATTCCGAACCGGCGTATCGTCCTCCACCACGAGGATCAGTGCTTTATTCATTTATTCACCTCATATCATTCAGGTTTCTACATACACGAGTGCAGGCCAATGTCTTTGGATGTACATCATCACCTGGCCTGCGAGCGGTCGGCTTTTCACTGGCTCGTTCCTGTTGTATCGGATCATACCAGGCGTCAGCATCTTTCCGTCGGCTCTTCACTGGCTCGTTCATGCTTACATATTGAGATTAATCTCACTGAGCGGCAATGTAAAGGAGAAGACGCAGCCGTGCGGCTGGTGATCGCCGAGTGTGAGCTCACCGCCGTGCGCATGCACGATGGAACGGCAGAGGGAGAGGCCGAGGCCGAGACTTCGGCGGCTGTCTGCTACGCGCTTGCTGCCGGTATAGAACATCTCGAAGACCTGCGCCTTCTGCGCATCCGGGATGCCCGGGCCGTCATCGGAGACCTCGATCACCGCGTGCTCCGCTTCACGGAAGGCGCGGATCTCGATATGTGATCCTGCCGGGGTGTATTTGATCGCGTTGTTCACGAGGTTGATGAGAAGCTGCATGATGAGGCGCGCATCGGCCCGTACGAGGAGCGGTATCTCACCGCAGTCGCTCGTGATGTGGTGTTCCCCCGCGTGACGGTCGATGTGCCGGAGTGCCTCCGCCACGATGTCATCCACGACCTGGTCGGAGAGCTGCAGCTTCACGCTGCCATCCGAGATCTTCGTAACCGCCAGGAGATTCTCCACGAGCTCCGTCAGCCACTGCGCGTCATCGTAGATATCCGTGATCATCTGTGTCCGGCTGCCATCATCGAGCGCCTGGTAGCTGTGGAGCAGGGCGTCTGCATTGCCCGAAATCGAGGTAAGCGGCGTTCGGAGATCGTGCGAGATGGAGCGAAGCAGGTTCGCCCGCAGCTGCTCGTTTTTCGCGAGGACGGCGGCCTTCTCGCGCTCCTCTGCGTTATGAAGGCTCTCAAGCGCGAGGGCGCACTCACCGAGGATGGAGAGGAGGATGCTCGAGGTGAAAGCGTCGAGGGCTGTCTTCGCAGAGCAGGATACGCCGACGATGCCGTAGACCTGCTGGCCGGTGCGGATCGAGAGATAGAGGTAGCGCGCATCCGGAAACTTCTCGGTGCTCGCACCGGCGCGCTTCCGGTTCGCCCAGACCCAGTCGACGACCTCCGGTTCATAGGCACTCTCCGGGATACTGCGTGGCGCACCGCCATTCGCCGGGAAGAGGTAGCCCGTATCCGGCGCCGGATAGATCAGGATGTCCCGCTGCACGAGGCGCTGGATCTGCGTCGCGGTCGTGGAGTAGATCGCCGTCGGCGTCTCGGCCTTCTGCAGCTGCTGGTTCGCGTCGAAGAGGGTCTTCGTGCGATAAGCATCCCGCGCGGAGAGCTCCGCATGGGCCTTCAGCTTCGCGGCGAGGGTGCCGGCGAGGATGGATGCGCCGAGCATGACGGCGAAGGTCACCGGGTAGTCCTTCCCGTAGGCGACGAGCGTGAGCCGCGGCTCGGTCAGAAAATAGTTGAAGAGAAAGACACTGAGGATCGAGGCCAGCAGTCCGCAGGTGTAGCCGCTTGTGCTGACGGAGGTCAGCAGCACACCGAGGAGATAGATCGTGATGATGTTCGCGTCGGTGTAGTGCAGGCGGAAGAAGAGGAAGCCGATGATGGTGGCCGCGGCCTGGATGACGAGCGTGAGGACGAGATCCCGCAGGGTGGGTACCGTCAGTGCGATCGACAGCATCGGCTGCAGTTGCGTGTGCCGGACGACCTCTGCATCCGGGATGATGTGGATCTCGACGGTGGGCGCGAGCTCGGTGAGGCGCTCGGTCAGGGACGGCTGGCTCCAGAAGTGCCGGCGTTCCGCACCGCTGCGGCCGAGGACGATCTTCGTGATGCCGGAGACGCGCGCGTACTCGGCGATCTGTGTCGGGACATCGTCGCCGTGGGTGGTGACGATTTCTGCGCCGAGCTCCGTCGCGAGGTGGACGTGCGCCTGGAGGCGCGCCTCATCCTCGCTGCTCAACGCCCGGTTTCCCGGCGTCTGTACGTAGAGCGCGGTCAGTGTGCCCCCGAAGGCCTGCGCCATCTGGCCTGCCATGCGGACGATGCGCTCGTTCGACGGCGAGGAGGAGAGGCAGACGAGGATATGTTCTTTTGAAGGATGACTGGAGATCGTTTGTGTCTGTTCCATGTAGAACCTTCCTTTCCTTTTCGTGATGCCATTATAACATAAAGAAGCCGGACATGACGTTCGGCTTCTTTTCGTTACAGATTATGGTTTACGTCCATGCTTCCGCAGGTAACGTACGATGCGGTCCTCCTCGGCCACGAGGTAGATCCCGAAGCGGAGGAAGAGTAGCAGCGCGATGATCAGAAGGATTCCGTCGACATCCATGGCGCACCTCCTAGATCTGGAAGCACTTCTGCAGTGCCTTATACTCGCCGATGACGAGGATCGTGACGTCGTCGGTGAGGACGATGTCTGGGGTGACGGAGACGTTCGTCTCGCCGTGGGACTTCACGCCGAGGATGTTGATGCCGTAGAGCTTTCGGATATTGAGCTCGCCGATACTTTTCCCGAGCCACTTCTTCGGGATCGCCACTTCGAAGATCGCGTGCTGTTTATCGATCTCGATGTAATCGAAGATGTGGTCCGAGGTGTAGCGGATCGCGGTCCACTGCGCGAGCTGCTTCTCCGGGTAGACGACCTGGTCGGCACCGTTCCTGCGGAGGAACTTCGCCTGGACATCACGCTCTGCACGGGAGACCACGCACTTCGCACCGAGCTCCTTCAGCAGCGAGGTGGTTTCCAGCGAGTTCTGGAAGCTGCCACTGATGGTGACGAAGCAGACATCGTAGTTGCCGATGCCGAGGGAGCGGAGGAAGTCCGCGTTCGTACTGTCACCGATCTGCGCAGTGGTGACATACGGAAGCACCTCGTTGATGCGCTCCTCCGAGATATCCACGGCCATGGTCTGATGTCCGAGCTGCATCATCTGCATCGCGAGATGACGACCGAAACGACCTGCACCGATAAGTAATATGTTTTTCATAGATAAAATCCTTTCGTTTTTCATAGGCGGAAACTTTTTCAGTTAAGTTCAGGTAGAGGACCCGTAGGGGCAGCAACGGTGATCATGCGGAGAGAACGTACGAAATCAGGCTGGATTCCCTCAGCTGAACGGTTTTTTTTATCCGACGGTGATCTGCTCCTGTGGCAGTCTGGCGACGCTGGTCTTCCGGTTCGACACGGTCGCGTAGATGAGGGTGAGGCCTCCGACACGGCCCATGTACATGAGCACGATGAGGATAAGCTGCGACAGGATGTGCAGATGTGGTGTGAGGCCGAGGGTCAGTCCGACGGTTGCGACGGCGGAAGCGGTCTCGAAGAGGCAGCTGGAAAACGACAGCCCCTCATAGATGCTGATGATGAACGCACCTCCGAAGAAGAGCGTGAGGTACATCGTCATGATCGTCGCTGCGGTCCGCACGGTACCGCAGTCGATGCGGCGTCCGTAGAGCTGCACGCTTTCACGCTGTCGGAAGGTCGCGATGGCGTTCGCCATCATCACCGTGAAGGTGGTGGTCTTCATACCACCGGCGGTGGATCCCGGCGAACCGCCGATCAGCATGAGAAGAATCATAACACCGCGGGAGGCCCCGGAGAGCTTCGTGAGATCAGTGGTGTTAAAGCCGGCGGTACGGGGTGTCACCGACTGGAACGTGGCGGCCAGCAGACCTTCACCGAGAGGAAGACTGCTGTAGTCATTGGCCCAGAACAGCGCGGCCGGGAGCACGATCAGCGCGAGGGTGGTCACGAGGATCACCTTACTCTGCATGCGATAGCGGCGGAAGTGGAGCCGGTTCGTGCAGATGT
>CABTMH010000131.1 GCA_902485915.1 uncultured Oribacterium sp. | reverse complement strand
CCCTCAAGATGAGATATCCCATCGCAAGAGTAAGACCCCTTGAAGACTACAAGGTTGATAGGGCTAAGCTGTAAGTGCTGCAAAGCATTCAGGTGATAGTTACTAATAGGTCGAGGGCTTATCCAATGTGACTGGTAGGTTTTGATGTTTTATCTACAGAATAATATATGAGCAGTATTCAGTGAATGTTCAGAACCATGGAGTTTTCCATGGTTCTTTTTTTTGTTTCGATTTATGCAAAACGTGCTATTATTAGGAGGACTATATACGATTCCTGTATATATGAGGAGCATATGATGGATACAGATAATCTGAAAATCTACCTCGTAATCGCGCGGCTGAAGAACATCAGTGCCGCGGCGAAGAACCTGAATATGACGCAGTCGACGGTGAGCCGCCGGCTCCAGATGCTGGAGGAGGAGATGCATACCCGCCTGGTGATACGAAATCGTGGCGTCGAAAACATCGCCCTGACACCGGCTGGTGAACAGCTGGTGCCGCTCTGCGGTCAGCTTCTCCGCATGGAGAAGGATATGCTGCAGCTCGGCCAGCACTCGAAGAAGAACCGTCTTCGGATATCCGTGCCGGACAGCATCATGTCCTATAAGCTGAAGCCTTTTTTCCGCCGTCTGATCGAGGAGTTCCGTGATTTGGGGATCACACTGATGATGTCGGACTCCATACCGATCAGTGAGATGGTGCGGGACCGGCAGATCGACATCGGCATCACAAATAACATCGTTCCCTTCGCTGAACTGAAGAAACATGAACTTTTCAGAGAAACCTATGTGCTTGTGACACACGAGAAGAAAGAACTTCGAGAGGGCGAGAAAGTTCATATGAAAATGCTGGATCCGGCGCATGAGGTATACCATATTTTCTCGCAGGACTTCAATCGCTGGCATAACTACTGGATCCATCCGGGCAACGAAAAGGCGCGTGTGAATCTCGCTCATGTCGCCGTCGACTTTTTAACCGATGAAAAAGACTGGACGATTCTGCCGGAATCGGTTGCACTGACGCTGATTGAGGAACGGCAGGGAAATGATGATTTACATATGTATGCATTGGCCCCGGATGTTCCGGAACGCGTCGCCATCGCGGTGACGAATCGGAATGCCGGACAGGAGACGGCACGCTTGACGGACGAAGTGATACGACTGCTCAGGCTATGGCTGGCGGGGGATGATGTGTAGACGGCTACGGACGGGCAGCGATGAATCCGATACAGGTAAGTGTTTTCAGCATGAACGGTGATGGTTCTATATGGAAGAAAGACGATGCAGCATCGTAGCTGCAGAAAGGAAGGGAATATGGCAGAGGCTTTAAAGGAACGGAAAGACATGGATCCGACATATCAGTGGGATCTGTCGAGCTTATACGAGGATGATGCGGCATGGGAGACGGCGCTTCACGGACTCGATGCGTGCATCACGAAAGTGGCGGCGTTCGAGGGAACGTTGACGACAGCGGAGGCGATCCGCGCCTACTTCGATGCGAGTACCGAGCTCGGCGGTCAGCTATCGGATGTTTTTTCATATGCGTTTATGCGGAAGAGTGAGGATACGCGGCAGGAGGCGGCACAGAGTATGTACAGCCGCGCGTATGCGAAGTATGTGCAGGCGGAGACAGCGCTGAGCTTCGCGGAACCGGAGATGCTGTCGCTCCCGGAGGAGACCCTCCGGGCCTTTACAGAGACGGACGTGCTGAGGCCGTATCACTATCAGATGGTGAAGCTGCTTCGGCAGAAGCCGCATACCCTGAGTGCAGCGGAGGAGAAGCTGCTGGCAGGCCTCGGTGAGGTGATGGCGGTTCCGAAGAACGTAGCCGATAATCTGCAGGACGCAGACCTTCTCTTCGATGCGGTGAGGGACAGTGCAGGCGAGGAGCATGAGCTGAATGGTTCGAACTTCATCCTGCTGGAGACGTCGAAGGACCGTACCCTTCGTGAACATGCGTTCCACAGCTTCTATAAGAGCTATCAGAATCATATCAACACATTTGCAGCGGCGTATGCTGGCCAGGTAAAGGCGGATATCGCCGAGGCGGAGATGCGGCACTACGGATCCGCACAGGAGATGTATGCCTTAGGAGAAGCTGTGCCGACCACGGTTTGTGATCACCTCATCGCGGCGGTGCATAAGTGGATGCCGCTCATGTATCGCTATGTGGCGCTTCGAAAGAAGATCCTCGGGGTATCTGAGCTTCACTACTATGATCTGTATGCGCCGCTTTCCGCAGGTGTGCAGCGCGCCTACAGCTATGAAGAGGCGCAGTCGATGATCCTGGACGCGATCCGTCCGCTCGGCGACGACTATCGCGCGACGGTCCAGCGTGGATTCCGGGAGCATTGGATCGATGTATATCCGAATAAGGGTAAGGAAGGTGGCGCGTACTCGAACAGCACCTACCGCTCGAAGCCGTACATCCTCACGAATTTCACCGGGACGCTCGACGCGGTGTCGACGATCGCGCATGAGATGGGCCACTCCATGCACAGCTACCTCTCGAACCACCATCAGCCGCAGCAGAGTGCCGACTATACCATCTTCGTCGCCGAGGTGGCATCGACGGTCAATGAAAACCTCCTGGTGGAAGATCTCCTCTCGCAGAGCTGTGATGACCAGGAGAAGATGGCGCTGCTGAATCAGTACCTCGAGGGCTTCAAGGGGACGGTGTATCGGCAGACGATGTTTGCTGAGTTTGAGAAGCGGGCGCATGAGATGGCTGCGCGAGGGGAGGCGCTCAGCGCGGCTTCGCTCAGTAAGCTTTATCGGGAGCTGATCGCGCAGTATTTCGGACCGGAGCTGGTCATCGATGAGGAGGTACAGTACGAGTGGGCACGGATTCCGCACTTCTATTCGCCGTTTTATGTTTATAAGTATGCGACGAGTTACTCTGCTGCGGTGGCGATTTCCGATGCACTGCTGCACGAGGGCGAAGCGGCGAGAAAACGCTACCTCGAGTTCCTGTCGCTCGGTGGATCGATGGATCCGCTCGAGGAGCTCCGTCATGCCGGGGTGGATTTCACGAGCCCGGCACCGGTAGAGGCCGCACTTCGGAAGTTTGAAGAAGTGCTGGATGCGGCGGAGAAGCTGATCGCGGAGTGATCGGCGAAGTGTGCTGCGTCTCACGGAGACGTGAAGCTGTGCCCGCGGGACCTGAGTGGTCGATGGACAGAGGAAGCGATCATAAAACCGGAAACTGTATAAAATAGTCATTACCGCTGAACACGGCTGGAGAGCCTGAAGTGTTCGGCGGTTTATTGCATCATCACGTTAAAATAGGTACTGAAAATTTTATTATTTCTAAAAATTATGTCAAATAATGCTTGCATAACCATGCACTCATGGATAGAATAGTTTAAAGCTTTTATGTGCTGGCAGTTTAAAGCGTTTATATGGGGTTAACGGCTTTACACATCATGTGAAAGTTAATAGGGGTAAAGAAAGAAGGAGACAGAAATGAAAAAAACACTCGCAGGATTCGTCCTGAGCTGTGTGCTGGCAGCATCTCTCGTTGCATGTGGCGGATCAAAGGATTCCGCAGGCACAGCTCCAAGCAACCCTGCCTCGGCAGGCACGGAAACAGCGGCAGCTGCCACTGGCGATAAGGTCGTACGTGTGGCGACTGTAGATCCACAGGTCGCACTCGACCCACAGCAGTATACGTACAGTATCGTCATGAAGATCACGGATAACGTGACGGAGGCGCTGCTGACGACCACGACCGATGGTCTCGAGCCGACACTGCTGACGGCGATGCCGACGATTTCCGATGACAACATGACCTACAGCTTCGAGCTGCTT
>CABTMH010000130.1 GCA_902485915.1 uncultured Oribacterium sp. | reverse complement strand
CTACACTCTTTCCCTACACGACGCTCTTCCGATCTAAACCGGGGACTGAGTCCGCTTGAGTTTCGGAAGGAGGAGGCCGGCGGCGGGGATCTCCGCATGCGGAAGATGGCGGACTGCTTCGAGCTCTATGAGAAGAAGCTGCATCAGAACGATGCACTCGACTTCGACGATCTCCTGCTGAAGACCGTGGAGCTGTTCGAGACGGAGCCGGAGGTGCTTCAGTACTATCAGGAGCGCTTCCGCTACATCATGGTCGATGAGTACCAGGATACGAACGACATCCAGTTCCGTCTCGTGCATGCGCTCGCGAAGAAGTACCGGAATCTCTGCGTCGTCGGCGATGACGACCAGAGCATCTATGCCTTCCGTGGTGCGAACCTCGAGAACATCCTGAGCTTCGAGAAGAGCTTCCCGGGTGCACGCGTGATCAAGCTCGAGCAGAACTATCGCTCCACCGAGAAGATCCTCGACTGTGCCAATGCTGTCATCCGCCACAATCATGGCCGGAAGCAGAAGAAGCTGTGGACCGAGAAAAAGGGCGGTCCGGATGTCCGTTTCCAGGAGTTTGAGGGTGCCAATGATGAGGCACAGGCGGTGATCCGGGAGGCCCGGAACTGCGGCAGGGCGTATCATGACCAGGCGGTACTCTATCGGACGAACGCGCAGTCACGACTGCTCGAGGAGCAGTGCATCAAGCTGAGCGTGCCGTATCAGATTATCGGCGGGGTCAACTTCTACCAGCGCCGGGAGATCAAGGATGTCCTCGCGTACATGAAGCTGATCGCGAACGGCGCGGATGATGTCGCCTTCGAGCGTATCATCAACGTGCCGAAGCGTGGCATCGGCGAGGCGACCCTGCAGAAGCTCCGGAACTATGCGGCAGATGCATCGACCGCGGAGCATCGCATCACCCTGCTCGAGGCGGCGGAGCGTGCACCGATGATCGGCATCGGCGGAAAGGCCGGTACGAAGCTGACGGAGTTCGTCGAGCTCATGGACGGCTGGCGGGAGAAGCTCCGGAAGGCCGGCTACCTAGAGACCGAGGCGGAGCCGGGTGAGGAGGACAGCTTCTCGATTCGGGCGCTGATCGAGTCGGTGCGGGATGATACCGGTTACGGTATGGAGATACGGGCGGAGGGTACGATCGAGGCAGAGACCCGCTTCCAGAACATCGAGGAGATCATCAGTAAGGCGGCGGACTATCAGGCACAGAGCGACGCACCGAAGCTCGGTGAGTTTCTGGAGGATGTGTCGCTGGTTGCGGACATCGACCGGAAGGACGATGGACAGGATCTTCTGACGCTGATGACGCTGCATGGTGCGAAGGGACTCGAGTTCCCGAAGGTGTACCTCGTCGGTATGAACGACGGGCTTTTTCCGGGCTTCGCGTCCATCGAAAATTCGGAGGACCTCGAGGAGGAACGTCGTCTCTGCTACGTCGGCATCACCCGCGCTCAGGAGGAGCTGGTGATGACCTCTGCGCGGAGCCGTATGCTGAACGGTTCGTATGAGCGGATGAAGCCATCGAAGTTCATCGATGAGATCCCGGATGAGCTCTGCGATAAGAAGCTGCTGAAGAGCTATGACGATATGTTCCAGGATGATGATTATGGCGACTCGGATATCTTCGGCGGGAGCGCACGACGCTTCGGTGCGAAGGGCGGACGCTCCGGCGGATATGGCTTCGGCAGCTACGGCGGACGCTCGGGTGCGTATAGCTCCGGCAGTGGCAGCCGTCATGGTGGCGCTGGCAGTGGTGCCGGCAGCTTCGGTGCGAACAGCTATGGCCTGCAGGGGATGGGCTCCGCCGGCTATCTCGCGAAGAGCGGGGCGGGTGCGGCCCGGAAGAAGGGCGCAGGCATCCCGAAGAGCCTGGTCCAGACTGGCATCCAGAAGCTCGAGACCCTCGACTACGCGGTCGGCGATCGCGTGAAGCACATCAAGTTCGGAGAAGGCACCGTCGAGCTCATCGAGGACGGGAAAAAGGACTATACCGTGACGGTAAGCTTCGATACCGCCGGACAGAAGAAGATGCTCGCGAGCTTCGCGAAACTGCAGAAGCTGTAGTCAAACGGGTCCTTCGATGGTATACTTTTCTTATTAGAAAACAGCGCAGGAGGTGCTATATGGAGAAGCTGGATATGAACGCATTGAGAACAAATGCAAGAGAATTCGCAGACAGTGTCAGAACATATAAGGATGATGCCCGAGACCACGCAGAGCTTCTGCTTCAGAAGCTGAAGCTGCAGGAGTACATCCAGGAGAAGAAGGAGGATGAGCGTCTGAAGAAGACGATCCTCACCGTGCTCGCCATCATCGGATGTGTCGCGACCGTCGCAGGTATCGCGTATGCCGTGTATCGTTTCATGATGCCGGATTACCTCGAGGACTATGATGACTTCGAGGATGATGCGGACGATTACGAGGACGGATCTGTTGACGAGTGAACAGTGACTTTTATGCAACACGGATGGGGTCGGCGCTGGCCGGCCCTGTTTTTCTGTCGTGAGATATGGTAGAGTGTTATGGCAAAAAAGAGTCAGGAACGCTGATGTAGACATTGGCCGCATCGGCGATGGAGAAGGATGAAGAGTATGAGAGTATGTGACAATGCGGAAATCTGTGGCGGCTGCTTCTATCAGGGCGTGCGCTACGAGGACGAGCTGAAGACGAAGGAGCAGACGCTTCACGAACTGTTTGAGCCGGTGGTACGTGCGGATGCGTATACCTTCGAGCCGATCGTGCCGTCACCGGTCTGCGAGGGCTACCGGAATAAGATGGAGTTTTCCTTCGGTGACTGTCGGATGGGCGGGGAGCTGACACTGGGGCTCCACCAGAAGCGGAGCTTCTTTAACATCATCGATGCGGACGGCTGTCAGCTGACGCATCCGGATGCGGGCGTGATCGTACAGGCGACGCGGGCGTACTTCGCGGAGCTCGATATCACCTATCTTCATAAGAAGACGCGGGAGGGCTATCTCCGGCATCTGCTCTATCGTCGTGCGGTGAAGACCGGTGAGATCCTCGTGGATCTCGTGACCTCGACGAACTGGGCGAGTGCGAAGCGCGTGCCGGCGTCCGAGGAGCTGATCGCGGAGCGGCAGAAGGGTCTCGACGAGTGGTTCGAGCGACGCTACAGCCCGAAGGCGCAGCAGAAGCATACCCGTCCGAGTGCGGACCGCTTCGTGCGTGTGCAGCCGAAGCTCTCCGAGGAGGAGGTGCTCGCCGGATGGCGTGATCGTCTGCTGCAGCTGAAGGCAGAGGGGAAGATCGAGGGTAGCTTCGCCGGTATCCTGCATACAAAGAACGATACACTGGCGGATGTCGTCGAGGACCAGGGGACGGACGTGCTCTATGGCGAGCGCTTCTTCTATGAGGAGATCCTGGGACTTCGCTTCCGCATCACCCCGTTCAGCTTTTTCCAGACGAACTCTCTCGGTGCGGAGAAGCTCTACACGAAGGTCCGTGAGTATGCCGGATTTTCAGAACTGCAGGCGGCAGGCGAAAAGTCGGTCATCTACGACCTCTATTCCGGTACCGGTACGATCACGCAGCTCATGAGCTCCGTGGCGAGCATGGCGGTCGGCGTCGAGATCGTCCCGGAAGCCGTAGCCGCTGCGCACGAGAACACGAAGCTGAACGGCATCGATAACTGCGATTTCATCGCCGGCGATGTGCTGAAGGTTATCGAAGAGGGCGGACGTCTCATCCGTGAGGATGGCAGCTACGAGGACGCACCGCGTCCGGATATGATCATCCTCGACCCGCCGCGGGACGGCATTCATGCGAAGGCCCTCGCGAAGATCATCGACTACGGCGTCGACCGCCTGATCTACGTGGCGTGCAAGCCGAAGAGCCTCGCCCGCGACCTCGTGCCACTCCAGGACGCCGGCTACGAGGTCGAGAAGCTCTGCCCGGTCGATATGTTCCCACGCACAAATAACTGTGAATGCATCTGCCTGCTGAAGCGCAGAAAAGCGTGATCCCGGTCATGGGGCCGGAAGGGGCTGGCCCCATGTGTGTATGAAAAAGGTCGGTGCGGTCGCGTGATGCTGGGGTGGTCGTGCCGGCCTCATGTCCGTACGAAAAACGGCCGGTGCGATCGCGTGATGCTGGGGTGGGTGTGCCGACCCATATCCGTACGAAAAAAGAGCGATGGTTCATCGAACCATCGCTCTTTCACGATACGCTTTCAATTACTCAGCGGCGATAGCGCCTGTCGGGCAAGCATCCTCGCAAGCACCACAATCGATGCAGGTATCAGCGTCTACAACATACTTGCTGTCGCCAGCAGAAATAGCCTCAACCGGGCAGGTAGATGCACAAGCACCGCAGCTAACGCACTCATCAGAAATAACATGTGCCATGATAAAAATCCTCCTAAGATAAAATCTTGTTTGATTGGTTTTCGTACTTCCGTACGACCTATGCCTGTATATTAATATAGATTTTCGAAAACTACAACCTGAAAACTTTCAAAAAATGTATTTTTTTGAAAAATTCTTTTAGTCATGACTAACCATATCATACCTAGTAAATAGGGGATATTTTGGGCGGCACATCACTATATGTTGTGGTCTGGTGTCAAAAAAGCGGATGCGGGCGGTCGGGCTTGTAGGCATTGGCCGAATGCATAAAAGTATAAAAATGCATAGCGAATGGGTGGGAATAAGCGTGAAAATGCATACTGAATAAGTGGGAAAAGCGGGGCTGTATGCGTGAACTGAGAGAAGTGCAGGTTATAGATGCATTTACCTGCGGTTATGGTAAAATAACGGTGGGCACGCCGGACGGAAGGGTGATATACTGATGCGTGCTGTGTGATGCAGGGACAGGTGCGGATGCGCCCCGTTTGTTTCGGGCTCGGGGGTTTGGATGTCGCACTTATCTACTATATGAATATCTTCAGGCAGTCTTCAGATGCGAAGCGCAGGTGCGGCCTGAAGCATGAAAGGAAAGTGTATGAAACAGAATCTCTCTTATCGGCTGATCCTGAAGGATATCCTGCTGATGACCCTCGCGTGTGTGATCATCGCGTCGGCGGTCTTTTTCTTTCTGGTGCCGAGTCATGCGGCGGTGTCGAGCATCTCGGGTCTCGCCATCGTACTGGTGAATTTCGTGCCGCTCAGCGTGTCGCAGCTCACGATGATCATGAACGGCATCCTGCTCGTCATCGGCTACGCCGTCTTTGGAAAAGAGTTCGGCTTTAAAACTGCGTACACCTCGATCATCCTGCCGATGATCCTCGGGCTGTTCGAGATGATCTTCCCGAATAATGCATCACTCACCGGGGATGCGACGCTCGATGTCGTGGCATACTGTATCGTCGTGTCGATCGGTGCCAGCATCCTGTTTAATGACAATGCTTCCTCCGGTGGTCTCGATGTCGTCGCGAAGCTGCTGAATAAATATTTTCATATCGAGATCGGAAAGGCCATGACCGTCTCCGGTATCGTCATCGCGCTCTCCAGTGCGCTGGCGTATGATTCGAAGACGGTGATTCTCAGCCTGCTCGGTACCTATTTTAACGGCATCATCCTCGATTACTTCATCTTCGGTCAGACGATCAAGAAGCGTGTCTGCATCATGTCGCAGGAACACTCGGAGGAGATCCGGCAGTTCATCCTCCGCGAGATCGGCGGTGCGACGCTCTATGAGGCGGTCGGCGCCTATAATCTCGAGAAACACACGGAGATCATCGCGATCGTGACGAAGCATGAGTTCCGCCGGCTGATGGACTTCGTGATGAAGGTCGATCCGAAGGCGTTCGTGACGGTGTATAACGTGAATGAGATTCATTATCAGCCGAAGCCGAAGTTCTAGGGACGGAAGGGGCTGATCAGGCAGGGGGCCGTGTCGGGAAGCCGGTAGCGGGACGAAAGACCGATGCGGCCCCCCCTCTGCCTGAATCCAGTTGATGAGTGAACTGGAACGGGAATCCCATGTTTCGTTGCTGAATTCATATATCATGGGGAGATGGCTTGATGTATAATCGTGAGCAGAAGGAACCCTATCGTGTCAGGTTTACATAAGGTCAGGAGGATGGTGTGTGATGGCTTCGAGTGATATGCATACGGGAGGAAAGAAAAAATCATCTGGGATCGGCGGGCTTCTGTTCTATATGGTGCCGGTTGTCGCGGTGGCGGCGATGCTGATTTTCGGCGGGCTGTT
>CABTMH010000129.1 GCA_902485915.1 uncultured Oribacterium sp. | reverse complement strand
TGTTCTCTTCCGATCTTCCTTCAGTCGAAGACGCAGGATGCGCTTCACCTTCTCCGCGCTTCCGTCGATCGTGTTGCCCTCACCATCGATCGTGTCGTAGCGGCAGCAGAATACCGACATATCCGGAAAGTGCTGAAAGGCATGCAGCAGCGCCTTCGTGTAGTCCGGGAAATACAGATCGTCCTGGTGGGCGATCGTCACGAGCTCCGAGCGCTCTGCGCCCATCTCATAGGCGAAGTTCCAGTCCTGCTGAAGCCCATGTGCGCCATTCCGCACATATACCGGGTAGCCGAACTGCGCGCTCAGCTTCGTGATATAACGATTCGGAGTCGAGGTACAGATGATCACCCGGCTCTCCACGCTCTGCATCCTGAGCGAATGCAGAAGAAGCGGAAGGTAGGGTGACTCTCCGTAGGCTGCGACCGCGAAGCAGTGTTTAAAGTGCTTTCGTGTATTCATACTTCTTTATCATCTGCAGGATGTCTCTTTCGATCCATCCTGCATGTTCTGTACCATGCGCTCTTCGTACACAGCTGCATGGTACGTCCATATGGTTTATACGTTCCGTCCGGTCTCGAAATCGTCCCGGATCTTCGCCCAGGCACCATCCGGTGAGTAGAAGGTCGAGATGAAGCTGACGGCGTTGTGCGCCATCTGCTCGATCTCCTCCGGATGCCTGTAGAGGTGGATGACCTCCTGTGCAAAGGCGGTCGGATCATCCTGGATACGCAGGGCCGTCTCTGCCGCCGGGATACCCTCTGCGCCACAGCTCGTCGTCACCACCGCCGTTCCAGCGTGCAATGCTTCGACGACCTTACCCTTAACGCCGGCACCGAAACGAAGCGGTACCACGACGACGCGGCTCCGACGATACATCTCGTCGAGCTTCTCGATGCTGACGAAACCGAGCACATCCACATCCGGCCGCGCGTTCAGCGCGAGCACCTCGTCGTCTGCATGCGACCCGATGACGTGGAGTACCACGCCCGGAATCTCCGCCTCGATCTGTGGCAGGATATCCTTCACGAACCACAGGAGGCCATCCTTGTTAGGCGGGTGCGCGAAGCCACCGACAAACAGGAGATCCTGCTTCTTCGCATAATCCTCATCGAGGATCGCCGGCGCATCGTATACGAAGGAGGTGATGGCCTTCACATGGATGGTCGGGTCCTCCTTATGCACGATTTCTGCCTCTACCTCGGACGGGAAGTAGCTCATGTCGGCCTTGCGCATCACGGCGTACTCGACACCATGCCAGTACTCGGCCTCCTCACGGGTCTTTTCGTTATGATCGATCGCATACTCGCGCATCAGGCGGAGGGAGTGAAGGTCGGATCCATGGTAGATGATCTTCATATCCGTATGGTCGCGGATGTAATCGATGTAGCGTGCCGCGATGTGCGGACGGCTGAGATAGGCGATCTGGATGAAGGACCTGTTCCGCTCGATCCAGCCCCAGATGTCGGCCTGGAGCTTCGCACCATAGAGTACCTCGATGCCGAGCTGCTCAAGGGCCGAGGTATACGGCTCCTCATGGGCGAAGTTATCGCCGAGGAACTTCACACGCCAGCCATAACGCAGGAAGAGCTGCATATACTGATAGTCCAGCTTACTACCGGCATCCTTATCCCAGGTCGGTACATAGTGGTCGATCATCAGCATGCATGGCCGGTGCTGACCACGCTCACGGGCGTCAAACGGGTTCGGGTTGCCATCATTGACACACTGCTCCCGAAGCTCGGCCGCCCACTTCTCGCGGAACTTCTCCTGGTTCACGACCTGATAATGCTTCAGGCTCGAGGTGTCCGAGGTGTCCGTGCCGTTCGAGATGCCCTCGAAGTGGATGACGACAGACTTCGGCTGGAACATGACCTTCTTTCCGTGCTTCCGCACCTCGAAGGCGAGGTCGGTATCCTCATAGTACGCCGGTGCGAAGCGCTCATCGAAGCCGCCGATCTCCTTCCAGAGCTCGGTACGGATCATGATCGCGGCACCCGAGATGAAGTCGACCTCCTTCACATAGTTGTACTCCGGGTCCGCCGGGTCCTGCAGACGGCCATAGTTCCAGCCGGAGCCATCCGACCAGATGATGCCGCCCGCCTCCTGGAGACGCCCGTCCGGGTACACGAGCTTACTGCCGACCATACCGATGCGCTCATCGCGCTCGATCAGCTCGACGAGGGAGGACAGCCAGCCCTCCTGCACCTGCGTATCGTTATTTAAGAAGAAAATATACTTACCACGGGCGATGGAGGCCGCCTGATTACAGTTCTTCAGGAAGCCCATGTTCTCGCGGTTTCGTGCCACGACGAGGTTCTCTGCATACTGGCCGATCTCGCGGGTCGCATCAGTCGACACATCGTCCGCGATGATGACCTCATATGGGGTCGCTGCGAAATCCGTATGCTCCTTGATGCTGATGAGGCACTGGTAGGTATAGTGAATCTGGTTGTAGCACGGGATGACAATGCTGACGAGTGGCGCATCGCTGCGCTCAAACTTCACTTTTCCGTAGCTTACATACAGATCGCCGACATTGAAATCCCCACGGATCCGGTTCTTTCCATCCTCCGTGAAGTACATCGGAAGCATCTTCGCCGGATGACGGAGGGTCTTTTTCACATAGCTCAGCACCTTCCGCTTACGGGAGCCGACCGGAAAATGGTGGTTCAGGCTGTTCCGAAGGCGCGTGCCCACGCGGGCCTTCAGGCTCTGGCGGGCCATATAGTAGTCGCGTTCAGCGATGAGGGACTGGATGTCCCGCTCATGCACCTGAATCACGTTCGTGAGATTCGCGACGTGCACCTGGGTGAGGCGGTTGACCTCGCGCTCCTTCTGGATCGTGATGTCCCGCTCCTTCACCTCGCGCTGCAGCTCCTGTGCATCGTGGAGGGTCTTCGTATACTCCTCCTCGAGGGCGCGGAAGCGCTTCACGGTGACCTTATCGTTCAGGAAGGCATGCACGCGCTCGCCGTCCTGTCCATGGACCTCCTCCTGGAAGGACTGCTCACGCTCAACGAAGGCATCGAGCTCCGGCTTCGAGAAGCCGAAGTTTCGGAGGAAGGTCAGCGCATCCTCATAGGCCAGGAACTTTCGGTACTCCATGTACCAGTAGTAGAGGATACGGTACTGCAGGAAACGGACGTCGACGGCTTCATCGAAGACCCACTCACAGTCGATGAGGGTCGGCCGGCCATCGGACATGATGACGTTATCAAACTGGCAGTCGAAGTTCGCCGGCTGCACACTTCCGTCCTTCACGCCGAGTACGAGGTCGACGCTCTCTGCGAGCTCCCGGATCGGTGCGACACCGTCCTTTATCATATCCCGCAGGATCTCGCTCAGGCTCTGTCCCTCGACGAACGGATAGCGGATGAAGCTCAGGAACTGATAGCTTCCGAGGGCACGGCTGGG
>CABTMH010000128.1 GCA_902485915.1 uncultured Oribacterium sp. | reverse complement strand
GTACGAGAATATCGCGAAGGAACTCAATATTCCGATGATCATGATCGATATTCCATTCAATCCGGATTACGAAGTATCCGAGGCGGAGATCGATTACATCGAGGCACAGATGTGGGATGCGATCCACCAGCTCGAGGAAATCACCGGGCATAAGTGGAGTGATGAGAAGTTCAAGCAGGTACAGGAGATTTCCGGCAGAGCAAGTAAGGCATGGCTCGATGCGACCGCGACAGCAAAGTATGTTCCATCACCATTTAACGGCTTCGATCTCTTAAATCACATGGCGGTTATGGTTACCGCAAGAGGTAAGGAAGAAGCAGCCACTGCGATGGCAACACTGAACAGAGAATATGAGGAGAACCATGTAAACGGAACTTCTACTTTCCGTGCAGAAGAGAAGTACAGAATCATGTTTGAGGGTATCGCCTGCTGGCCATGGCTGAGAGCGACCTCCAGCGGACTGAAGAACCGTGGCATCAACATGGTTACCACTATCTATGCAGATGCATTCGGATTCATATATAAGGACTTCAGAGATATGTGCAGAGCATACGCAGAGGTTCCGAACTGTATGAATCTCGAGCACGCAAGAGATAAGAGAATCCGTCTCTGCAAGGCCGATTCCGTAGAGGGCTTACTGGTACATACCAACCGTTCATGTAAGCTCTGGTCCGGATTCATGCCAGAGATGTCACGCCAGATCGGTGAAGCATGCGGTATTCCGGTCGTTTCCTTCGATGGCGATCAGGCGGATCCGAGAAACTTCTCTGAGGCCCAGTACGATACCAGAGTTCAGGGACTGATGGAAATCATGGATACAAATAAGGAGGCGAAGTAACTATGACATCAAGTGAGATTTTTGCGAAGCTTCATGAAGTGGCTTCCAATCCGAGAAAGCAGCTGGATCAGTATCTTGCAGAAGGTAAGAAGGTGGTCGCGGTTACCTACTATACACCGAATGAAATCATCCATTCGATGGGCCTCGTGCCGATGGGGGTATGGGGCGCAGACGTTCAGATCAATCAGGCGAAGAAGTACTTCCCGGCCTTTATCTGCTCCATCATGCAGTCGATCCTCGAGCTTGGCATCAACGGTGAGTACAAGGGCGTTTCCGCTATCGTGATTCCGTCACTCTGCGATTCACTGAAGTGCATCGGCCAGAACTGGAAGTATGCCGTTAAGGATATTCCATTTATCCCGATGACCTATCCGCAGAACAGAAAGCCAGAGTACGGCAAGCGCTTTACGAAGGCCGGTTATGAGCGTGTGGTTTCGGATCTCGAAGCCATCACTGGTGCGCACTTCTCGACAGCCAGCCTGGCAAATTCAAATCATATCTATAACGAGCATAACGCAGTGATGCGTGAGTTCGCGGAAGTTGCATCCGAGTATACGATGACGGCACAAGAGAGATCCGATGTGTTTAAGAGTGCATGGTTCATGCTTCCGGAGGAGCATACCGCTCTTGTAAAGGAGCTGATTGCAGAGCTTAAGCAGGACCCGAAGGATGAGCGTAAGGTAAGAGTTCTTATAAGTGGAATCCTCGCAGATGCTCCACAGCTCCTCGAAATCTTCGAGAAGTACGGCATCAAGATTGCCTTTGATGATGTATGTAACGAGTCCAGACAGTATAAGGTAGACGTTCCTGAGACAGTGCAGAATGCGATGGACGGCCTCGTTGAGAAGTACTGTGCGATGGATGACGACACACTTCTTTATGATTCGAAGAAGTCCAGAGTCGATTACATCGTGGATCAGGCGAAGAAGCATAACGCAGATGGTGTCATCGTACTGATGACGAAGTTCTGTGATCCGGAAGAGTTTGACTATGTTCCGATCAAGAGAGCCTGTGAGGCTGCCGAACTTCATCAGGTAAATATCGAAGTTGACCGTCAGATGGTGAACTACGAGCAGGCTGCAACACAGTTAGAGGCATTCAGCGAGTTGTTCTGATTTCAATGTGCACTCCCGGGCATATATATGCCTCGGGAGAGTACGTGAACAGCATAAGGAATTCGAAAAGAGGTTCCTTGCGCTTATAATTTTCAACCACTTTTTATTTCAGGAGGAAGTAGCAATGGAAAGCAGTAAGAAGGAGAGTCGTCTGGCCATCGAAATCGGCGTAGCATTCGTATGGTTCACGACACAGTTTGGTGGCGGATTCGCATCAGGTAATCAGCTGAGACAGTATTTCGTACAGTTCGGTAACTGGGCATTCTTAACCTGTCTGATTTCACAGTTGATCGGTGCATTCTATCAGTGGTATGCACTTCGCTATGCGAAGAGACACAATGTATATGACTACAGAAGCTACAACAACAGCTTTTATGGCAAGTATTCACCGATTTTCTCAAACCTGTATGAGCTTGTATATGTCGTAACCCTTTGCGTAGCACCTGCAGCAGCATTCGCAACCGGTGTAGAGACCATGAAGGCATCCTTCGGTGTCAATCACTGGGTGGGTACTGCATTTGTAGGTATCTTCATTTTTATCGTAGCTGTTTATGGAACAAACGTCGTTCGTAAGGTGGCATCGATTCTCTCCATCGCCATCGTAGCAGGTCTGTTCCTGGTTTACGTTCCGAACATCGTTGTACAGTGGGGAAACATCCAGGCAAACATCGCGGCAAGCGCAGCTGCACCAGCACCTATGAGCAAGGCTTTATGGCTGAGTGTTGTTTACTCTGCATTCCAGCTTGCATCTCTGGGCCTTCTCGTTCAGCATGCCGCACCGTTTGAGAAGCCGGATGATGCGAAGGCTTCCATGACCATCGGTTTCTTCGTAAATGGTCTGATCTGCATCATGGCCGTTCTTGGTCTTACCGCTATTACAAACGATCCGGAATTCGCAAAGGCATCCATCCCGCTGATGATCCTCGTTAACAAGGGACCGGCACCAGAAATTCTTCGTCCGATCATTTCGATCCTGATTATCCTCGGTTCTGTATCCACTGCCGTAAACATGATCGCGGGTATGTCGAACCGTGTATGTAAGGGTCTCAACCCGAACTTCGATCCGACTGCAAAGCCTGGTAAGGATGTTATCATCGTAACCCTGATCTGTACCGTTGTTGCATTTGGAATCGCACAGCTCGGTCTGAACAAGATCGTAGCCGTAGGTTACAAGTACCTCGGATACCTTACCATCCCTGTCATCATTATCCCATATGTAATCCATATGGCTGTTACCAAGTTCGATTCTCTTCCACTGGAGAATGAAAATAAGTAATTGACTAAAAACTATAACTTTAAAAGGAGAATATGACTATGAGCAAGTTACTTGAAGGCGTAAGAGTTGTAGAGCTTGCGAACTTTATCGCAGCAGCTACAGCAGGAAGATTCCTCGCCGACTGTGGCGCTGATGTCATCAAGATCGAAGCACCAAATGGAGATCCGCTTCGTTACACAGCACCATCTGAGGGAAGACCGCTCGACTGGCTGGAGAACACTACCTGGGAGCTGGAGAATGCAAATAAGAGAGAGGCTTCCATCAATCTGAAGTCCCCGGAAGGTATGGAAGCATTCTATAAGCTGCTCGGCACTGCAGACGTTCTCATCACAAACTGGAGAATTCAGGCGCTCGAGAAGCTCGGCCTCGACTATGACCATCTGAAGGAGAAGTTCCCGAAGCTTGTGTATGCGATCTGCACAGGCTACGGTGAGAAGGGTCCGGACAAGGATCTTCCAGGATTTGACTTCACTGCTTTCTTCGCACGTGGTGGATATCTCCACTCCTTACATCAGGGCAGTGACCGTCCGATGAACGTCGTTCCGGGACTCGGCGACCACAACGTAGGTATGAACCTCGCAGCGGGTATCCTTGCGGCACTCTATCATGCGAAGATGACCGGTCAGGGTGAGAAGGTAGAGACCTCCCTCTTCGAGACCTCTGTTTACAACATGGGTATGATGGTACAGGCAGCAAACTATGATGGCATCGCAAGAAAGTATCCGATCGATGCACGTAATGCAGCAAACCCGGTAAACAACTGCTTCAAGACCAGCGACGGCCGTTATATCCAGCTCTGCACACCGGATTACAATACCTACTACGAGAGAGTTATGCGTTCCATCGGTCGTGAGGACCTGATCGGTAATGCGGACTTCTTCCCGATTCTTGACTGCCAGAAGAATGGAAAGACCCAGGAGGTATACGACATCGTGACCGCTGAGTTCGCGAAGTATACGAAGGATGAGATGGCACATAACCTGACAGAGAACGATGTACCATTTGGTCTTGCACAGAGCTGGGAGGAGATCCTTCAGGATAAGCAGGCAGAGGCGAACGACTGCTTCTATGATATGACCTTCCGTACCGGAAACACCAGAAGACTCGTACGTCTCCCGGTCAAGTTCACCAACATGGGCACACCGGATTACAACAGAGCTCCGGATTTAGGAGAGCAGGGCCCAGAGGTTCTGAAGGAGTTAGGTTATACCGACGAAGATATCCAGAGAATGCTTGAGAACAAGGCTCTGTATATCCGCGATAACAAATAACAATTCAATGAGGGCAATGATGCTTAGACCTAAACGCCTAAACGGTCATTGCCCCGGCTTTTTATGAAGGAGGAATACGAATGGTTCTTTCAGAGAAATATGAGATGCTGAGAAAGAATTTCCGTAATTTTGCCGAGACGGAATTCACGAAGGAAATTCAGGATCGACTGGATGCTACAGGTGAGTTCGATCAGGAGCTCTATGCGAAGATGGCGAAGTATGGATTCACTGCTGTCAAGATTCCTAGAGAGTATGGCGGACAGGGTGCAGATACACTGACCTACATGCTGATGGGTGAGGAGTTCGCAAGAGTAATGCCTGTTGCGACCATCTATGTAAATACACCGAACTCGCTCGGTGCAGGTCCTGTTCTTATGTGTGGAACAGAAGAACAGAAGCAGGCCATCCTTCCGGATGTAGCGGCTGGTAAGAAAAATATCGTTTTCGCATTAACTGAGCCGGGTGCAGGTTCCGATGCAGGAGGCCTTCAGACCTACGCAGTTGAGGACGGCGATGATTTCATCATCAACGGACGTAAGTGCTTTATTTCCGGTGCACCGTTCGCGGATTATGCAGTTGTATACGCAAAGACGGATCGTACGCAGAAGGGCAGCAAGGGCATCTCGATGTTTATCGTCGACATGAAGCTTCCTGGTATAAGCACCGGTAAGCCAGAGGCGAAGATGGGTATCGGCGGCTATCCGACATCTGATATCAGCTTCGATAACGTACGTGTAAATAAGAAGTGGTTACTCGGACCGAAGGATAAGGGATTCCA
The DNA here is from genome assembly GCA_902485915.1 of uncultured Oribacterium sp. Classification (GTDB taxonomy): domain Bacteria; phylum Bacillota; class Clostridia; order Lachnospirales; family Lachnospiraceae; genus Oribacterium. The sequence continues at coordinate 7,971 of CABTMH010000128.1, read as the reverse complement.
GACCGCGATGAAGACCCTGAATGGTGGTCGTCTCGGTGTCGCTGCACAGTCTCTCGGACTTGCACAGGGCTGTCTCGAGGAGGCAATGAAGTATTCGAAGGAAAGAGTACAGTTCGGTCGTCCGATCGCGAAGAATCAGGCCATCAGCTTCATGATCGCTGATATGGCGACAGAGATCGAGGCTGCAAGATGCATGATCTACACTGCAGCACAGGAGATGGATGCCGGTGATAAGGATAACTACATCAAGTGTGCGATGTGCAAGCTCTATGCTGCGGAGATGGCAAACAGAGTGGCCTATAAGGCACTGCAGATCTTCGGCGGATATGGCTACATCAAGGAGTACAAGATCGAGAGAATGTACCGTGATGCCAGAATCTTCAGTATCTATGAGGGAACCAGCCAGGTACAGCAGATGGTTATCTCTGGTGCACTTTTACATTGATGGGAGGAATCGAACATGAGAATTTTTGTTTGCGTTAAGCAGGTTCCGGATACATCGGGAAAGGTTGCAGTAAATGCAAATGGTACATTGGATCGTGCATCTATGGCAACTATCACCAATCCGGATGATATGAATGCAGTGGAGGCAGCGCTCTCGTTAAAGGATGAGCTCGGCTGCCAGGTAACCGTCGTCACCATGGGCCCGCCTCCTGCAGCGAAGATGTTACGTGAGCTGATCGCAATGGGCGCAGACGATGGTGTTTTAATTTCCGGCAGAGAGTTCGGTGGTTCTGATACCTTCGCAACATCACAGATCATCGCCGGCGCACTCCATCATATGGGCATCGGTAAGGATGACCTGATTTTCTGTGGAAGACAGGCGATCGACGGTGATACCGCACAGGTAGGTCCGCAGATCGCAGAAAAGCTCGACCTTCCGCAGGTTACATATGCAGCCGATATTAAGAAGGAAGGCGATGTCCTCGTTGTCAAGAGAATGCTCGAGGATGGCTATATGCAGGTAGAGGTACAGACACCATGTCTCATCACCTGCATCAAGGAGCTGAACACCCCGAGATACATGATCGTAAAGGGCATCTTTGACTGCTTCGATAAGCCGATTACGGTGCTTGATTATAACGCACTGAAGGATGAGCCACTCATCGAGCCGGATACCATCGGCTTAAAGGGCTCCCCGACCAACATCTTCAAGTCATTTACACCGCCTCAGAAGGGCCAGGTGGAGATGATCGATGGCAGTGCAGAAGAAGCGGCTGCAGCGCTTGCGATGAAGCTTGCGAAGCAGCATGTGATCTGATGTCGTACACGAGTCGTACAGAAAGGAATAGATATGGCTTACAATAGTGCAAATATTGAAGAATTTCATGATATCTGGGTTTTCTGTGAGCAGCGTGACGGCAAGCTTCAGAATACAGATTTCGAGTTAATCAGCGAAGCAAAAAAGCTCGCAGATCAGAGAGGCTCTCAGCTCATCGGCGTATTACTCGGCCACAACGTAGAGGGTATCGCGAAGGAGCTCGGTGGTTATGGTGCAGATAAGGTGATCGTTTGTGATGATCCTTCACTCGAGGTATATACTACAGACGCATATGTAAAGGTTCTCTGTGATGCTGTGATGGATAAGAAGCCGGAGGTTCTCCTCATCGGTGCTACGACCATCGGCCGTGACCTCGGACCTCGTTGCGCAGGTAGATTACATACCGGTTTAACCGCAGACTGTACACACCTTGATATCGATATGAACAACTATGTACAGTTCTTAAGAGATGCTTCTACGATCGACGTTGATTCTCAGAAGTTTAATATGGATGATATGAACCTTAAGATGACACGTCCGGCATTCGGTGGTCACCTTATGGCAACCATCATCTGCCCGAGATTCAGACCTTGCATGTCCACCGTACGTCCAGGCGTTATGAAGAAGGCAGAGTTTGATCAGGCGAAGGCAGATCAGTGTGAGATTGAGATGTATCCGGTACAGATTTCTGAGGCTGATCTCAGAACGAGAGTACTCGAGGTTGTGAAGTCTGCAAAGAAGACCGTCGATCTCGTAGGCGCAGATATCATCGTCGCTGTCGGTATGGGTATCAGCAAGGATGTCGAGAAGGGCAAGCAGCTCGCAGAGGAGCTTGCAGAGGCGCTCGGTGGCGGTGTCGTCGCTGGTTCCAGACCGACCGTAGAGAATGGCTGGCTGACAGAGGATCGTCAGGTCGGACAGACCGGTAAGACCGTTCATCCTAGAATCTATGTGGCACTCGGTATCTCCGGTGCGATCCAGCATAAGGCTGGTATGCAGGACTCCGATATGATCATCGCTGTCAATGCAAACGCTAACGCGCCGATCTTCGAAGTTGCAAACTACGGTATCGTCGGCGATCTTTATGAGGTCGTTCCGAAGATGATCGCCGCCATCAACGACGAAAAGGCGAAGAAGTAATCTGAAGTACAAGTAGACATCTATTTTATATCTATCCAGCTTTGAGGCAGGCCGAAAGGCCTGCCTCAAAAAGTCCAGTTTATAAGATGGAGACGCACTTCTGGTACAGTGGAGACTGCGCTCGGAGATGGGCGATGATCGGCTTCATGAGGTCCACGACCTCGTCGACATCTGCGATCGTCGTCTCCGGTCCGATCGTGAGACGCAGGCTTCCCCTGGCATCCTCGTGGGGGATACCGATGGCGGTCAGTACGTGGCTCGGCGCGAGGGAGCCGCTGGCGCAGGCGGAGCCGGCACTGGCATAGATGTGCTTCTCGTTCAGGAGCAGCAGGAGGGTCTCGCCTTCGATATACTTGAAGCGGACGTTTACGTTATTCGGGAGGCGATGCGTCGGATCACCGTTCAGGCTGGTGTTTGGAATCTCGTCGAGCAGGCGCTTGATGAGGTGGTCGCGGACGGTGCTTTCCTGCGCGATGCGCTGCGCCATGGGGGCGAGGGACGATTCTGCAGCGTGCGTGCCTGCAGTGGATATGGCAGCGGTATCTGTGTCAGCGGTCGAAGTCATCGGCTGAGGGGTCGCACCGCAGGCGAGCTCGGCGGCGCGTGCGAAGCCGACGATGCCGGCGACATTTTCGGTGCCGGCGCGACGACCACGCTCCTGTTCACCACCATGCAGAAAGCTCGGGAGCTTCACGCCACGGCGCACATAGAGGAAGCCGACGCCCTTCGGGCCGTTGAGCTTGTGACTGCTCGCCGACATGAGATCGACCTTCAGTTCATCGACATGGAGCGGGATATGGGCGTACGCCTGGACGGCATCGGTATGGAAGAGGATGCGCTGGCCGGTTTCCTCTGCATGCTTCTGAAGGCGCGCACCGATCTCTGCGATCGGCTCAATGGTGCCGATTTCGTTGTTTGCTGCCATGATGCTAACGAGCAGCGTGTCCGGTCGGATCGCTGCCATCACTGCATCCGGATCGACATGGCCCTCATGATCGACCGGCAGACAGGTCACATCGAAGCCCCGCTTCTCGAGATACGCACAGGTGTTCAGGATCGCATGATGCTCGATCGCGTCGGTGATGATGTGCCCGCGTTCGCCAGCTTCGGCCACGCCGATCAGCGCCCAGTTATCCGACTCGGTGCCACCGCTCGTGAAGTATACTTCCGATGGCTTCGCGCCGATGGTGGCCGCGATGGTACGACGACTGCGCTCGACCGCAGCCTTCGCGCGCTGGCCATAGGTGTAGACGGTGGAAGCATTGCCATAATCCGTGGTGAGATACGGCATCATCGCCTCCAGCGCATCCTTCGAAAGCGGCGTGGTCGCCGCATGATCCATATAATAATCTTTCATAGATAAATCCTTTCTTCTGCCAGTACATTATAAAACAAATCGAAGTCGTTTCATATATTACTACTGTTCACTCGTCAGTTGGATTCAGGCATGCCGCCCCCTCCGGCCACTGCTTGATCAGTACCCGAGCGAACCGTAACGCTACTTGACTTTTCTGCGGGGAGGAAATAAACTATAGAAAGTTTGATTTTCTTCCATATAAAGTAGTGGAGAGTCAGACAGCGTATAGTGAATAAAAACATGGAAGGTGTTCAGTAGTTCAGAGTCGTTTCTCCTGAGAGAGTGACCGTGACACGCTGCGAGCGGTCTGAGAAATCTCTGATACGAATTTTCGCACTGGAGTTGTCCGGGGGAAGGCGTGCGTGCAGACGCGGCGCTGGTAGTTCGGAACGTGGATGCGCGTTAAGCATAGTGAGTGCCTGTGGGTGAAGCTTCGTGATGATGTAGTGTCGGAAGCATTGGCCGCGGGAACAAGGGTGGTACCGCGATGATTCGTCCCTGTGTGTCGTAAGACATGCAGGGATTTTTTGTGTAAATGATCAGATGTATGCGTGCATGAAGTGATGCTGCGCTGTGTCAAGTGGGTTATTTTACAAATAGCGGAAGCGCGTGGTGAAGTGATCATGGCTCTGTAAGGTGGAGCTCGATATATACCGTGACCCTGACGGTGATGAGAAGGAGAAAAAGATGGATAATTCAAAGCTTGAAGAGCTGAAGAAGCTTGCGCAGGAGAGTATCCGCGAAGCGCAGGACACGAATGCACTGAACGATGTGCGTGTTCGTTTCCTTGGTAAGAAGGGTGAGATCACCTCGCTGCTGAAGTCCATGAAGGATCTGAGCGCAGAGGAGAAGCCGAAGTTCGGTCAGCTGGTCAATGCACTTCGCCAGCAGGTCGAGGAGGAGCTTCAGGAGCATATGTCGGAGCTTCAGAAGAAGGCACGTGATGCGAAGATGGCGGCTGAGACGATCGATGTGACGCTGCCGGCGAAGAAGATGCAGTATGGTCATGCGCATCCGAACACGAAGGCCCTCGAGGAGGTCGAGCGTATCTTTATCGGTATGGGCTATGAGGTCGTCGAGGGTCCGGAGGTCGAGTACGATGAGTATAACTTCGAGAAGCTGAACATCCCGAAGGGCCACCCGGCGAGAGATGAGCAGGATACCTTCTATATCGGAAATAATATTCTGCTTCGTACGCAGACTTCGTCCGTACAGGCGCGTGTGATGGAGAAGGGTAAGCTTCCGATACGCATGATCTGCCCGGGCCGAGTATTCCGTTCGGACGCCGTGGATGCCACCCACTCCCCGTCCTTCCATCAGATCGAGGGCCTCGTCATCGATAAGCATGTGACCTTCGCCGATCTGAAGGGCACCCTCGATACCTTCGCGAAGGAGCTTTTCGGACCGGATACGAAGACCAAGCTTCGTCCGCACCACTTCCCGTTCACGGAGCCGTCGGCAGAGGTCGATGTGAGCTGCTTCAAGTGTGGTGGCAAGGGCTGCCGTTTCTGTAAGGGCGAGGGCTGGATCGAGATCCTCGGCTGCGGTATGGTACACCCGCACGTACTCGAGATGTGCGGTATCGATCCGAACGAGTACCAGGGCTTCGCCTTCGGTGTGGGCCTCGAGCGTATCGCGCTGCTCAAGTATGAAATCGATGACATGCGTCTTCTCTATGAGAATGATACACGTTTTCTGAATCAGTTCTAAGAAGGGGAGGAAATAGCATGAATACATCCATGAACTGGATCAAGGAGTATGTTCCAGATCTCGACTGTACACCGAAGGAGTGGACAGATGCCATGACGCTGACCGGTACGAAGGTTGAGACCTGCACTGTTTTAAATAAGAACCTGGATAAGATCGTCACCGGACAGATCCGCTCCATCGAGCCGCATCCGGATGCGACGAAGCTTGTCATCTGCCAGGTCGATGTCGGACAGCCGGAGCTCATTCAGATCGTGACTGGTGCGTCGAACATGAAGGTCGGCGATGTGGTGCCGGTCGTGCTCGATGGTGGTAAGGTCGCTGGCGGACATGACGGCGGTGCGCTTCCGGAGGATGGCATCGAGATCCATGCCGGTAAGCTGCGTGGCGTAGAGTCCTACGGTATGATGTGCTCCATAGAGGAGCTCGGTTCCAGCCGTGAGTTCTATCCGGAGGCACCGGAGTCTGGCCTCTATATCTTCCCGGAGGGCACCGCGGTCGGACAGGATGCAGCGACCGTACTCGGTCTCGATGATGCGATCCACGAGTATGAGATCACCTCGAACCGTGTGGACTGCTACAGCGTGATCGGTATCGCCCGTGAGGCAGCGGCGACCTTCGGTAAGAGCTTCCATATGCCGGCAGAGGAGAAGTCGGGAAATGCAGAGGATATCCACGATTTCCTGAAGGTATCTGTCGAGGATACCGATCTCTGCCCACGCTATACCGCACGTATGGTGAAGAACATCAAGCTGGCACCGTCACCGAAGTGGATGCAGATCCGCCTCGCCAGTGCCGGAATCCGTCCGATCAACAACATCGTCGACATCACAAACTATGTGATGCTCGAGTATGGCCAGCCGATGCACAGCTATGACTACGATAAGATCCGTGGCCATGAGATCATCGTAAAGCGCGCGCAGGACGGTGACGAGTTCGAGACCCTCGACGGTCAGATGAGAACCCTCGATCACAGCGTCCTCACGATCTGCGATGCAGAGGGTGCGATCGGTCTCGCCGGCATCATGGGCGGTGAGAACTCGAAGATCACCGACGACGTGAAGACCATGGTCTTCGAGGCAGCGACCTTCGACGGTACCAACATCCGTTTAAGTGCACGTAAGGTCGGCAACCGTACCGACGCCTCTGGCTACTTCGAGAAGGGCCTCGACCCGAACCTCGCAGAGTCGGCGATCAACCGTGCATGTGCCCTGATCGAGCAGCTCGGTGCCGGTGAAGTGGTCGGTGGCATCATCGATGTTTATCCGGTAAAGCGTGAGCCATCGGTCGTTGTCTGCAAGGCATCCGAGATCAATCACCTGATCGGCTTCGATCTCACAGCAGAGGAGATGAAGGCATACCTCGAGAAGATCGAGCTCTCGACGGAGATCGGCGAGGATGGAGATACACTGACCGTGACCGCCCCGACCTTCCGTCAGGACATCCATCGTATGTGTGACGTCGCGGAGGAGGTTCTCCGTTTCTACGGTTATGCCAATGTCTCCATGACTCTTCCATCCGGTGGCGATGTGGCCGGCGGACTGGCTCCGGACCTCGCGGTCAACGAGCGTGTACGTCACTACGCACAGGCACTCGGCTATTCCCAGGCCTACATGTACAGCTTCGAATCTCCGAAGGTATATGATAAGCTCCTGTTCCCGGCCGATGCGATGGAGCGCCAGCAGGTGAAGATTCTGAACCCGCTCGGTGAGGACTTCTCTGTGATGCGTACGTCCAGCATGAACGGTATGCTGAGCTCGCTCAGCACGAACTATAACCGTCGTAATCGTGACGCACGTCTCTATGAGATGGCGTCCATCTACATCCCGAAGGCGCTGCCGCTTACGGAGCTTCCGGATGAGCGTATGACGCTGACGCTCGGCGAGATCGGAGAGGGCGACTTCTTCACGATGAAGGGTGATGTCGAGGTGATCCTGAACCAGCTCGGTCTCACGGGTCGCTACCACTATGATGCAGCGGGCTGTGCGAAGCCGTTTCTGCACCCGGGCAGACGCGCAAATATCATCTACGATGGAAAGGTGATCGGTTACCTCGGTGAGGTTCACCCGGAGGTTCTCGAGAACTACTCCATCGGCGAGGCAGCGTACGTCGCGGTCGTAGATATGCCGGAGGTATATCCGCTGGTCGATGATGACGTCAAGTACGTTCCGCTGGCGAAGTTCCCGTCTGTAAGCCGTGACTTCTCGATGCTCGTCCCGCACGCTGTAACAGCTGGTCAGATCGAGGATATCCTCGTACAGCGCGCCGGCAGACTCTGTGAGCGCGTCGAGCTCTTCGATGTATACGAGGGCGCACAGGTGCTCGCGGGCTTCAAGTCGATGGCGTACAAGGTGACTCTTCGTGCCCAGGATCACACCCTCACCGATGATGAGATCGGCGCAGTCGTAAAGAAGATCCTGAACGGCCTCGAGCGCCTCGGCGTAAGCCTTCGCTCGTAACTTCAGCGTCATATAACAGCGACCGCGGGAGGCGGGCCGTGATGGCC
>CABTMH010000127.1 GCA_902485915.1 uncultured Oribacterium sp. | reverse complement strand
ATTTTGTAATCATTCACATACTCATCGAATTCTTTCGGGATATTCAGCCTTTCCTTCAACGTCAGTGGCCCGCTCCACCTCTGTTTATGTCCGAAGTAAAGCACCAGCGTCACCACAGGATAGAGTTCCGGCTGGTTCATGGGAGAGTCTTTCACATGCTCCGATTCTAGCATGAGGATCAGAAATTGCATATGGTCGTTAAGCAGACTATATTAAGCGGTTTACTTCCAGTGTTATCAAGGGATTTCGAGGCTTTTGGCAGCAAAAAATATTTTGGCTTTTACAGCCCCTGTTGGGACATAGCTCCATGTCACATCCCGTGGCCGATGCCTCCATCTTCACATCATCACGCACCCCGCACTAACATTTTAGCAGGCATGATAAGGGATGAAATACTCCATCATGCCTATATCTTATAAGAGGCGCGAAGTGATTAGCAGGCATGATATCAACCAAAATGGCTCATCATGCCTACTTTCGCCGGAGATTTTATAGGCATGGTGGTAGGAAAACTGCCTGAACATGCCTATGGTGTACCTCGAAATGTGGCCATTTTCGTAGGCACGATGACGATATAAAGCGCTTACCGTGCCTACAGCTCCCCATTTCCAGGCATCCAGATGTAGGCATTGCCCTGCCATGAAGCGCTTACCGTGCCTACAGTGTGAAAAATTTCCCTGGGAGGGGCAGTGGCATCCTGGAATCCCTAATGTTATTGACACGAATGTTCAGTTTAATTAAAATACAACTTGATACCCATCCGGTTTTGTTCATTTTCGATAAACCGTGTTGAGATATCTACATAGCATTTCGATCACCTGGCAGAGGCAAGAACCCATGACCATGGCGCACTGTTGATGCGCTGCTCTTCCGTTCCTGCTTCTTTTTTTGCATAAGGAGGTTCTATGGCTCTCGATCCTACGACAAACAGCACGCGTGGTCACGAGACAGGCGTAGCGCACACTGCGACGGGTGCTGGTCATCATCCGAAATCTTCCACTTCCATCGTGTTCACCGGGGATATCGGTTTCGACCGGTATATGGATAAGCGCTGGGAGGATCCGAATCTGCTTTCCAAGCCGATGCTTTCGTTTTTCCACAGCGCGGACCACACCGTCGCGAACGTCGAGGGCGCACTGATCGATGCGGTGGATGACGGCTCCCGCGGGGTCTTCTTCCATAGTATGGATCCGGCGGCGACGCGCGTTCTCGAAGCCATACACGCAGATATCTGGAGCATTGGCAACAACCACACGATGGACGCGGGCGTCGCGGGGGTTCTGAGCACGAAGCAGTGTGCGGCGTCGATCGGGGCGCGGACGCTGGGTGCGGGTATGAACGAGACGGAGGCGTCGGAGCCGGTCTACCTCGAGGAGGCGGGCGGCATCGGCATGATCTGCGTTGCGTACCAGGCGGAGTGCATCCCGGCCACCGCGACGGAGCCGGGGACCTTCCGCTGGGATGATGTCGAGCTGATCGCGCGGCGCATCGCGGAGATCAAGGCGCGCTGTCGCTGGTGCGTGGTCGTGTCGCATGGCGGCGAGGAGTTTACGAGTCTGCCGAGTCCGTACACGCGCGATCGCTATCTCCGCTACCTCGAGCTCGGCGCGGATGTCGTCGTGGCGCATCACCCGCATGTCCCGGAGAATTATGAGCTTTTCGACGATGGAAAGGCCATCTTCTACTCCCTCGGTAACTTCATCTTCGACACCGATTATCAGCGTGTGCATCCGTTCACCGATACCGGCGTGCTGCTGAAGCTTCTGTTCACGGAGGAGCGCATGGATTTCGAGGCGCTCGGCATCCGGATCGTGCGTGGCGAGGAGCGGATCGATGTGGCCCCGCTTCCTCCTATCTTCGCCAATGTCTCTGCCGATGAGTATGCGCGGCTCGCGCCACTATCGGCGCAGGCGTTCATCGCGGAGGAGCGTCGCAAGATGCTCTATCTCGAGCCGGAGCGCTTCCTGGACGCGTCGGAGGAGACCTGGAACGGCTACTTCTACAGCACGGAGCCGGATGGCTACGTCGAGGGCGCGCACATGGACCTGAGCGTCATCATGGCACTCGCGGCGGAAGCCGGGAAGGGCGCGTGGAAAGAGAGCCCGCTCGACGCCGTGAAGGAGCATATCCTGCGTCAGATGTGACGCTGCGCGCACATATCTATGTTAACTGCAGTGGTGAATCGCTCACCGCTGTAAAAAATAAAAAGGAGTGTATCTTTATGTTTGCAATTCAAAACGGCTTTACTTTCATCGCCTTCCTGCTGATGCTGTCCGGCATCATCCTCGCGCTGGAGAAGTACGCGAAGTGGAAAATCTTCAACTACGTTCCGGCGATCGTGTGGGTCTATGTCATCAACATGTTCTTCTGCACCATCGGTTTCTACGATTCCGACGGATGCCGCGCGGCGTACAGTGCAGTCAAGAATAATCTTCTGTATGCGATGATCTTCATCATGCTGCTGCGCTGCGATTTCCGTAAGCTGGCGAAGCTCGGACCGCGTATGATCTGCATCTTCATGGGCAGTGCGGTCACACTCGGCATCGGTTTCTTCGCGCTCTACCCGCTCTTCGTGAACGCCCTCGGTGGTGCAGATAAGACCTGGGGTGCGACGGCTGCGCTCTATGCGTCATGGGTCGGCGGTTCTGCGAACATGGCGGCGATGCAGGATGCGCTTCCGGTCGACGGTGGTGCGTACTCCTGTGCACTGGCGCTCGATACTGCGTGCTACTCCCTGTGGATCGCGCTGCTCCTCTTCGCTGTAAAGTTCGCACCGAAGTGGAACAAGGCGACGAAGGCAGATACCTCGAAGCTCGATGCGATCGCTGCGGTTGCTAACGAAGAGGTGAAGCGTGAGAAGAATGTGCATCCATCAGCCAATGATCTCGTCATCCTGCTCAGCGTCAGCCTGATGGTGTCGGTATTCGGTCAGTTCGTCGGTGCACAGATGGGCGCTTTCTTTAAGAGTGCCGGTCTCGCGATGTTTGATAAGGGAACCTGCACTACTCTCTTCGTCACGATCCTCGGCCTCATCTCTGCGATGACACCGATCGGTAAGCTCCCGGGCGTTTCCGAGCTCTCCGGCTTATACCTCTACACCGTCATCTCCATGCTGGCTTCGACCTCGACGCTCGTCGATCTCCTCGCCGCTCCGATGTGGGTTGTCTATGGTATCGCGATCATCGCTGTACACGTCGTCCTCATGTTCATCCTGTCGAAGATCTTCCACTGGGATCTCTGCATGTGCTCGACCGCTTCTGTAGCCTGCATCGGTGGTACCGCAACAGCCCCGATCATCGCAACTGCGTATGACACCTCCTACGCTGGTATCGGCGTACTCATGGGCGTACTCGGCGGCGCCATCGGAAACTTCATGGGACTCGGCATGGGCGCACTGCTCCGGATGTTCCTGTAAAAATCGAATATGGTATAGTAACGAACAGGGATCGGCCGGTATGGTCGATCCCTGTTTTGATGACTAATTAGCAAACATCACCCGAAACACCGTAAAAAATCTGTAAAGATTGTGTATAGACCATATAAAATCCCTGTTTTTTCTTCTGAATACATGCTGTATAATGAAACAAACTGGGCTTTCGACAGAGGCGTGTTTTTGTATTGCACACGTTAAAAAAATAACGAAGCAGACATCAGAAACGTTCCCGCAGTAACGTTGGGAGAGCTCCTCGCGAGACGACCATGTCGGCTACATGTATGCATGATAAGAAGCAGCGCCGCCCGGTATCACATAAAGCAAGAAAGAACCGAACATCCTGTGGCGATGACGCCACGAATATTAAGGGAGAAACTATGCTGACTATACTAGTGAGTCTTTTAGGAGGCCTCGGCCTGTTTATCGCAGGTATGTACATGATGAGCCACGGTATCGAGAAGGTCGCCGGCGCGAAGCTGCGCAGCATCCTCGAAAGATCGGAAGAGCGTCGTGT
>CABTMH010000126.1 GCA_902485915.1 uncultured Oribacterium sp. | reverse complement strand
AGGTGGTCCGGATACTTGTGCCCAAAATCAATCTCTAAACTTTTTCCAAATCACCCCTTGACTTTTTATTAGCAGGCTTACTTGAATTTTATATATGATGCTGCATTTTTGCTACAATAGTACATGAAAAAATAGTAAAAATTAAAAAATTGTCACAATTGCACCTAGCCTTGCAAAAGATTTTAAGAAGATTTGACCATGTTTGTTATTGATCGCCGAGATGTAATCGTCTTAAACTGATTTCCTAAAATGGAAAAGTGGCACTGCAGGCATGATCAATCTTGCCTGCAGTGCCACTTTTTATTTAATGATCATTTTTTTCGACCGAAGTTCTCATGTTCCTGCTCGCGGAACTTCTTATTCTTATGAAGATAGGACTGGAAGGCCTGCCCGGTATGGGTCCAGACGCTTCGGAAAGAGAGACCGTTCTCACGATCACGCTTCGTCGGAAGGACGGTGGTGATCGCCAGCGCGATCAGTACACCGACACCGGTATCGATGATACGGGCGATCGTGTACGGCACGACGCGTTCCTGACCGACCGTAAACATCACGACGAAATACACGACGGTACCCGGCTGAATCGCAGAGTCTGCACCGAGTGCCAGATTGCAGAGAAGCACGAGGCAGAGGCCGAGGACCATCCATGCCCAGTCCGGTACACCGAAGAGCGGGTTCGTATAGAGTGTATAAAACGGGATGACCAGCAGACCACCGACGAAGGTACCGATGAAACGGTTGAAGCCATTATGGAAGCCCTCTTCGAACTGACTGCCGACACCGTAGACCGCACCGATCAGCGCGAAGCATGGATTCCGATCCTGGAACAGATACTCATAGATGATGGCCGTCGCCAGCACGACCAGCGCACTGCGCCATACACGATCCGTGATGCGTGGAAAACGGAATCCCTTCCGCTGGTCCTTGTCCGGTCCGTTTTGTCCGTCTGCTCTAAGCTGTGTTTCCTGTGCTGCCATCCGTGCGCTCCTTTCACCGGATATTCATGATTTTTCTATGATTTCATCCGCGAAGCGCGGTCTGATATCGAGTGGGAATATCGGATCCTTCTAAATATATGTTTTCGAGGAAAGAGCGTCAATCGCCGTACCGTTCTAAATTGCATACAATGCACATTGTTTGCTTTTTCGTCCAAAAAGACAGCACCCTGAATCCGTCGATTCAGGGTGCTAAGTGATGGAAGTATGAAAGACAGAAAGAATACGGTTAGCATGCGAGCTTCATGAAGAAGCCAGCCTTCTTGAGTGCCGGGCGCAGTGCCGCATAGACGGCTACGGATACGACGAGGGATACGACCGCGTTGATTGTAGTTGCGACGAAGTTGATCTTCAGGGACAGATCCGCTGCCGGCTTTCCGAGGATGAGAATCTTATACCAGTAGCCGATGATCGGGTCTGCAAACATGTTGAAGATCAGACCGCAGGCAGCAGCGATGATGGTCCAGCGGAAGATATGCTTCGGATCATCGGTCTTCGTGATGCCCCCGATTCTGTGTGCGACGAAACCGGTGATGAGACCGATGAGCAGCTTACAGAACAGTGTCTTCGGTACGAGTGGTGCATAGACCGGATCCAGCAGATCACCGATGCTCATACCGATCGCGCCGGCGAGACCGCCGAGCGGGCCACCGATGATAAACGCGCCGAGTACGACGACAGCATTGCCGAGGTGGATGGATGTCATATCCGCACCGACCGGAATCTTAATCTGCAGGAAGGTGAAGACTGCATAGGAAAGCGCTGCGAACAGAGCGGCAAGCGCAAGCTGATAGGTTTTCGAGTTATTCATGATGTTGCCTCCTCAGGTATGTTCAGGCATCTGCCTGTTCTGCCCTGCATTATAGGCCAGGACTGGCACTATCGTAACTACCAGATAATTTTTATTTTATATAACCAGATGACTGGGTGGGACCACATTTGTTATAGAAAAGACGGTCCACTACCTGAATCCAGTACACGAGTGAAGAGTGACTGCGTCCCTCGTCGGCGTCGCTATAAATCAGATTTATATCTGACTCCAGACAGCAAGTATTATACAATAGCAGATACGGGTGCTATGATTTCACCATCAGCTGAAGGAAATTACTTAAGAAACTGATGGACGTAAAGAGGAAAACATCGGAACGAAAACACCGATGCGGACTGCAGAAGCCGCCTGAATCATAGAGGAGAGTTCGGGCGCTCCGCAGATAGGAACGCGCAGCCGAAGCTGCAGAAGGAGAACATCATGCCGAAGAAGCCATATGTAGACAGAAATTACGGATTTGATACGAAGGCCATCCACGTAGGACAGGAGAACCCGGATCCAGCGACCGGCGCGAGAGCCGTCCCGATCTACCAGACCAGCGCTTTCGTCTTTAACGATGCCGATCATGCAGCCGCCCGTTTCGCACTGAAGGATGCAGGTAACATCTATGCGCGACTGACGAACCCGACCGAGGATGTCTTCGAGCAGAGAGTCGCCGCTCTCGAGGGTGGTGTCGCCGCTCTCGGTGTTGCATCTGGCGCAGCTGCGGTTACCTACGCGTTTAAGGCAGTCGCTCATGCCGGCGACCACATCGTTTCCGCGAAGAACATCTACGGCGGAACCTATAACTACCTCGCCCATACCTTTACCGATTACGGCGTAACGACCACGTTCGTAGACCCGTATAACTACGAGGAGGTGGAGGCAGCCATCCAGCCGAACACGAAGGCCCTCTATGCCGAGACCCTCGGTAACCCGAACGGTGAGGTCCTCGACCTCGATCGGTGGGTAGAGATCGCGCACAAGCATGACCTCCCGCTCATCATCGATAACACATTCGCAACCCCGGTACAGATCCGTCCGATCGAGCACGGTGCCGACATCGTCGTTCATTCGGCGACGAAGTTCATCGGTGGTCACGGAACCACCATCGGCGGCGTCATCGTCGATGCCGGCAAGTTCAACTGGAATCAGCCGGAGAAGTGGCCATGGCTCGCGACGAAGAACGAGTCCTACCACGGCGTGACCTTCGCAACCGACTGTGCACCGGCCACCATCGCCACCTATCTTCGCGCCATCATCCTTCGTGACGAAGGTGCAACCCTCGCACCGCTCAACGCATGGCTGCTCCTGCAGGGCATCGAGACCCTGTCTCTCCGCGTAGAGCGCCACACCGAGAATGCACTGAAGGTCGTCGATTACCTGTCGAAGAATCCACATGTTGCCTACGTTTCTCATCCGGCAGCATCGAAGGATCCGGTGCAGCAGGCGCTCTATCAGAAGTACTATCCGAACGGTGCCGGATCCATCTTTACCTTCGACATCGACGGTGACGAGCAGAAGGCGAAGGACTTCATCGATCATCTCGAGCTCTTCTCACTGCTGGCCAATGTTGCCGACGTGAAGTCTCTCGTCGTACACCCGGCAACGACGACCCACGCAGAGTGCAACGACGCTGAGCTCGCCGATCAGGGCATCAAGCGGAACACCATCCGTCTCTCCATCGGTATCGAGAACGTCGAGGACATCATCGCCGATCTCGACCGCGCATTTAAGGCCGTATTCGGAGACTGAAAAATTTCATAACACAGATCATCTCATGAACCGGAAGCCTCAGGCTTCCGGTTTTTTGGTATGACGGGCATGCCGGAAAAATGTGCAGAAAGCGTCTGCACAATTATTATTTCGACCAATGTGCTGAAAAATGTACCTGCCCCTGTGCTATCATAGAGCTATCAGAACGAAGGCAGGTGACTTATGAGCTTACGTTTCATTTTCGGCGCGAGTGGCGCTGGTAAAACCGAATATCTCTTACAGTATTTCCTGAGGCATGCACCGGAGAACTTCCGTAAGAACTGGTTCCTGATCGTGCCGGAGCAGGATACCCTGGCGATGCAGAAGAAGATGCTCGCACACCCGGCGAATCCGGGCGGCGGCATCCTGAACATCGATGTGCTGAGCTTTAATCGACTGGCCTATCGTGTCTTCGAGGAGCTCGGGCTCCAGGCGATGACCATCATCGACGATACCGGAAAAATCATGATTCTCCGTTCGGTGACGGAGAAAATCAGAGGGAAGCTACGCCTGTACCAGCGCGAGCTGAACAAGCCGGGCTTCCTCGAGAGCCTGAAGTCGCAGATCTCCGAGTTCTACCAGTATCACATCACCCCGGAGATGCTGGACCTCGCTGCAGAGCGCGCCGAGTCGCAGTACACCCGGAGCAAGCTCCAGGATATCGCGCTGATCTATGAGCATTTTCAGCAGTACATGGAGGAGCACGGCTATCATACGCAGGAGGAGATCCTCGATCAGCTGTATGCCCATCTTCCGGAGTCTCAGCTGCTGCGGGATGCGGTCGTGGCGTTCGATGGCTTCACCGGCTTCACACCGATCCAGCTTCGTATTCTTGAAGAGATCCTGCCGGTGACAGCGGAGACACTCGTGAGCTGTGAGGTGAGCCTCGACGCACATGACTCGATCTATGAGCTGCGCGGTCCGGAGGATCTCTTTTATCTCTCCCGGCAGACCGTGGCGAAGCTGACGAAGATGGCCTCCGATCTGAAGCTTCCGATGGAGGCACCGATCGATGTGAACCGCTTCGATGCGCGCACCGGTGAGCCGCGACCGGCGGGGGCGGTACTGCCACGCTTCGTGAAGGCACCGGCGCTGTCCACGATCGAGGCACGCCTCTACCGCTTCGATACCGTGGCGTCACAGGCTGCCCCAGACGACTCGCTCGTGATCCGCGAGGCGGCGGATCTCCGGCAGGAGGTCGAGGCGATGGCCACCAGTATCGAGGAGGCCGTGCGTCGGGATGGTCTCCGCTACCAGGACATCGGCATCATCCTGACGAATCCGGAGAGCTACCGGGACATCGTCTATAAGGTGTTTTCGGAGGCAGATATCCCGTACTTCTTCGATGATCCGGCGAGCCTGCTCGATTCGCCGTACGCGGAGCTCATGCGTGCGGCACTGGAGGCCGTCGACCGGAATTTCAGCTTCGATGCAGTCCTTCGTTTTCTGCGTGCCCTGCCGACCGTGACGCCGGAGAAGGAGCAGCATATCGACCGGCTCGATAACATCCTGCGCGCCACCGGCATCCGTGGCGCTTCGAAATATGACGCGGTATGGACGGAAGCGGATGGCAGTGTGGGCGAGCGGGAGGCCCTTCGCCAGGAGCTGGTTCTGCCGCTCCTTCATTTGCGCACGCAGTCCGGCGAGCGTGGTGCGAGCGTGGCGACCCGTATCGATGCACTGGAAGCGCTGATGCAGGAAATCGCGGCACCGGAGGCCATCGCATCTCTGGTGGCCGCACTTCGCGCGGCAGGTGATCAGAATCGTGCGGAGGCGCTCGAGGAGAGTGTGACGGCGATCGATGCGGTGCTTCGGCAGCTTCGCTCGCTGCTGGGAGAGACTTCGGTTTCCCGCGCAGAGTTCCGTGACGTGCTCGATGCAGGCCTTCGTCAGGCCTCGGTGCGCGTGATTCCGGCGACCATCGACCAGGTCGTAATCGGCGATCTCACGCGTTCCCGCTTCTCGAATCCACGCCTTTTCTTCGTGGCCGGGCTGACGGCGGATGAGGTGCCGAAGGCAGAGTCCGACACGAAGCTGCTGATCGACCGGGACCGCCATCTGTTCAGAGACTTAGACATTGAACTCGCCCCGGACCGGGTGGAGAGTGCGCTCGTGCAGCGCTTCTATATCTACCGTGCGTTGCTGAATCCGTCGGAGCGTCTGGTGCTGAGCTATGCCCTGAAGGGGCGTGACGGCAAGGGCTGTCGTGCGTCTGGACTGATCCGGGAGATCCGCGATATGTTCACGGAGCTTCCGGTGGAGAAGCTGCGCCTTCGTGCGCCGCGTGCCTACACGATGAAGGAGGCCGAGCGTCTGATCGCCGGGGCGATGCAGGAGCTCGAGCTGCTGGTGGCGGTGGATGCCTGGCCGATGCAGATGCCGGAAGCACAGAGGACGGAGCAGGACACGGCGGAGGACACCAGAACAGGGGATGCCGCAGCTTCGCAGGATCATCGTGCGAAGGAGAAACTGCAGGAGACGGCGATGCCGACGCGCCTCATGGAGTATCTCGCTATCCTCGACCGGGATCCGGCACAGCATGCGAAGGCGCAGCAGCTGATGGCGGCGGCGTTCACGCATTATGAGGCGGATATGCTGTCCCGGAAGGTCGCCGAGGAGCTCTATGGCGGGCGTATCCTCGGCTCTATCACGCGCCTCGAGCGCTACAGCCAGTGCGCGTACCAGCATTTCCTCCGGTATGGGCTTAAGCTGCAGGAGCGGGAGAGCTTCGATCTTCAGATGTACGATATCGGAAATCTCTACCACGGGGCCATCGAGCAGAGCTTCCGGCGTACGCTGGAGGCAGAGAAAAAGCTGGAGACGCTCAGCGAGGAGGAGCTGCGTACACTTGCGGAGGAGAGCGTTACTCAGGTGTCCGCGAGCTACAATCACGGCCAGCTGATGGATACGGCACGTAACCAGTACCTCGTACGGAAGGCGACGGCCATCACACAGACGACGCTGTGGGCGCTGGCGGAGCAGCTGCGCCGCGGCGAGTTCCATGTGGACGGACTCGAGAAGAACTTCGACTACATCCGTGACGGGATGCGCCTCACTGGGCGGATCGATCGTGTCGATATCGCTCAGGATGAGGGGCACGTCTATGTGAAGGTCATCGACTACAAGTCTGGAAAGACGAGCTTCGATCTCAGCCGGGTTTACAACGGAACGCAGCTGCAGCTCACGACCTATATGAACGTCGCGATGAGTGAGTATCAGCTGCGTTATCCGGAGAAGGAGATCGTACCGGCGGCGATGTTCTACTATCGCATCGACGATCCGGTGCTCGATTATGATGCGACCGCCAGTGCGGAGGACCGCGAGCATGCGCGACTGAAGAAGCTGATGGTTGACGGCCTCGTGAACACGGAGCTGTCGGTCGTACAGAAGCTGGATACGGGCATCGAGAAGGCGTCGGATATCCTACCGGTGACGATCCGGGCTGGCGCCGTCGATGCGACGAAGAAAAATGTCGCCTCGACGAAGCGTTTTCAGGACCTCGGCCGTTTCGTCGACCGGAAGATGCAACGCTTCGCACAGGAGATCCGTGATGGCCGCATCCATGTCGACCCGATCCGGATCGGTACGGATACGACGGCCTGCAGCTGGTGTCCGTATCATAGTATCTGCCGCTTCGACCCGCGGATCGACGGCTACGCCTACCGGAGCGGAGAGAAGCTTTCGGCAGAGGAAATCTGGAACGAGATTTCACCAGAGGAGAAGAACGATGCAGTGGACGACTGAACAGGAAAGTGTAATCAAGCATACAGCGGGGGATCTGCTGGTCGCCGCAGCGGCGGGCTCCGGCAAGACGGCGGTGCTCGTGCAGCATGTGATTTCCCGGATCATGGACCCGGTGGATCCGGTGAAGCTGTCCGAGATGGTGATCATGACCTTCACGGAGGCGGCGGCACAGGAGATGCGGGACCGGATTAAGGCGGCGCTCGAGGAGAAGCTCCGGGAGCATCCGGACAGCGCAGAGCTGATCCGTGAGGCCGGCAGTATCCAGAACGCGAGCATCTCCACCATCGATGCCTTCTGTAAGCATTTCATCACGGAAAACTATGCGGCGATCGACCTCGACCCGGGCTTCCGCATGGGAGACCCGGGAGAGCTCCGGCTCCTGCAGGGAGATATCCTCGAGGATATGCTGGAGGAGGAGTATGCGGCCGGCGAAGCGGATTTCCTTCACTTCGTCGATACCTTCGCGCAGGGAAAGACCGATGCGGGCATCGCAGAGCTGATCCAGAAGCTGTACGAGAGTGCGGCCTCCCACCCATGGCCGGAGGAGTACCTCGATGCCTGCCTCTCAGCGGAATCAGCGGACGGGAAGCGATTCCTGCTGGAGCAGCTCGCAACGCGTCTCCGTGATGATGCGGCGCGGATGGACTATGCGCTGTCCATCTGTGCAGAGCCGGATGGACCGGAAAGCTATCTTCCGAATGTGGCACAGGAAAAGCAGGCCCTCCGACATGCGGCAGAGGCGACGGAGCTGTCGGAGCTGATTCTTCGGACGCAGGCGATCCGCTATGAACGCCTGAAGCCGACGAAATCTGTACTGAAGACACGCGTGACGGCGATCCGTGACGAGGTGAAGAAGGATACGAAGGACATCGCCGGGCTGCCGGTGGTCCTGGATCCGGAGGCCGAGGCGAAGATGGAGGCGGGCATCGAGTGCAGTATGCGTGGCCTCGTGCGTCTGACGAAGAAGTTCAGTGCGCGCTACCAGGAGGAGAAGGAAAAGCGGCATGTGCTGGATTTCAGTGATCTCGAGCATAAGGCACTGGAGATTCTCTATACGACGGATGCCGACGGCGTCCGCCATCCATCGGCGATCGCCGATGATGTCGCACGGCAGTATCGTGAGATCCTGGTGGACGAGTACCAGGACTCGAACTTCGTGCAGGAGGAGCTGATCCGTGCCCTCTCGGCGGCGCGCTTCGGTCGTCCGGATGTGTTCCAGGTCGGTGACGTGAAGCAGTCCATCTACAGCTTCCGCCAGGCACGCCCGGATCTCTTCCTTATGAAATATCAGGATCCGGACTATCCGAAGATCGAGCTGAGCCGGAACTTCCGAAGCCGTAACGAGGTGGTGCGCGCAGTCAACCGTGTGTTCCACCGCGTGATGCGTCCGATGCTGGGCGGAATCGACTACGACGAGAAGGTGGCGCTTCACTATGGTTATCCGAAGGCACCGGAAAGTGAGGACATCGATCCGCGCTATCAAACAGAGCTTCTGCTGCTCGAGGTCTCGAAGGAGACGTCAGAGGAGCTGTTCGGTGCACAGATGTCGAAGGAAGAGGCTGAGGCCCATATGATCGCGGAACGCATCCAGCGCCTCCATGCGGATGGTGTGAAGTACCGCGATATGGTGATTCTGCTTCGTTCCCCGGGCTCCTGGGCGGATACACTCGTGGAGATCCTCGGTGCGGATGGCGTGCCGGCCTACTGCACCAGTAACGAGGGCTATTTCGATACCGTCGAGGTGGAGACCGTGCTGGCGCTTCTCGATGTCATCGATAACCCGCAGCAGGACATCCCGCTGGCGGCCGTCCTCCACTCGCCGATCTACCAGTTTACGGACGAGGAGCTGGCAGTGCTCGTCGCACACTTCGGTTCCCTGCAGACCGCGCTGCTGCAGGTATCTGAGGCCAATGCTTCCGACGGTACAGTCGATGGCACTGCGGAGGTGACCGACAGCGGAAGGACAGCGGCCGAGCTGACGCCGCTCACGAAGGTGACGTCCGAAGCCTCCGCGGAAGGCGAGGCGAAGCCTCCGCTTGCTCCGGCGCTGCAGGCGAAGCTCGACCACTTCTGTGCCGACCTCGCGCGCTATCGTGCCATGGCCCACTACCTGTCGATCCATGAGCTTCTGTACCGGATCTTCGACGAGACCGGCTACGATCACTATGTCTCTGCGATGCCGGCGGGTCGGCGGCGAAAGGCGAACCTCGACGCGATGATCGATATGGCGCTTTCCTTCGAGAAGACCTCATATAAGGGGCTTTTCGACTACATCCGCTATATCGAGAAGCTGAAGAAATACGACAGTGATCAGGGTGAGGCGACGGTGTTTTCCGACCAGGATGACCTCGTCCGCATCATGTCGATCCATAAGTCGAAGGGCCTGCAGTTCCCGGTGGTCTTTCTCTCCGGCATGAGCCGGAAGTTCAACACGCGCTCGCTGAACGATGCAGTGCTGGTGGATGCGGAGCTGGGCATCGGCTGCGATTATGTGGACCTCGAAAATAAAGTGAAGATACCGTCCCTGAAGCGGGCGGCGATTCGAAAAAAGCTGGAGACCGACCAGCTCGGCGAGGAGCTTCGCGTGCTCTATGTCGCGATGACGCGCGCCGAGGAGAAGCTGATCCTGACCGCTACGCCGGGCGATATCGAAAAGCTTCTCCAGAAGTATCCGGATGCCGGGGTACCGCTGTCCGGGACGGAGCTGCAGAGCGCCAGCTGTTATCTCGACTGGATCATGATGGCCGAGGGCGCTGAAGGGCTGCAGCGGGTTGGTGCAACGCGGGATGTCATCGAGCTCTTCGATTATACTCTGCACGATATCCATCTCGCCGCAGAGCAGACGGCGCTGAACCGTCTTCGTCAGGCAGAGAAGCTGCAGCAGGCCGTCGATGCAGTGAACCCGGGCGCTGCATCGTATGTGGAGGCCATGGAGGATCTTTCCTATCACTATCCGCATGCAGCGGCGACCCGGCTCTATCCGAAGCACTCCGTCTCCGAAATCAAGGAAACGGCGATGGAGGCCTTCGAGGAAGCCCACGCACGTGCCGGCTGGGAGCATTGGCAGCTCGAGGTGGATCACAGCGAGACCGATCCGTCCGGCATGGCCCAGGAGAAGCCGGTGCACTACCAGGAAAAGGCGGGCGCAGACGTCGGCGATGCCTATCATCATGCGCTGGAGAAGTACGATTATCTGGATACGTCCGATTTCATGGCGCAGCTCGAGAAGAAGCTGCCGGAAGCGGAGTATAAGCTCGTCAATCCGAAGCGTTTTCAGGCCTTTCTGCAGTCGCCGCTCGCGGCACGCTTCCGAAAGGCGCAGGCGGCGGATGCACTCTACCGTGAGCAGCATTTCATGAAGCAGGTACCGAACGACTATCTCTTCCCGGACAGTGACACGTCGGAACCGGTCATCCTGCAGGGCATCATCGACGCCTTCTTCATCGAAGACGGTGAGATCGTCCTCGTGGACTATAAGTCCGACCATGTCCGGGAGGCGGAGACGCTGATCGGGCGCTACCAGAAACAGCTCGAGCTTTACGCGGAGGCCCTCGAGAAGATCACCGGGCTCCGGGTGAAGGAAAAGCTCATCTACTCCATCATCCTCGAGCAGGCGATTCCGGTATGAGCGGACAATGCTTACATCGGGCATCGCGGCGTATGTGGGCTCAGGCCTGTGCATCTGAGGGCCCGATTCCCGCGAAACAGCGGCCTAGGATACCGGCTCAGGCCTCCGGATCCGCGTTCTCTGTTTCCGCGAGGATGATCTCCTTCGCGTATGGGAGGGTCTCGATCCAGTGGCAGAAGGTATGCCACTCGTCGAGCTTATGATTCTTCCGTGCGAAGTAGATGTTGATCAGCGTCTCATAGTTCAGGGAGATCGTGCGCATCTGGTTGTAGGACTCCGGGAGCATCTCGATGAGATTATACCAGTCGGCCTTATCCTTCCCGTTCTCCATATAGCGGAGGCGGATCTTCTCGATCTCCGCGATGTAGTTCTTCATGATCTCGAGTGCATCATCGGTCAGATGATCATGCGAGAAATCCTCGAGCTCGATCGGCTTACTGTGGATCTTATGCATGGTCGAGGTAGAGTTTGCGACGGTCGCCACCTTATAGGTATCGTACTCCTTCCACCAGTAGAGCGGTGCCGTGACATCACAGCAGACGAAGATCTGGCGGACATACTTCCGGTGATCGGAGCCGGCGAGACGGAGACGCTTTGCGAGGGAGAGATCGTTCGGTCCCAGCACATAGTTTCCATCCTCGTCGTAGTAGCTGTCGGAGCGTGCCCAGGAGTTCATCGGATTCCGGGCACCGCGCATCGCGTTCTCCAGATTCATCACGGATGTTCTTTCGACTTTTAACATGTATACCTCTTTCTTATATGCATCGATTCCTCGATTACGATTGGTTGAGTGCCTCTATAGTAGCAGATATCGCAGGGAAACGGAATACAGATCGGACATGGGCCTCCGTTGCCGTCCCCTCCGTCCCCTGCCGGATCTGCAGGTTTTCTTTTTTCGTTTACTTGGTCAAAAAAGTGTGAATATTTTGTTAAAATTATACCAAATCACTTAATTGCCATTGCTATCGACTGAGCAGAATGCTATAATGTTTGCGTGTGTTAAAGAAATAACAAGCTTCGGCGGGCGGACACATCGTTCGTGATGCGACAGAGGCTTGTCAAAAAGAAAGAAGGAATATACTATGGCTAGATTCTGTTTACCAAGAGACATTTATCATGGCAAGGGTGCGTTAGCAGAGCTCAAGAACTTCAAGGGTAAGAAGGCGATGATCTGCGTCGGTGGTGGATCCATGAAGCGTTTCGGTTTCCTCCAGAGAGCAGAGGAGTACCTGAAGGAGGCTGGATTTGAGGTTCAGCTTTACGAGGGTATCGAGCCGGATCCATCTGTTGAGACCGTTATGAAGGGTGCTGCAGCTATGATCGAGTTCCAGCCTGACTGGATCATCGCGATGGGCGGTGGATCACCGATCGATGCTGCGAAGGCGATGTGGATCAAGTATGAGTATCCGGATTGCACCTTCGAGGATATGTGTAAGGTATTCGGTATTCCGGAGCTTCGCCATAAGGCACACTTCTGTGCGATTTCCTCTACCTCCGGTACTGCAACTGAGGTAACTGCCTTCTCGATCATCACCGATTATCAGAAGGGCACGAAGTACCCGATCGCTGACTTCGAGATCACACCGGATGTTGCGATCGTCGATCCTGAGCTTGCAGAGACCATGCCGAAGAAGCTCGTCGCTCATACAGGTATGGATGCGATGACACATGCCATCGAGGCGTATGTTTCTACCGCAAACTGCAACTACACCGATCCGCTTGCGATCCATGCCATCGAGCTCATCCAGGACAACCTTGTAAAGTCCTACAACGAGGATATGGCTGCCCGTGATACCATGCATGATGCACAGTGCCTCGCTGGTATGGCTTTCTCGAACGCACTGCTCGGTATCGTTCACTCCATGGCACACAAGACCGGTGCTGTATTCGCTGATTACGGCGCACACATCATCCACGGCGCTGCAAACGCTATGTACCTTCCGAAGGTTATCGCTTTCAACGCAAAGGACGAGACCGCGAAGAAGAGATATGGTGTCATCGCTGATTACATGCACCTCGAGGGCGCAAACGATGATGAGAAGGTTGCAAACCTCATCAAGTATCTCCGTAAGATGAACGATGAGCTGAACATCCCGCACTGCATCAAGAACTATGGCGCAGATTCCTATCCGACAGAGCAGGGCTTCGTACCTGAGGATGTATTCCTTGAGAGACTCCCTGGCATCGCAGAGAGAGCGATCGGTGATGCATGTACTGGTTCCAACCCTCGTCAGCCGTCTCAGGAAGAGATGGAGAAGCTGCTGAAGGCTTGCTACTATGACACAGAGGTAGATTTCTGATATCCGATCTGATCCATACGAAAGCTTAGTCAATGACTTTTTCTCTTAAAAAGAAGCGCCGCCCATCCGGGCGGCGCTTCTTTTTTGTGCATATGAGAAAACTGTAAAGTATTGGCTTAAAGTTCGGATTTGGAACAGAAGAATACATCACTCCAGATACGGAAGAAACGCGCTGGCGAGTCCGAGGAAGATGAAAAATCCGAGGACATCCGTCGCGGTCGTCACGAAGATACTTGACGCGAGGGCCGGGTCGGCATGCAGCTTCTCGAGCGTGAGCGGTACGAGGAAGCCGAAGATGCCGGAAACCACGAGGTTGCCGATCATCGCGAGGAAGATGATGAGTCCGAGATAGACATTGCCATAGAGAAGGGCGACCACGATGCCGGTTACGAGACCGGTGGCAGCACCATCGACGACGCCGAGCAGGATCTCCTTCACGAAGGACTTCCAGCTTTCCTTAAACGTGATCTCGTCGTTTGCGAGCTCACGGACCATGACGGACATGGTCTGGGTGCCGGCATTGCCGCCCATACCGGAGACGATGGTCATCGTCGCAGAGAGGGCGACCACCTTCGCGATGGTCGATTCAAACATCTTGACGGTGAAGGACGCCAGGAAAGCCGTCAGCAGGTTGACAAGCAGCCACGGCAGACGCATACGTACCGATTCCCAGAGAGTCGTATCGAGACCCTCCTCTGCGGAGGTACCTCCTAAGTGCGCGATATCCTCATCGTGCTCCTCGTTGATGACATCGATGATATCATCGACGGTGATGATGCCGAGGATGGAACCCTTACTGGACACGACCGGGATGGCCTGCAGATCATACTTCGATACGACCTGAGCGACCTCCTCCTGATCGACCTCCGGCTCGACGGATACGACCTGATCGTCCATGATCTCGGACAGCTTCGTGTTACGCGGAGAGCTCAGGAGATCTCGGAGATCGACGGTACCGACCAGCTTCTTCAGACGCTCCTCGTCGGTGACGTAAATCGTCTCGATGACCTCGGTCTTCGGACCGATGTCACGAATCGTGTCGAGTGCCTGGGCACAGGTACGGTCTTCTCGCAGTGCGATGTACTCGGTGGTCATGATACCACCGGCACTGTCATCCGGATACTGCAGGAGGGTATGAATGATCCGACGGTCACCGGATTTCATGCGGTTCAGCAGACGCTTCTGATGCGCGATTTCCATCTCACCCAGGATATCTACGATATCATCCTTCGACATATCCTCGAACATGGCGAGCAGGGTATCATCATCGAGGTGCTCACTGATACGCTGACGCGTGTCATCATCTGCCTCCTCCATGATCTCGGTCAGCTGTTCGGTATTCAGGAACTTCGGGAGCTTCTGCAGGTCCTCATCATCGAGGTCATCGACCTCTTCGACGAAGTCGGCCGGCTGCATCTCTTCGAAGTATTCACTGATCTCTTCCTTATTGCCCTCGTCGATGAGTTCTTCGAGTTCGTCCTCACGTTCCGGTTCGTCTGCCCTGTCCTCATCGAAGTCATCGGTATCGGTATGAATCTGGCTTCGGTCGTCATCGTCCGATTTTCTATCATCATCCGGGATGGACTCGAAAAGGTCGGTCAGGTTCGGACGTGACTCCTCCGGGATCTCCGGCTCATCGTCTACCCGTGAACGGGAATCGACATTCGAAACAGACTTTCCTGCAGCGCTTGTTTCCTGATTCAGCGTGCGTTCTTCATCCTGCTGCTTCAGTTCATCCATGGCGCACCTCCTGTGATCTGTATATGAGGGCAGACGCCCCTGTATACCGTTTACTTCTCTTCTCATTTTAGAAATTCGATTTCGATATGGCAACCTTTTTTTGTGTACATAAGAAGGTTACTGGTCACTCGTCAACTGGATGCAGGCAAGGGGCCCGCTACCGGCTTCCCGACACCGCCCCATGCCTGATCAGTACACGTGTGAACCGTAACAAAAGATCGTTAAAGAAGCAGCAAGCCTGTGAAACTTTTGTTGAGATTACGAAGAGAAATGCTATAATGATAGTATTGTGGTTCAGGCGTAGAAGTCGCTCTGCGGCCTGGAATCTCAGAGACGAAGAACATGGAGGAAATCATGTACGAAATAACCAAAGTTGAGCACCTTGTTGACAAGGACTGGCTTATGGTCATCAAGGCACCGTTTGTTGCCAAGAAGTGTGAGCCTGGTCAGTTTATGATTGCGAAGCTCGGAGAGCTGGGCGAGAGAATTCCGTTTACTATCGCAGATTACGATCGGGAGGCAGAGACCATCACCATCGTCTTCCAGGTCGTGGGCGCTTCCACCGAGAAGATGAGCCACCTGAAGGCCGGTGATTCTTTCACGGATATCGTAGGACCGCTCGGCAGACCGTCCGAGATGATCGACACACCGATCGAGGAGCTGAAGAAGGAGTCGATTATCTTCATCGCCGGTGGTGTCGGTGCTGCGCCTGTGTATCCGCAGGTGAAGTGGCTGCATGAGCACGGCATCGAGGCAGATGTCATCCTCGGTGCGAGAAATAAGGACCTTCTGATTATGGAAGAGGATCTTCGCAAGGTGGCGGCCAATGTCTATGTATGTACAGATGATGGCTCCTACGGCGAGAAGGGTGTCGTCACCGACATTCTGAAGAAGCTGGTGAACGTAGACGGCAAGAAGTACACGAAGTGTATCGCCATCGGACCAGTCATCATGATGAAGTTTGCCTGCCTCACTACAAAGGATCTCGGCATCCCGACCATCGTTTCCATGAACCCGATCATGATCGATGGTACCGGCATGTGCGGTGCCTGCCGTCTGATCGTCGGCGATAAGGTGAAGTTTGCCTGCGTTGATGGACCTGAGTTTGATGGACATCTCGTGGATTTCGACCTTGCGATGAAGCGTCAGAGACAGTACCAGACCGAAGAGGGAAGAGCGATGCTCGCATTACAGGAGGGTGCTACACACTCCGGCGGCTGCGAAGCAGATAAATAATCAGGAGGCAGAGAATGGACGTTAAGAATAGAATTCCTGTCCGCGAGCAGGATGCGAAGGTAAGAGCAACAAACTTCGAAGAGGTTTGTCTCGGATATAATGACGAAGAAGCACATCTTGAGGCACTGAGATGCCTCGAGTGTAAGAATCCGATGTGCGTGAAGGGCTGCCCTGTTTCCATCAACATTCCGGGCTTCATCCACCACGTAAAGGAAGGTAATATCGAGGCGGCAGCAGATGTGATCGCACTGTCCTCCGCGCTTCCGGCTGTCTGTGGACGTGTCTGCCCTCAGGAGACACAGTGCGAGGGTAAGTGCGTACGTGGTATCAAGGGTGAGGCGATCTCCATCGGTAAGCTCGAGCGTTATGTGGCTGACTGGGCGAGAGAGCATGACTATGTAGCTGCGAAGCCGGGCACGCCAAATGGTAAGAAGGTAGCCGTCATCGGTTCCGGTCCTTCCGGACTGACCTGCGCAGGTGATCTTGCAAAGCTCGGCTACGATGTAACTATCTTCGAGGCATTCCATCAGCCAGGTGGCGTTCTCGTATATGGTATCCCGGAGTTCCGTCTTCCGAAGGATCGTGTCGTAAAGCCGGAGATCGAGAATGTAAAGAAGCTCGGCGTAAAGATCGATACGAACGTCATCATCGGTCGTTCCCTGACCATCGATGACCTTCTCACAGAAGAGGGCTTCGATGCCGTATTTATCGGCTCCGGTGCAGGTCTTCCTCGCTTCATGAACATTCCGGGCGAGTCTGCAAACGGTGTTTACTCCGCAAATGAGTTCCTGACACGTAATAACCTTATGAAGGCTTATCGTGAGGATTCCGATACTCCGATCAAGGTTGGTAAGAAGGTCGTCGTCGTCGGTGGTGGTAACGTAGCGATGGATGCTGCGAGAACCGCACTTCGTCTCGGTGCAGAGGTACATATCGTATACCGTCGTTCCGAGGAGGAGCTTCCTGCACGTCGTGAGGAGGTTCATCACGCGAAGGAGGAGGGTATCATCTTCGATCTCCTCGAAAACCCGATTCAGATCTATACCGATGAGAACGACTGGGTAAAGGGCGTTCAGATCCAGCGTATGCAGCTCGGTGAGCCGGATGCATCCGGTCGTCGCAGACCAGAAGCGATCCCTGGCGATGTATATGATATGGACTGCGATATGGTCATCATGTCCCTCGGTACATCCCCGAACCCGCTCATCAAGGATACAACCGCTGGCCTCGACACCAACGCTCATGGCTGTATCATCGCGAAGGAAGAGAACGGACAGACCTCGAAGACCGCCGTTTATGCCGGTGGTGATGCCGTAACAGGCGCTGCAACCGTCATCCTGGCGATGGGCGCAGGAAAGGCTGCCGCAAAGGGCATCGATGATTATCTGAATGGTCGTACTGCAGAATAATCATAAAAGAATTTTGTATACATGAAATTTTCGGCGTGTATTCACTTGAATACACGCCTTCTTTGTGAGAAAATAGACAAAGTTTCCAGGGTAGCTTTTTTATGCTGCGGAAATTTGAATTTTGCGTCGTTCACGTTTAAAATCTGCGTGGATTGTTGAAAGGAGATTCATATGACCTATACAAATGAGGTTGAGAACATGTGCCCTATCGCACAGGGTGTTCATCATGGTGCTGCTCCTATTCCTGAAGAGGGAAAGTGGGTACAGTCCAAGGAAGTGAAGGATATTTCCGGATTCACACACGGTGTAGGCTGGTGTGCACCACAGCAGGGTGCCTGCAAGCTTTCTCTGAACGTTAAGGAAGGTATCATCCAGGAGGCACTCGTTGAGACCATCGGCTGCTCCGGTATGACTCATTCTGCTGCTATGGCTGCAGAGATTCTTCCAGGTCTTACTGTTCTCGAGGCATTAAATACCGACCTCGTATGCGATGCGATCAATACAGCGATGAGAGAGCTGTTCCTCCAGATTGCATATGGCCGTTCCCAGTCTGCATTCTCCGATGACGGACTTGCAGTCGGTGCAGGTCTCGAGGACCTCGGTAAGGGCCTCCGTTCCCAGGTTGGTACCATGTACGGTACACTGAAGAAGGGACCTCGTTATCTTGAGATGGCTGAGGGCTATGTAACGGACATCGCACTTGATAAGGATGATCAGATTATCGGTTACAAGTATGTTAACCTCGGTAAGATGACAGACTTCATCAAGAAGGGTGATGATCCTACGACCGCTTGGGAGAAGGCAAAGGGCCAGTACGGTCGTATCGACGATGCTGTTAAGTTCATCGATCCACGTAAGCAGTGATAAGCTCAGAAGGAGGAAATTAAGATGGCATTATTTGAGGGATACGAGAGACGTATCAAGCAGATCAATGAAGCTTTAAATAAGTACGGTATCGCTGATATCGAAGAAGCTCGTAAGATTACAGAAGACGCTGGCCTTGATGTTTACAACATGGTGAAGGGCGTTCAGACCATTTGCTTCGAGAATGCTTGCTGGGCTTACATCGTAGGTGCTGCAATCGCGATCAAGAAGGACTGCAGAAACGCAGCGGACGCTGCCGCTGCAATCGGTGAGGGACTTCAGTCCTTCTGCATCCCTGGTTCCGTAGCAGACAACCGTAAGGTAGGTCTCGGCCATGGTAACCTGGGCAAGATGCTCCTTTCTGAGGAGACCGAGTGCTTCTGCTTCCTCGCAGGTCACGAGTCTTTCGCAGCCGCTGAGGGTGCGATCGGTATCGCAAACAACGCAAACAAGGTTCGTGTGAAGCCGCTTCGTGTTATCCTGAACGGCCTCGGCAAGGACGCTGCGAAGATCATCTCCAGAATCAACGGCTTCACTTTCGTGGAGACTGAGTATGATCCATATACCAACACCGTAACCGAGACAGAGCGCATCGCTTATTCCGATGGCCCGAGAGCGAAGGTTAACTGCTATGGCGCAAACTCTGTTCCAGAGGGCGTAGCTATCATGTGGAAGGAGAACGTAGACGTTTCCATCACTGGTAACTCTACCAACCCGACCAGATTCCAGCACCCGGTTGCAGGCACCTATAAGAATGAGCGCATCGAGGCTGGT
>CABTMH010000125.1 GCA_902485915.1 uncultured Oribacterium sp. | reverse complement strand
AGCCCGTAATTCCAGCCTTCACCTTTAATCGATAGGCGAATTCCGGAATCGCCTCTTCGTACTTCGCAGCAATTGAAGGGCGCTCTGGGCGAGGCCCCACCAGTGACATATCACCCTTCAGAATATTGAAAAACTGAGGAAGCTCATCCAGACGCGTTGCGCGAATAAAATGGCCAACCTTCGTGATTCGATTATCATCCTTCTCTGAAAGACGCTCTCTTCCGTCCTGCTCCGCGTTTTCCTTCATACTGCGGAATTTATAGATATAGAAGCTTTTTCTTCCACACGTCAGGCGTTCCTGCTTATAGAAAACACTTCCATGATCTTCCAGCTTGATAGCGATGGCAACAATCAACATAATCGGCGAGGTTACAATCAACAGAATCGACGAAACGATGATGTCCATCAATCTTTTCACTACTTTACTTTCAATCGTCAGCCCTTCATTTCTCGCCATCAGCATCGGAGTATCAAACATATGCTGACTTTCACAGGAACGGATAATAATATCCGATATTTTAGGAGATACATACGTACGAATATTGCGTGCATAACAGTACTTCAGAATATCATTCCGGCTTTTCGCACTGATATCACAGATGACGACCCCCTCATACCGAGGAATCGTTTCAATCACATGCTCTATCCCTTCATCAATCGATATCAGACCACTGACCGTAAATCGATCGGTACGATTCGCGATTTTACGAATCAGACTGGCTGCAGGCCTATCACCATACACCATCAGCACTCTACGTGGTGGATAGGCTCTCAGATATATTTTATTGCAGATCCATGCCCATGGAATAGAGCATACTATCTGCACAAGTGTCATGATCATGAGAGGCAGCACATTTTCCAGATGTTTCGTCAGTAGAATAATCATAATATATGCACCCATATTTGTAATGATTGCACCTACTGCCTGCGCAAATATGATATTAAACACACGTATATATCCGTTTTTCCAGCCGTTATAAATGCGAACCACCAGATACATAGCTACTACGTAGACAGACATAATCAGGTAATGTCCTTTACGCCAGAACATTCGCTCCATCCGCAGATTGTAGTACTTAGACCAGGTCAGCCAGAACGCCACCCCATAGATGATTAAAAGTATAATGCAAAACACTCCCCGCAAGAGTCTTCTATATTGACTTCGATTATCCAAATTTATTTCTCGTTTCTTTTAAATTTTTAAGCTTTCAGCTTAAGATATTTCCTCCAGAACTCCGCGGTCTGCACAGACTGGATCTCCCGGCGATATTTTCCCTGTGCCTTCTTATACTGTGTCGCAATCAGTAAATACGTCCTTCCAATCGCACATAGTACACCCATAAGTTCACGCCAGCTCTTATGAACTGCGATGCCCGTCTGTGAATCCGGATCAAACAGAATAACATCCTTTTTCCGAAAAAGAGCATATGGGTGAATCCCCATCGGATATGCATAAACTTTATCACGATGTGGCGGCAGAAGCCATCCATTTACTGTAATCTGATATTTCCATTTATTCTTTACGATATATCTCTGATACACATCCGAAATATTCTCAGGTTTTTGATAATTCTTAATTTCGTTCTTCAGGCCATCATCTGCCGTCAAATCATCTATCGGCAGCATTTTGTATCCGGCATCCATCAATTCGCGATTCTTTTCCTGCGGGTTAAGATTCCTTAAATATTCTGGTCCCCTGCAGAAATCCCTGACCGCCATGTAGGTCATATTCACATCCTTATACCTGAAGCGAAGTGTATTCGCCATAAAACGCTTAAAAATATACTTCTTCATGAAGCGAAGATTACCATCCTGAAAATAAATTGCATTTGTCAGCATAATATTTCGTATATCATAGTAGGACAAACTTGATGCACGCTTATTCTCGAACACAGAATGCCATACATTGATCCCATTCAGCGTCATGACACCGTTCCGGTTTCGCAGCCCATACTCCACATCATCCATATGAAGGAAGAATGGAATCGGCATATTATCTTCTCTCACGACAGATAACGGATAGCAGGCATACCACCATGCTGCATAATCTCCCTGACGCAGCTCTTCATTTTTCATGACATGGACAAATTTCCGTAGATCCATCCCCTGATTCGTCACAATCGGATCGCCGCCAGCCCAGTTTGCTGCCACCTCATGTAAGGTATAGCGCCGATCAAGGCGCAGCATCGCACCTGCTACACTTGACCTTTTATACTGATCTCGTGCATAGGAAAGAAGCCCATAGGTGCGCACCAGCGCATCTGGATTCAGTACGATGTCATCATCCATAAAAATCATATGCGTAAGATGCAGTTCTTCTTTCTTCTTCTGAATTTCCAGAATGCCTCGTGTAAAGCCGCCGGTTCCGCCCGCATTCATATTCGGATAAACATGGATATGCTCATCCTCGAGCTTCGCAGCATCCAGTGACTGCCCGTTATCACTGATAAAAACATGAACCTTATCATGCAGAGGAGATTCAGGATTCATCAGAATCGCTTCCTTCAGCACATTGATATTATGATATACGAATTCTTCTCTTTTATATGTACAAATATCAAGGGCAAGTGACACTTCCTGTTCAGGAGCATCCTTCGTATAAAAATATCCGGACTCTATCGGCATTACAGAACTGTCATCGAGATTGCGGACAACAAGGTAAATAAATCTGCTGGTCTTTCCATACTCTATAGGGATGTCAACAGATTCTGTCTGTGGCATATCGATATCCACGGAAGAGAGGATGCCATACTCATCATGAACTTCTATATGAACTGGTGAAGCACAAGATAAATGAAGCCAAATGTCCTGAACTGTCGTGTATGTTCTCCACTTTTCGAGTGAAAATGCGTTAAAATATGTATTAAAAAAATATGTTCCATCGTTCACATGATAGAACATAGCCTCATCACTGCATATCTGCTTATCTGGCTGCAGAAGATTCTGCAATATCATTTTTCATTCTCCATTTTTTTCTGCTTCGCTATGTCATTTGCGATGATACCATCGACGGTATACTTAAATGACTGCCAGGGTGTCACATATTCTTTATATAAATCTCTTTTCACCAGGGTATAGTACGCCGCATATAGAATAGATACTGGAAGTCCCAGCATATATCGGTTCGTAATCCCCCGCTTATAGAAGAAGTCTCGATCAAAGCCCTGAAACCAGGTAGATTCTGTCTGCGCCACAGTCCCTATACTTTTCGGAACATAGTAAGCTTTCAGTCCTACTTTTATACAGTCTCTCAGAAACTTGACTTCTTCGCCTCCACCGTTTCCGGTTCCGGCGCCCATATCTTCATCGAAGCGAATTCCACTTTTTATTATCGAATCTCTGCGGAATGTAATCTGCCAGGATGCTATCCGCATCGCGGTCCATTTCGTAAGCCGCTGCGTTTCCTGTTTCAGACGGCTCGGCTGATTCGATATCCGAAAACAGATGATGTCCGCATCCGATAGGACTTC
The DNA here is from genome assembly GCA_902485915.1 of uncultured Oribacterium sp. Lineage (GTDB taxonomy): Bacteria > Bacillota > Clostridia > Lachnospirales > Lachnospiraceae > Oribacterium. The sequence goes on along the minus strand of CABTMH010000125.1, from coordinate 510 downwards.
ATACGCATTCAGGATGGTATCCTCATATGATGAATCCAGATGTTCATCATCGTCACACAGGAGACAAACATCTCCGGCAGCATGTTGGATAGCCAGGTTACGGCTTTTCGATAGCCCTCGTGTGTTTGTCCTTAACATATGGATATGACCACGTGAACTGTTTTGGACATCAAAAGTGTTCCTGTCTGACGAAGCATCGTCTGAACATTCGGCCAGCGGGCATTGATTGATAATCAGCGCGTCCGTCTGAATCCCTGTCTGTTCAGCAATTTTCATATCCTGCTGATTCATACAGGAAATCAATACTTCTAAATTCATAAAAATCCCTCTTAGTAAATACTAAGAGAGATTTTACCACAAGACCTGTTTTATGAATAGTCTTCGAATCAGTTCGATGTCGTTCCAAAATTGAAATCCGAAATGCTACTCCTCTAATTGGAAGTTGCATTTACTCTTACACAAGTAGCATTTATTCTTTCATACATCTAAAACAGACTATAATAACCTCTT
>CABTMH010000124.1 GCA_902485915.1 uncultured Oribacterium sp. | reverse complement strand
TGGCGACGCACGGTGGATGACAGATCGGACGATGTGGAAAAGCGAGGCTGCATTTCGGGTGAAATACACGGTATCCATAAAAGATCCCGCGACCTCTGCATCGTGAAGGCCTTCCGGGTAGAGTCCGCGGAGGACGTCCGGCGGGCGGAGGCCTCTGCGGCGGACGAGATCCTGCTGGATCACGGGGCCGGCGGCACAGGTGAGCGCTTCGACTGGACGCTGCTGCAGCACTGCCATAGACGATTCTTCCTCGCCGGTGGATTAACCCCGGACGATGTGGAAGACGCGATCCGCGTGGCGCAGCCCTATGCGCTCGATGTCAGCTCCTCGCTGGAAACCGACGGGCGAAAGGACCCGGAGAAGATCCGGCGCTTCGTCGCCGCGGTGCGCCGCAGTTTATAAAAATTTAATGGGGTCAGACCACCTTACGAAATTCTTAAGGCGAGCGTCCGGGCGCGAAACCGGACAGCTTCAGTGACGATGGAAAGACCGATGCATTGGCCTCAGCACCAGAGAAACGAACGGCAGTGGATGCCGGAAAGGACGAGATATGACAAATCAGAATGGAAGATTCGGTATTCACGGGGGCCAGTACATCCCGGAGACGTTGATGAACGCGGTGATCGAGCTCGAGGCCGCGTACAACAAATATAAGGAAGACCCGGAATTTAACGCGGAGCTGCAGACGCTGTTTAACGAGTATGCGGGCCGCCCGAGCCGCCTCTACTATGCGGAGAAGATGACGAAGGACCTCGGCGGCGCGAAGATCTACCTGAAGCGCGAGGACCTGAACCACACGGGCGCGCATAAGATCAACAACTGCCTCGGCCAGGCGCTGCTCGCGAAGAAGATGGGAAAGACGCGTCTCATCGCGGAGACCGGTGCAGGCCAGCACGGCGTAGCGACGGCGACCGTCGCCGCACTCATGGGGATGGAGTGCGTGGTCTTCATGGGGAAGGTGGATACGGAACGCCAGGCGCTCAATGTCTACAAGATGCGCCTTCTCGGAGCGGAGGTGGTCCCGGTTACGGATGGTACCGGCACCCTGAAGGATGCGGTTTCCCAGGCGATGCGTGAGTGGACGAGCCGCATCGAAGATACCCACTACTGCCTCGGTTCCGTCATGGGGCCGCACCCGTTCCCGACGATCGTGCGTGATTTCCAGGCAGTGATTTCGAAGGAGATCAAGGCGCAGATGCTCGAGAAGGAGGGGCGGCTTCCGGATGCCGTCATCGCGTGTGTCGGCGGCGGATCGAACGCCATCGGCTCCTTCTACCACTTCATCGACGACCCGGAGGTGCAGCTCATCGGCTGTGAGGCAGCGGGGCGAGGCATCGACACCTTCGAGAC
>CABTMH010000123.1 GCA_902485915.1 uncultured Oribacterium sp. | reverse complement strand
CTTTAGACATATTTGCCAGTTGTGATTGAAATGGCATACGTCTTATGGTAATATGTTACGGTATTAACATTGAATCCTGCTCTGCTTAAGCAGGATTCATCCAGGTAGCTCCTGGAACGTCATATCAAAATGGAACGTGCTGCTTCGTTCCTATCATATTAAGGGGGATTTTAATATGGCAGAAGACAAAAACTCTAGAAGTGGGCTCTGGCTCGGTGGCCTTCCTTGGTGGCAGGCGCTCATTTGTATCGTACTGGTACTTCTTCCGGTCTATGTGACGAAGATGAAGGACGGTAACCCTGTGATGCTGGCTGCGACGACCATGACATCCGTCTTAGGTATCTGCTTCGGCTTCGCTGTAATCTTTAACGAGATCGGTGAGCGTGTTCCGATCTGGAACAAGTACATCGGTGGCGGACTTCTCGCAACCTTCTTCGGTGTCGCTCTCCTCAGACAGTTTGGTCTGATTCCGGAGGCAGGACTCGATGCAATCAACTCCTTCATCTCAGATGATGCGAATTTCCTTGAGCTCTTCATCGTTATGCTGATCGTCGGCTCTGTGCTTTCACTCGAGCGTGACATCCTGCTCCGTTCCTTCGCGGGTTATATCCCGGCGATCCTCGGCGGACTACTCGTAGCAGCGATTTTCGGTGGCATCACCGGTGCCATCTTCGGTATTCCGTTTGCAGATACCCTGATCAAGTACACACTTCCGATCATGGGTGGTGGTAATGGTGCAGGTGCCGTTCCACTCTCTCAGATTTATGAGCAGGTAACCGGTGATACGGCAGCGAACTACTATTCCTTCGCGATCATCGTACTGACCATCGCAAACATCTTCTGTATCATCGCTTCTGCAGCGCTGAACGCACTCGGTGAGAAGGTTCCGACCCTGACCGGTGATAAGAAGACCCTGATCCGTGGTGCGGAGGAGCTTGCAAGAGATGATCAGAAGGTAAAGACCGACAACACTGACCTCGCAGGCGCACTTCTTCTTGCATTCGCATGCTTCGCAGTCGGCGAGCTCATGAGCGGTAAGGTTCTTCCGAAGATCGCAGGCGCACCGATTCATAAGTATGCTTACATGATCATCTTCGTCGTCATCCTCGCAGCCACCGGTCTCATCCCTGCCAGAGTACGCGCAGGTGCGAAGAGACTGCAGAGCTTCTTCTCCGGCCAGCTCGGTATCATCATCATGGTCGGCATGGGTGCAGACTTCAACCTTTCAGAGCTCTTTAACGCGATCGCTCCGAAGAACATCATCATGGCACTGATGATCGTGATCGGTGCCATCATCGGTTCCGCAGGAGTTGGTTACCTCGTAGGCTTCTATCCGATCGATTCCGCGATCACCGCTGGTCTTTGCATGGCAAACCGTGGTGGTAACGGCGACCTCGCCTGCCTCGGCGCAGCAGACCGTATGGATCTGATCGCTTACTCACAGCTTTCTTCTCGTCTCGGTGGTGGTATCGTCCTCATCATCGCAGCGTTCGTGTTCTCCTTCCTGCTGTAATACGTGCTGTAGAGAAACTGAAAATTGAATATAGTAGAACCATAAGCAGCTGGTTCAGTATGGGTCGTCCATCACGGGCGACCCTTTTTGATAAGAACTTCATCACATCCATAAAGGGGGATTTTCTATGATCGTTTACTACAAGCGGATGGCGAACGCTATCATGCTTCTCGGCGCGGTGCTCGGCGGGGTCTTCGGGCTCATCTATTTTCACGGACAGATTCTGAATAATCCGGATAAGACGGCGGTGTTCGTCTGGGCACTATGGGTATTTGCTGGCGTCATCATCGGGCGTCTGCTCGCCGCGATGCTCGCGAATAAGCGTCTGCGAGCCGTGCAGAAGCAGCTTTATACCGATGCGGATCCGGCCGGCTTCCTGCAGAACTTCGAAGCGGTCAATGCCCGTGTCCCGAAGAACCTCGCAGAGTATGCGAACGGTCAGCACTGGATTTCCTTTGCGAAGGAAGCGCTCGGTGATTTCGAGGGCGCCTGGGATGCGGTGAAGGATCTGAAGCCGGACGAGCTTCGTATCCATGCGCTGACGAGCTCTGCGCTCATCGTAAATCAGAAGGCGAATCTGCAGATTCTGCGCGGTGATCTCGAGGCAGCCAGCTTCCAGATCGAGGATCTGAAGAAGCTGAAGGTGGTTTCGGAGAAGCGTGCCGCACGGCTCGCTGAAAATCTCGCACAGCAGATCCGTGTGCATGAGGCGCGGATCGCGGCGGCAGAGGGTCGTCAAGATGCGGATATCCCGTATCTCGAGGAGGAAATCCAGTACGCCGGCAATGCCATCTACCGGAAGGAGATGCAGCTTGCACTCGCCGAGTACGCACTTCGTACCGGTGATCAGAAGAAGGCCGATGCTTATCTGCACGACATCATCGCAGACCGGAAGGGACTTTATACCGAGAAACGCGCCGATGAACTCCTCGCACATCCGGAGGCATATACGAAATATACGAAGGCCATCCTGGATGAGCACGGTGATAAAATCGGCGAAGAGGATAGTGATGGCTTCGTGGTGATCCGGGAATGATGACCGGTGCGTCTCCTTACCTTTTCGTGACGTAGAGAAAAATAGTGGATTTATCTTGCAAGAAGTATGAATATCTGCTATGACTTATATGTTTGCGGATTCTGATGAGCCTGCTTTTTATATGTTTTATCATGTCTGCATAGGGCAGGAGGAGTAGAAATGAAATTCGAAGCGAAGAGGGATCTGCGCCGTCTGATTACGGTGGTGATGGCCTCGCTCTTGATGGCGATTAATATTAAGACATTTGTCCGTACCGGTGGACTCTATCCGGGTGGTGCGACGGGACTGACGATCCTGATCCAGCGTATCAGCCAGATGTATCTGCCACATGAGATTCCATACTCGCCGATCAATATCCTGCTGAATGCGATCCCGGTCTATATCGGCTTCCGCTTTATCGGAAAGAAGTTCACCTTCTTCTCACTGATCATGATTCTTCTGACTGGCTTTTTCACCGATCTGATGCCGGCGCACGTGATCACCTATGATACCCTGCTGATCGCCATCTTCGGCGGTATCATCAACGGCGTGGTGATCAGCCTCTGCTTAAGCGTGGATGCGACAACCGGTGGTACGGATTTCATCGCCATCTATCTCAGCCAGAAGCGCGGCATGGAGACCTGGAACCTGATTCTCGGCTTCAATGTCCTGATTCTCGGCGCTGCCGGTGTGCTTTTCGGCTGGGATAAGGCACTGTATTCGATCGTGTTCCAGTATGTATCGACCCAGACCCTGCACACCCTCTACCGTGATTTCCAGCGTCAGACGCTCTTTATCGTCACCGATAAGGCAGAGGAGATCGCGAAGATGATTTACGATGAAACGCATCACGGTGCGTCCATCATGCAGGCAGAGGGTGCACATGAGCATAAGAATCATCAGG
>CABTMH010000122.1 GCA_902485915.1 uncultured Oribacterium sp. | reverse complement strand
CAGCGCTGCATCCATCGCATATCGATCACTCTACAGGTCTTCTGTCAGCTTCAGGGTACTGCTGTCCGACAAACACTCACGGAGTGCGCGGATCATGCCGTCCTCGTCGATCGGCTTCGCGAGGTGCCGGTTCATGCCGGCGATCCGTCCGCTGATGATGTCATCGACGAAAGCATTCGCTGACATCGCGATGATCGGAATCGCGTGCGCGTCGCGCCGCTTCATGGCACGGATCGCCCGGGTCGCATCGAGGCCGTTCATACGCGGCATCATGATGTCCATGTAGATCACGCCGAAGTAGCCCTGGGCGGAGCCCGCGAAGATCTCCACCGCCTCCTGGCCGTCCACCGCCGGCGTCACCTCGAGTCCATGGTTCTCGAGCATGAAGGTCGCGATCTCGCGGTTCAGCTCGTTATCCTCGACCAGCAGCGCGCGGATACCCGCCACCGGGATCTCGTCGAGGTTCTGTCTCTCCTGCTGAATCGCGTTCTGCTCGCTGATGTCGAACGGAAGCTCGACCATACACTTCGTCCCGACGCCGAGGGTGCTCTCGATCTTCATCTGACCGCCCATGCGATCGACCAGCTGCTTCGTGATCGCGAGGCCGAGGCCGGCACCCTGGTACTGCGTCCGGCTCGTCTCCTCGCCCTGTGTGAACGCCATGCCGACGCGATGCAGCATCTCCTCGCTCATGCCGCAGCCCTGATCCTCACAGTAGAAGCGGATCACCGTCTTCTGCGGTGCGGCTTCCGAGGTCGGGGTCTCTGCCCCGGCGCTCGTCACTTCCCTGCCCGGATCGGCTGTGGAAGCGCCCGCGTCGACCGGCACAGTCGTGTCTGAAGCCGGGGTGTCCTGCGCAGTGGCGGAGGCACCGTCCTCGGCCTGTCCGATATCCGTCACTTCCTCACACCAGACGCGGATCGTCGTGCCCGGCTCGCTGAACTTGATGGCGTTATCCGAGATGTTTGTGAGGATACGGCTGAGGTACACGGGATTTCCACGCAGAGCCGGGTGTCGGATGTCGCTGTGATTCCAGTCGATCTGATACTGTATGCCCTTCTTCTCTGCCCGCGTCTGTGCCTGCTGATTTACTTGAACGAGCAGATCGGCGAGATTGAAGTCGAGGCTCCGCTTCGCGATCGCACCGCTCGCGAGCTTGTTCATATCGAGGATGTTGTTCACGAGGGACACGAGGTACTGGAGCGTCTCCCTCTCCCGCGCCCGGATCTTCGTCAGCATCTCGAGGTCCCCCGGATACTGCTCAGCGAGGTTCACGAGACCGATGACACCATTCAGCGGTGTCCGGATGTCGTGGCTCATGTTCGACAGGAAGCGGGCCTTCATCTCACCTTCCCGCTTCGCCGCATCCGCCTCGTAGACGAGGTCGAGCTCCCGTCGCTTCACATCACTGATGCTTCGCACCGCACCGAGCACGTGGGTGACGCGCCCCGTCTCATCCCGCTTCTTCACGAGGAAGGACAGGTGATGCCAGCTGCCGTCGATCATCCTGTACTCGGTGTCGAGGATATCCTCGTGCGCCATCCGCTCCGGGAGGCTCGCGAGGTCCATGAAGGTCTTCACTGCCTCACGGTACTCCGGTGCCACCCGTACATCGCATATCTTCCGAAGCGCTGCGCTCGCCGTCTTCTCGGTCTTCGCGATGTCCTGCGTATGGCCCTGATCGCTGATCTTCTCTGAGCGATCCTGCACGAGGTCGATGCGCACGATGGTCGTATAGGACTTCGAAATCGCCGAGATGATCTCATAGCGAAACTGCGCCGCGTCGAGCGCCGTCTTCAGCTCCTGCTGAGCCGCCTTTTCCCGCTCCATGATGGCGTCGATGCAGCGGAAGCCGATCAGCGCACACATCCGGCCCTGCGCATCCTGCGTCCCCACGATCTGCGTCTCGAAGTAACGCTTCCCGGCCGGTGTCGGCATGCTCTCATAGTGACCGGTCACACGCGGCTGCTCCGACAGCATCTTCCGGATATTTGCCACACGGAGCCATGACCGGAACGTCTCGCGCTCTTCCGGATAGAGATAGGTCTCCACATAGCGATCCGTAAATGCATCGAAATCGGTATAATCCCGGTCCATCAGGCGACTGGCGTTGGTATCGGATGTCATATGCAGAATGTTGAACGTCCCGGTGTCGACATCGACCTGATATATGGCGGTGTAGTCCGTACAGAGCTGGTCCAGCACCTTCTTCTCGTTTGCGAGCCGCTGGTACATCTCCTGCAGCTGCCGGTTCTGGCGCTCCTTCTCGATGATCTCCTGCTGGATGTTATAGAGGATGCACATGCAGTAGCCGGTCTTCCCGGTCGGCAGCACCTCGACGCGGAGGTAGGTACCGGTCCGCTGCGATACGATGTCGAACTCCTGGTAGGTATCCTCATAGGCCGCCCGGTAGTAGTACGGCAGCCACTCGCGGCTGCTGCCCGGACGCAACTCGAAGTAGCTCTTTCCGCGAAGCGCCTCCGGCGTCGTGCCCTCTGCCCGCGCCAACGCAGGATTACAGTAGTCGAAGCACCAGTCGTACGGTGCCCCGGCCTCGTTCAGCCGCACATGGATCACACAGATCCCGTGTGGGCTTCGATCGTTGATGTCTATATCCCAGCGGCGACGCTCATCTGCCGTTTCTGCTCGCTTATCTTCCATGGTTCCCTCTTCTCTGGTTACGAATTTATATACGAGAATAATAAATCACATACAAATTTGTGTCAAACCTGTATGGATTATTAAGAATTTTTTCACACTGTAAGCACGGTAAGCGCTTTATGGCAGGCCAATGCCTACATCTGGATGCCGGGAAATCTGGAGCTGTAGGCACGGTAAGCGCTTCATCGTGGAATCATGCCTGCGACAGGGGAGCCTCGATATTTCATTCGTAGGCACGGTAAGCGCTTTATATCGTCATCGTGCCTACGAAAATGGCCATATTTCAGGGTACACCGTAGGCACGTTCAGGCAGTTTTCCTACCACCATGCCTACAAAATCTTCGGCGAAAATAGGTATGATGAGATATTTGGGTTGATATCATGCCTACTATTCACTTCACGTCTCTCAGAAACATAGGCATGATGAACCATTTCAGCCCTTATCATGCCTGCGATTCACGTTACGCCCTTCATAAAATATAGGCATGATGAATCATTTCACAAAACGACGTCTTACTGCAGCCATGACATTAAGGTTTTCTGAGATTCTCACAAAAGGCTGTTTTTGCCTCGCGATGCCATTAACTATTTTCGCAGACTCCTCCTTATCTCGGAACATGCCATTATATTTATGACTTCGAAGCTCGAATATAGCTGCTTTTTACGAGAAATACTGGCTTCGACCTAAAGTCACTGCTTCGAAAAACGAGTTTTTTGCGTCAAAAACAATCTTTTTACTCTTCGCTGGAGGTCTCGCTCAGCTCCGACTTAAAGTCATTCTTCGTAGCAAGGGGCATTCTGCGAAAATAGGTAATGTCACAGCACGCCGATCCGCCACTTTTGTGAAACGCCTGCCGTACGAATGGTGCGGCAGCTCTTTTACATGAGCCCGCACAGCTTTAGTCAAATACAGTTGATATGCTTTGCAAGCTGTCCATTGCTCTTTTACGTGAGCCCGCACATCTTTAGTATATGAATGGCTATAAGCTATTGCCCCCGCCCTTGCGCACGAAAAATCCGCAGCATTTCACACATCCGGGCTTAAATCTGATATAATATAAGTAGATTTTACAACTGTACGTGAGGGTGCCATGCAGGCGCCAGGAGGTGTGCACTTCCGAGCGCGGGCGCCCAACAGAAGTGGTGCCATGCAGTCACCGGGAGGTATGCACTTCCGGGCGCGGGTTCCCAACAGAAGTGGTGCCATGCAGTCACCGGGAGGTGACGGATGAGAAAGAGAGACATTGCCTTCGGGCTGGGGCTTATGATGATGGCGATTTCACTGTCGGCATGTGCAGGATCGGAGAAGAATCCTGCAGCGACGGAAGGGTCGACGGCGGCCGAGGCGACAGATGCAGCGGATGCGACGGGGGAGAATCCGGGCGCAGATGCGGATGCTTCCGAAAACGGGGCGGACACCGGGCAGGATGCTTCTGGCGACGCCACAGGAAAACAGGACGGTACCGGCGCAGATGCGTCCGATCACGGAGCAGGCGCTTCCGGCACCGCGCAGGGCGTGCAGCACATCCCGCTCACGGTGGCGGCGCACAGTCTGAGCGCCTGCAAGCCGGACAGCTATACGACGATGGCGCAGTATGACTACTTCACCCTCGAGCTGGATGCGCAGACGGCGAAGCAGTACCCGGCGCTCCAGCGTGCCCTCGTGCAGATGGAGAAGGACGAAACGGCCCGCGCACAGGAGTCGATCGCGGATCTCTCCACGGAGTACCAGGAGCTGACCGCCGACTGGAGCGATTACGAGGGCTATATGAGCGAGAGCGTCAAGCCGCATGTGATGCGCGCGGATTCCAGAATCGTGAGCGTTCTCTGCAGCTTCTCGGATTATCATGGCGGCGCGCACGGTTACTACTACACCTACGGACTGAACTATGATGCGGCGAGTGGCCAGGAGCTAAAGCTCTCCGATGTGATATCGAAGAAGGAGAAGTTCATCGAGCTCGTGCGCGATAAGTTCGAAGAGAAGTATGCGAACGACACGTACATGCTGACGAATGCGGGCGAGTACCTCCGTTCCCTCGGGGATGAAGAGTACGCGAGCACGCCTTGGAGCATGGATTCCGAAAGCATCACCCTCTTCTTCGCGCCGTACGTCCTCGGCACCTACGCGGATGGCGCGCAGGACATCAGCATTTACTTCGACGAGGCACCGGAGCTCTTCGACGCGAAGTACCTCGACACCTGCGCGGAGTATGTCATTCCGTTTCTCACGGAGCGTTCGTATGAGGCCAATGCAGGCGGCGGGAAGCGTGTGGCAGTCGACGTTGAGTTCGACTACAACGATGAGTACGGAGGCTACACCCGGGAGTACGTGATCGGCAACACCCGCATCCGCCCGGAGAGCTACAGCTACTCTTCGGACAGCTATATCGTGGTTACCGGTGGAAAGCACTACCTCTATACCTTCGCATCCGCCGAAAATGACTATTCGGCGCTGGAGGTCGTGGATGTGGACACGAAGAGTCTCGACGAAAGCCGCAGTATGGAAGCAGGCCTGGGTGGAGTGGACTATACCTGGGACGAGGGCGACGACTATGATACGAGCTGCCTCCGTGGACCGGCGTTCACAGATCCTGCAGACGTCGCGCTTTCACGTCGTCTCGAAGTCCTCGGAACGACGAACGGCTATCGATCCTACCATGTCGGTGCCGATGGCTATCCGGCAGCGAATGACGAGTTCTATACGATTCTGACCAGCTTCGCCATCCGCGCGAAAAAGGATCTGAAGCTCGACATCGTCGACGCAGACGGAAAGAAGACCGGCACGAAGACCGTTCCGGCCGGCACCTACCTCTTCGATATGCGTACCGATAGCGAAACCTTCGTGGATCTCCAGACGATCGACGCAGCGGCCCTCGAAATCAACGATGAGAGTGAGTGGAAGTACTTCCAGATTACGGATCAGAGCGCCGACCACATCGACCTCACGAAGCCGATCTATCGAGTCTACATCGATCACTCCGACGGCTGGCCGTACCACGTAAACGGCGTCGAAGAAGACAGCCTCTTCGAAGGCGTCATGTACGCAGGATAAGGAAACCATGAAAAAACAGCCGGGGAGAAATCCCCGGCTGAACTGTTATCAAAATGGGTCAATCACTTTCTCATCAGATGTAATACTCCATCGGGTAGGTGAGGTATGCGTTCGGGTCGAACTGGTCGACGGTGACGTAACCTGCCGGTGCGTTCAGGAGCTGCGGGAGACGGTTCACGATGGTCGCGCAGGTGTGCTCGACGGTCGCCGGCTTCACTACGTGGAACTCAGTATCCGGCTCGCCGGAGATCTTCCAGTCACACATATCGCCGTCTTCTGGTCCGTAAACCTTACCGATAGTCTCTTCCTCTACTGTGATGCCCTGCATGGTCTCGATCGTTACGACCGCGGACATACCGATGCACTTACCAGCCTCGATGGTCTTGCCGAGGGTCTCGGAGTAGATGTCATGATCGATGATGTACGGAACATGCTTCTGCGTGATCGACTTGATGGTCAGGCCGAGCTTGTTGCAGATCGCCTCACTCGCATTCCATGCATAGGACGGTTCAAACGCTGACGGATGTGCGATCTGCGCCTCGAACTCTTCCTTCGTCAGGTCACAGCCATGTGCCTCTGCAAGTGCGAGGCCATACTCGTCCACGTTGTAGCTGTAGGCGCCCTTGATCTTCGTAATCCTGTTCATGCCACCTGCAACCAGGCCGACGATATTGATCCAGAAAATATCCTGCATGCCACTGCCCGCGATGGTGCAGCCGGTCTCCTTCGCAAGCGCATCGAGCCGGTTGATCTGTGCTGCCGCTGTGGTCCACGGATAAATCGCTTCCTCACAGGTAGTGATCACGTTGATGCCACGCGCTACGCACTTCTCAACATGATCATAGATATCTGTGATGAAGCTGAACAGCGTCACGATGGCGACGTCTGCATCACACTCATCGAGTACCTTATCGGCATCGTTCGAGATAACCACGCCGGTCTTCAGACCGAGCCCTGCGAAATCACCGATGTCCATGCCGACCACTGCCGGGTTCACATCGATCGCGCCGACGACCTGTGCGCCATGCTCATACAGATAGCGGATGATGTACTTCGCCATCTTACCACAGCCATACTGAACAACCTTAATCTTCTCCATAGAATCCTCCATTCCAGACCCGAAGGCCTTATAAACACGAACTTTTCTTATAGCTCCACTATAAGGTCTGATGTTGGAAGAGAGTCAAGCAAAATTGTTTGTTAAGTATCAAACGAAACGTACCGGCACCTGCAGTCGCATGAACATGCTTCGCTTTTCTGAATCGAAGACGTTAAACTCCGTGATGATCTCGCAGATGTACTCGCCATCGAGGATCCAGCCCTGCGCACGACAGTGGTTCCGAAGCTTCAGCGCATAGTCCAACTCTTCATCGAAGGAATCGAGGTAGATGCAGGCAAACATACCGCTGTCGAGGACCTTCACGCCCGGCACGATGTCGCGATCCTTGTGGTCCACGAATACGAAGCTCTCCTCCGGGATAAACACGCCCTGCTCGAAATTTGCCTGTGTAATCGTGGTCCCGACGTTGTACGAATGCACATGAAGGAAGCCCTTCTTTACCAGCTCCTGTCGGAGCGCCATCAGCTCCTCCTCGAAGGAATCCGCATCCATCTCGTAAAAATTATGGCGGCATGGACGGCCATAGGTATAGCGTCGGTCGATATACTCGAGCGACACGGTCCCGTTCGTCGGCGATTTCCGGTACTTCTCGATCGACGCAATCGCACGCTCCACCGCCGCATGCCGGGACTTGAGCTCCCGCATCTGCTCATGCAGCTGCTCGTTCTTCTTCACGAGCAGTGTCTCGATCAGCGTGATGTCCTCCTTCTCGAGGATGTCCTGAATCTCCGACAGACTCATCCCGAGCTCCTTCATGTACGCGATCATATCGAGACGCGCATTCTGCGAGATATCGTAGTAGCGATACCCCGTCTTCGGATCCGTTTTCCGAGGCTTCAGAAGATTCATCTCATCGTAGAGACGAAGCGTCGCTACTGTAACACCATTCATCTCCGCCATACGGCCGATGCTGACCAGATTATTCATGCGTCACCTCCTATGCATATGTTTCCGCTTCCGAAAGCCCACAAACCCTTCTCCAGGATGAGAGTTTTTATCAGTATACATCATCAAATCAGCTCCAGAAACGCAGCGAGTGTCTTCGATATATAGCGGTTCTTCTTATAATAAAAGCTGATCTGACGGGCGGAGTCGCGGTTTTCGAGCTTATAAAATAAGAGGTTTTTCGCCTTCGGTACGTTCTGAATCAGCGAGTCGCCGACGAAGGCGATGCCCATGCCGTAGCTGGCGAGATTATACGCGGTGATCTGCTGATCGAGCTCGAGTCGAATCTTCGGGGTGAAATGATTCTCCCTGCAGATCGTCATGGCGCGCTCACGCGTATCGTTCCGCTCACGCAGGAGGAGGAAGGGATCGTCGCGGAAACAGTGCATCGGCACCGGCTTCTGCTCCGGCGAGAGATGATGCCCCGCCTTCACATCCGCCGCGGTCAATGCATAAGGCACGACTTCCATGTTCGATACGAAGTCCACCGGCACCGCCATGAGGAGATGATCCTCCTGGATCACCTTCCGGTCGAAAACCAGCGAGTCCAGGTCGCTGTTATCGAGGAGCAGGTCGAGGGTACCCGCCGACAGCTTCTCCGTCAGCTCACTCGTCGAGCCCTCGATGAGGGTGATATGAATCGACGGATAGATCGCCGTAAAGCGGCTGAGGATCGGCGGCAGTACATACGATACGAAGAAGTTTGTGCCGCCGATGGTGATCGCGCCGTGCCGAAGCGCCGTGAGGTCACTCACATAGCTCTCGAAGCTGTTCTCCGCATCCATGATGCGCTCTACCGCACGGATGTACTCCTGCCCGACCTCCGTAAGATGAATCGGGTTCGTGCTCCGGTCGAAGATCGGCGCACCGATCCGCTCCTCCTCCTTTTTCACCGCCGCACTGAGCGACGGCTGGCTGATAAAGAGATTCTGTGCTGCATGCGAAAAGCTCATCTCCTTATAAACTTCATAAATATAGCGCATCGACTGGAACATACACCCTCCTCTTATAGTCTGCAGGCTATAAGACAGTTCATCATATAAGTATTTGAAAATAACATAACACGAAGTTATAGTGAAGGCAAGAAGGAGGAGCTTTAAAATGGCAGCTACGAATACAAATTTCCGTTCCGAACACGATTCCATCGGCGATCGCACCGTCCCGAAGGACGCGTACTATGGCGTCCAGTCACTCCGTGCTTCCGAGAACTTCCACATCACCGGACTGAAGATGCATCCGGAAATCATCCACTCCATCGCGGAGATCAAGAAGGCCTCCGCCATCACGAACCTCGAGATCGGTCTCCTCGATAAGAAGGTCGCGGACGCCATCGTGCAGGCCTGTGACGAGATCGTCGCCGGTGAGTTCCACGACGCCTTCATCGTCGACCCGATCCAGGGCGGCGCAGGCACCAGCCTGAACATGAACGCGAACGAGGTCATCGCGAACCGTGCGATCGAGATCCTCGGTGGTGAAAAGGGCGACTACTCCCTCGTAAATCCGAACGACCACGTAAACTGCGGCCAGTCCACGAACGACGTCTTCCCATCTGCCGGTAAGATCGCCGTACTGAAGCTCCTCATCAAGGCACAGATCCAGCTGCAGCGCCTCTATAAGGCACTCTCCGATAAGGCCGAGGAGTTCGATGATGTCCTGAAGATGGGCCGTACCCAGCTGCAGGATGCCGTGCCGATCCGACTCGGTCAGGAATTCAGAGCCTACAGTGAGGCCGTACGTCGAGATATCGCCCGTCTGGAGCGTGCACAGGACGAGATGCGCTGCCTCAACATGGGCGGTACCGCCGTCGGCACGGGTATCAACGCGGACGAGATGTACCTCCGCCGCATCGTGCCGAACCTCTCCATGGTGACCGGCCTCCAGCTCGTACAAGCCTTCAACCTCGTGGACGCCACCCAGAACCTCGACGGTTTCGTGGCGGTCTCCGGTGCCGTCAAGACCTGTGCCGTCAACCTCTCGAAGATGTGTAACGACCTGCGTCTCATGTCCTCCGGTCCGCGCTGCGGCTTCAACGAGATCAACCTCCCGGCGAAGCAGAACGGCTCCTCGATCATGCCGGGCAAGGTAAATCCGGTCATCCCGGAGGTCGTGAACCAGGTGGCCTTCAACATCATGGGCAACGACTTCACCATCACCATGGCGGCCGAGGGCGGTCAGCTCGAGCTCAATGCCTTCGAGCCGATCATCTTCTGGAACCTCACCCATGAAGTGGAGTTCCTTACGTACGCGGTCAACACATTGACCGACAACTGTATCGTCGGCATCACCGCAAACCGCGAGCGCTGCCAGAGCTACGTAGATCATTCCGTCGGCATCATCACCGCTCTGACACCGCACATCGGCTACGAGCACGCCGCCGACATCGCGAAGGAAGCGATCCGCACCGGTGCCTCCGTGAAGGACCTCATCCTCCAGAAGGGTATCCTCACTCAGGAGAACATCGATAAGATCCTCGACACGCACGCCATGACCAGCCCGGGTATCTCCGCAAAAGAGCTGCTGGAGTGACCGATAATATACTATGAAAAGCACGATGCCCCGCCGTGAAGGCGGGGCATTTCGTATCTCTCCCTTACCCTTGTAAAAGCCATATTTACATTTTAGCTTTAAGAACACATAATCTAAAGTGAGAATGTAAATAAACATGAGGGGTGAAATGAATGGATCAGAGTTGGCAACGTATCTGCATGACTCACCAGCCCATTTCGGCATAGATATAATCTTTCATTCGGAAGAGCGTATAAAGCGGAATGGACCATACATGTGTCTCAGCATCCATATGATCTCCGACATTTTTCAACGATGTTTTGATGGCCATCTTCGGCTTATATCGGTTACAGAACAGGTGCAGACTTTTCGCTTTCGTGTTATCTGCGGACTTTACTTCGATCGGTATCATGACGCCTTCATAATCGGTGATGAAGTCAATCTCTGCGTTTGCGTTTGATTTCCAGAAGTAGCTCTGGATACCCAGGCTCTTCAGCTGCGTATAAACGTAGTTTTCTGTGAAGGCCCCTTTAAATTTGATGAAGCTGTCATCTCCGTTTAAAATCGTTCTGTAATTCACGTTTGATTTTCTTCGGAGGAGTCCGATGTCGGACATGTAGACCTTGAAATATGTGTAATCTGCCATACCGGACAGCGGGATTTCAGGTGTGGATACCAGGTGAAGCTTATCGGCGATGCCTGCATTGACCAGCCACTCGAGTGCATCCTCCAGTTCCTTCGCCCGTGCGCCCTGCTTCACATGAGAAAAGATGAATTTGTTATTCTCTTTTGCAATCTGCACCGGGATGGAATCCCAGATCATCCGGATTTTCATAGCGGTGTCCGGGGTCGTGTGCTTTCCGAAATCATCAGCGTAATCCTGCAGGATTCGATCCTGTACAGCTTCCACAGCACGATAGTCATGTGTATCTACCCACTCCTGTACGGCTTCTGGCATCCCGCCGACGATATAGTAGTTTTTCAGATACTTCTCGAGCGGAATCGTATAGAGTTCAGATAATGCACGCTCGCACGAGAATTTTTTCACGCCTTCGATATAGCGCTCTCCACCATCCGCTTTTACGAATTCTTCGAAGCTCATCGGATACATGTCGATTCGGTCGACTTTTCCGACAGGAAAAGAGATTCCTTCTTCGCGTAAGGCTACGCCGAGGAGGGATCCTGCTGCGATCACATGAAGATCCGGCATATTTTCGCAGAAATACTTCAGCGACTGGATCGCTCGCGGACAGTCCTGTATTTCATCGAAAACTACCAGTGTCCCGCCTGGGATGATTTTCTTTCCATGAACCACACTGCCCAGCTCATCGATGATCCGATCGGTATCGAAATCATAGCTGAAGATGGACTGTAATCCTTCGTTTCCGTCGAAGTTAAAGTAGGCCATGTCGTCAAACTTTTCCTGCCCAAATTTCTTTATGAGGTACGTTTTTCCACACTGCCGAACACCGGTCACCAGTAACGGTTTCCTGTTTTTCTTTTCTTTCCATGCACTGAACTGCTCGTATATGATTCTTTCCATACATCTGTCCTCCACATCTATGTTAACATTTTTCGACCGAATGTTCAAAGATATGTTGCGTTTTTCAATGGAATAAATGTTGATATAGTGCGTTTTTAGATGGAATATGTGCTATATAGTTGCATTTTTCGATGGAATAAGTGTCGACGGATGCGGACGGCTACGTCACTGCCTGCAAGATGATGGAGGTAGAATAACGGCGGCATCGTATCTTTCCCTTATTTTAATATGGATTTCAAGGGAAAATCCGTTTTGTTTCTTCAGCTGTCATGCGATACCTCGGTCAGTCCAGAATCATGCCGTCGATGCTGATGGTGACCACCTGCCATGGGATGAACTTGCCACTGGCCTGCAGCGCCTTCTTCGCAGCCATCTCGAGACCGCCGCAGCACGGCACCTCCATACGGACGATGGTGACGCTCTGGATGTCGTTGTTCCGGATAATCTCTGTCAGCTTCTCGCTGTAATCGACATCATCGAGCTTCGGACAGCCCACCAGTGCGACCTTGCCGCGGATAAATTCCTGGTGGAAGTCTGCGTAGGCATACGCGGTACAGTCTGCGGCGATCAGCAGCTTCGCACCATCGAAGTACGGCGCATTCACCGGTGCCAGCTTGATCTGTACCGGCCAGTTACGAAGCTGCGATCCTGCACAGATGTGGCTCGTAGTCGTCGCCGCGGTCGTCTCCTCCGCAGGCCGCAGCATGCGGACTCTGGAGCCCGGGCAACCGCCCTCGTGCATATGCTTCATCTTTTCCTGCAGTTCCTTTTTCTTCTTGTTTTCCTGCACGGCCGCCTCATCGTACGCCGCGGCCTCGCGCTCCTCGAAGCTGATCGCGCCCGTCGGGCAGGTCGGCAGGCAGTCGCCCATACCGTCACAGTAATCGTCCCTCAGGAGCTTCGCTTTTCCATCCACGATGCCGATCGCCCCCTCATGGCAGGCGCTGGCACAGATTCCACAGCCGTTGCATCTATCCTCATCGATATGAATAAGCTTTCGTATCATCTCGCTATCCTCCGTCCTATGTAAACCAGATTTCCTTCATCCCGATGGAGGCATTGGCCCGACATCGAAGATGATTTTGCGTTTGTGGCTCGATCATAGTATATTTAAGTAGAGTTGTATGTTTGATTTCAAACAAATTGGAGGGGCGATGCAGAAATATTTACCGATATTACGAAGCTGTCCGTTTTTTAACGGCATGCGAGATGATGAGATCCTGTCGATTCTTCACTGTGTGCAGGCATCCACGGTCATGCGGCCGCGGGGCGCGTATATCCTGCACGCGGGCGACACGACCGAGGTCATGGGCCTCGTGCTGTCCGGCTCGGTGCTCATCCTCCAGGAGGACCTCTGGGGGCACCGGAATATCCTCTCGAAGTGCACGGCGGGAGACTTTTTCGGGGAGCCCTATGCGGCGACGTCCGGCACGGTTCTGAACGTCAATGCTGTCGCCGAGGACGATTGTGCGCTTCTCTTTCTGAATATGAAGCGCCTTTTGCAGAGCTGCCCGACTGCCTGCACTCATCATCAGAAGCTGATTCGAAATCTGGTCAGCGTGCTGGCGAATCGTCTTCTGGCCTTCAACGATAAGGTCACGCATGTCAGCAAGCGCTCTACCCGGGAGAAACTCCTGTCCTACCTCTCCACCGAATCCGTCCGACAGGCATCGCTTTCCTTTGACATCCCCTTCGACCGGCAGCAGCTCGCGGACTATCTCTGCGTGGATCGCGCCGCCATGTCCGTAGAACTCTCGAAGCTGCAGAAGGAAGGCATACTCACAACGAAACGCCGGCACTTCGAGCTGATCGTCAGCGAAAAAGCGGACACGTTCATGTCGCGATAAAAATTCATCCTGCATGGAGCTATGTGCATCCGAATCGCCGATTTCGTTTTACCCTTGCCAGAAAATATGGTACATTTGTAATAGATAAACCATGTTCGTGAATATGAGCGTGCGCTCAGGAAGGAGGCTTTTATGAAACTGAAAATGAAGTTTTTTGCGGCACTGCTCGCCGGTATGATGGTGAGTCCGATGGCCGCCATGGCGGGGCAGTGGATTCCGCTGGGCCAGGACTGGACCTACATGACAGATGATGGAGATTTCGCGAAGAACTGCTGGCTGTGGCTCGATGAGAATCACGACCAGCAGGCGGAGCTCTATCACTTCGATGCGAACGGCATGATGTCGAAGCAGACGATGCTCACTCTGAACGGGGATGGCGAAACCCTGTGCATCAACATCGATGAAAACGGTATCGCAAACTATTATGCGTACTGCGCCGGCGCTTCATGGTATACGAGCGATATGATCTACCCGGTGCGGATGCCGCCGTATGCGATCCATATGGCAAACGGAAAGCTCTGTTACTACCTGCCGGATGGTGTTCCGTACTACAACTTCGCAGAGGTGAAGGACGCGTATATCAGTGAACTGACCGATTACGGCCCATGCTATGCAGCGGATGCATACCTTCCGATCCATCATGAGGGCAGTGCTCCAGGGCTCTGGGAACCGATCGAGTGCAGCATCATCACGAACGCCCGCTTCGCGAAGAACTGCGTCGTAACCGTAAGCTATTATGTCGGTCCGGGCGATAACTACGATGACGTCATGTCGATCTCTGACTTCCTCGCCCGCCATATCGACTACAACTATATGAGCGTAAGTGCGACGGATGCGGACGGCTACGTCACCGCCTGCAAGATGATGGCGGTAGAATAACACTCGTCAGCGTATCTTTCCCTTATTTTTATATGGATTTTAAGGGAAAATCCGTTTTTCAAGGGTAAGCTCATCTCTTTCTCCCAAATTCACATGCATTTTGGGAGAAAGAGGCGCATTCAGGGAGAAATCTTTCCGTCTCAATTTTCGTTCCGGCAGAGTAAACAAGACAAATATACGTCGTGGATGAATAAAGAAAATCGGCAGGCCATGTGTGAGGGGCCTGCCGATTTTCAAATGAAAGGATATTTATCTATCGGATACTTTTCCTATGTACATGATAGCATTTTTTGAGCGCATGTTTAATATCCAGCACCGTTATCTGTGTTCTTCATGATCTTCACGAGGCGGCTGGTGCCGAGGCGATCCGCACCGAGGCTCATGAACTTCTCTGCGTCGTCGAAGGAGCTGATGCCGCCGGCGGCCTTCACCTTCACGCCCGGGCCGACGTGCTCATGCATGAGCTTCACGTCGTCGAAGGTTGCGCCTGCAGTGGAGAAGCCGGTGGAGGTCTTGATGAACTCCGCGCCCGCCTTCGTCACGATCTCGCACATCCGGATCTTCTCTTCCTCGGTGAGGAGGCAGGTCTCGATGATGACCTTCAGGATGTGCCCGTCGCAGGCCTCGTGGATCTGGCGGATCTCATCCTCCACTTCGTCGTAGCGTCCATCTTTCAGGAAGCCAATGTTGATGACCATATCGATCTCCGCCGCCCCGTTCGCGATGGCGTCCTTCGCCTCGAAGACCTTCGTCGCGGTCGTGCTGTAGCCGTTCGGGAAGCCGATCACGGTACAGATCGGGAGCTTGCCGTCTACATACTCTGCGGCCTGCTTTACGTACGCTGCCGGGATGCACGCCGACGCGCAATGGTACTTGATGCCATCATCGAGGATGGTCTTTATGTCTGCCCAGGTTGCGGTCTGGGTTAATAATGTGTGATCAACGATGTTTAATACATCAGTGGTGTTCATTTACTTTTACCTTTCTTTCATTCGTATAGGCATGTGAACATACAGGCGTCCCGCCCAGTGTCATCCAGCCGATGATTGGAGCGCCATCGACGGATGGCGCTGCCACTATATTCACTAATTCAGTTTATCGAGGATCGAGTGTCCGATCGTATCTTCCGGCATCGAAAGCCCGAAGTTATCCGTGATGGTCGCGCCGATGACAGCGAAGGTGTCGGCTTCTTCGAGCGCACCTGCATCCTTCATGGATGGCGAGTACGCGAGGAACGGTACTTTTTCTCTCGTATGATCCGTACCAGTATAGGTCGGATCGTTACCATGGTCTGCAGTGATGATCAGGAGATCATCGTCCTTCAGTTCCTGAAGCAGCTCGCCGAGCTTCACATCGAAGCGCTCCAGCTCTTCTGCGTATCCGACGACGTTTCTTCTGTGGCCCCAGAGTGCATCGAAATCGACGAGGTTTACGAAGCAGAGACCTTCGAAATCTCTCTTCGCGATCTCGATCGTCTGCTCCATGCCATGAACGGAGCTCTTCGACTTATTTGATTCGGTCAGGCCCTCGCCATCGAAGATATCGTAGATCTTACCGACGGAAATCACGCTGAGCCCTGCGTCCTTCAGTACATCGAGCGCCGTTCTGCCATATGGCTTCAGCGCATAGTCATGACGATTGCTGGTCCGCTTGAACTCGCCCTTCTTCTTTCCCACATATGGGCGGGCGATCACACGGCCGACCTTCCACTCATCCTTCATCGTGATCTCACGGGCGATCTCACAGCAGCGGTACAGCTCGTCGAGCCCGAAGGTCTCTTCGTTACCACAGATCTGCAGCACGGAGTCCGCCGATGTGTAGACGATCATGTGCCCCGTCGCGATCTCCTCCTCGCCGAGCTCATCGAGGATCTCCGTACCGCTGGCACTCTTGTTTCCGATGATGACACGTCCGGTTCTCCGGGAGAGCTCATCGATCAGCTCCTTCGGGAAGCCGTGCTCGGTAAATGTCTTGAACGGCGTAGTGATATGAAGTCCCATCATCTCCCAGTGGCCGGTCATCGTATCCTTACCATTACTTGCTTCTCTCAGGATACCATAATGCGCAAGCGGCTTCTCGACCGGAGCCACACCGCTCAGGCTCTTCATGTTTGCGATACCCAGCTTCTGCAGATTCGGGATCTTCAGCCCATCCACACTCGCCGCGATATGGCCCAGCGTATCTGTGCCCGCATCGCCGAACGCTGCGGCATCCGGCATCGCTCCAGCACCCAGTGAATCGATCACCACTGTAAAAACTCTCTTATATTTCTTCACGTTCATGTAGCACCTCCTCCATGATGATATAAATAAACGATCGGACTGGAACAGCCTGCCCATCCGATATCGCTGACACCATTTTACCAGCTGGTACTTTTACAGGCAAGATGGCGATGATCAACTGGCGTATCCAGTTGATCCGGCGTTACTGTTCACCCGTCAACTGGATTCAGGCAGTGAGGCTGTGTCGGGCAGCCGGTAGCAAGGACGGAAGACCGTAAAGCATTTCGATGTCTGTCCCATGTCGACAGCTAGTGGCGTCCCGACACGCCCCCCCGCCTGCTCCGTACACGAGCGAACAGTAACGCCCCATCACAAGATGTAGTTATGCGGACACAAGATGTACTATCGTTTTTCCGGGGATGGACTATAATTTATTTAAGATGCCGATTTCCTTCCGGGAGGGGTATAATGTGATCAGAGATCGCACGGTCGTGGTGCAGAGAACTGCAGCGAAAGCCACGATCGTGCAGGTCGACTGCATTGACCTGATCAGAAGGGGGAGCGGCATGAAGATCGCGATTGTAGATGATATCAAGGGCGAGGCGGAGCGTCTTTCGGGCCTGGTCGCGCACTACCTGTCGACGCATGGACTGTTCTGTGATCAGACGGATCTGTTTGCGAGCGGGGAGGCGTTCCTCGAGCACTTCGAGCCGGCACGCTACGATATCATCTTTCTCGACATCTATATGAGCGGTATGACCGGCATGGAGACGGCGCGGCGGATCCGGGAACAGGATACGAACTGCAGTCTTCTCTTCGTGACGACGTCGCCGGATTTCGCCATCGACAGCTACGACGTGAATGCGACCTACTATCTGCTGAAACCGGTGAATGAGGAGCAGGTCTCGCGGGCGCTGGACCGCTGCAACATGGACCGCATCGAGCGCGACCGCTATGTGATGGTGCCGTCACA
Source organism: uncultured Oribacterium sp. (assembly GCA_902485915.1). Lineage (GTDB taxonomy): Bacteria > Bacillota > Clostridia > Lachnospirales > Lachnospiraceae > Oribacterium. Next base: position 2,991 of record CABTMH010000122.1, on the reverse strand, counting down.
GGGGAAGAATGTGCGGCTGTTTCTGCATAACATCGCCTACACGGAGTACGCGAGCCGTCGGATCATGGTGTACATGAAGGACGGCGGGACGATGGAGGTGAATCTGAGCCAGAAGGAGTTTCAGCAGCTGCTGCTTCCGTTCGACTGGTTCTGCGACTGCATGAAGGGCGTCCTCGTGAACTTCGAGGATGTGCATAAGCTGCAGAGCGACTGTTTCGACATGAAGTGCGGCGCCACCATCGCGATCAGCCGACTGAAGTACAGCGATGTACGTGAGCGGTACCTCGACTATACCTTTAAAACACTAAGAGAAGGGCAGGCGCTATGACCGAACTGATCATCAACGAAGCACTGAATACGTTTCCGTTCCTTTTTGTAGGGTACCTGCCGGCGCAGGACAGTCTCCGCTTTTCGAAGCGGCGCACACTTCTCCTCATGGCCCTCTATGAGTGCGGCTATCTATGCCTCTTCGGGCTTCTGGTGAAGCTCGGCCTCTCTGCGGTATACGCGCAGTATCTCTCTGCTCCGTCGGGTCTCGTGCTGATGATGCTGATGTTCCGGACAGATAAATGGATCATCCTTTTCCATTTTGTGTTTATAGTCGACTATCTGCTGGCGATCCGCGCCGCAACCTTTTTCCTCTGCGAAAACAACATCAACCTCGATTTTTACAGCTGGCAGGCCGGCCTCGTGACACTCATCATGATGCTCAGCACCCTGATTCCGATGTCTACCTTTCTGCACGAGATCCTGAAGACGCTGATGTCCGTCGGGCTCCATGACTTCTGGATGACGGCGTGGCTGCTTCCGTTCGTCGCGACGACGATGATCCTGCTGCTCACCGGCACGATCCGGGAGGGCCATATCAGCAGTCTCGCGCTGCTCGCCCGTATCCTGCTACTGCTCTGTATGTTCATGCTGAGTCATCTGCTGATCCTCTTTATGAAGAATCTGCAGGAGCAGATCATCACGAGCGAGCGAAACAAGACCATGGAAAATCTCCTGCGCGTCCAGACGGAGCAGTTCGAGATGCTGAAGACGCGCATCGCGGAGACCCGGCGCGCCCGCCACGATTTCCGCCATCATCGCATGGTGCTTCAGGACATGGCGGACCGGGATGACCTCCATGGGATCCAGGCCTACCTCGCCGAGTACGCTGCAGAGCACACGGATACGCCGTCGAAAACCTACAGCAACAACCCGACCGTGAACGCGGTCGTCGCTTACTACGCGGGGCATGCAGAAGCCGCCGGGATCCGATTCTCCGCCCGTGTACAGCTCCCGGAGCAGCTTCTGATTCCGGACCCGGTCCTCTGTGTTCTCCTCGGAAATCTCCTCGAGAACGCCGTCGACGCCTGTAAGACCGAGCTGAGCCGTGGCGCATCGTCGGGCGCTGCTTCTGCCGACGCCAATGCCAGCGGACTCGTCACTGAACCGCATACTGTTCCGGCTGAACCTGGCAGCATCGCTGCCTCTGCCGGAGGCACGGCGATCGATCCGCGCATCGGCGTGACCGCGGCCACGGATGTCCGTTCTGACCAGGCCATCCGCGTGATCGTGAAGCAGAACGGCGACGCCTGCCTCTCCATCGTGGTCGACAACACCTGCAGCCGGAAGCCGATCTGGGACGACGGCGAGCTCGTCTCCACGAAGCACGAGGGCCACGGCGTCGGCACCGTCTCGATCCGCTACATCGCCCAGCGCTATGACGGCGACGCCCGCTTCGAGTGGCGTGACGGCATCTTCTACGCCTCCGTCATGCTGAACCCGCAGAGCCCACCGAAGCCGTAAAAAACATCATCATGTCGATCAGATGCCACATAGGTTTTCTACTTCATGGTAACAGTTCAGGCGGGGTCAGCCCCATTAATTTCCCTCAAGAGGGCTGGTAAAGCCGAGTGATTATATGTTATGATATGATGATATGGCATGTAAATTATATCATCGATGATGCGAAGGGGAGAGGGAAACAATGATGATCATGGATAGCAGCAAGCCGTTGTACCTGCAGGTGGAGGCGGATATTAAAAACCGTATCCTGTCGAAGCAGTACATGCCGGGAGATAAGCTTCCGACGGAGAACGAGCTGAGTGCCCAGTATAATGTGAGTAAAATCACGATTCGAAAGGCGATACAGAATTTATCCGATGAGGGATATGTGAATAAGGTCCAGGGAAAGGGCACCTTCATCAATTTCAAGAAAGACAAGCTATATGTGAACAGGACCCGCGGCTTCAAGGAGAGTCTGTCGAGCCGTGGACACGCGTCCAGACACGATATCATCCAGGCATCGTTTCTGTACGCAGATGAGGATATCGCAGAGAAGCTGATGGTTCCGATGGGGACGAAGGTCGTCTACATCGAGCGTCTGGTCTGGCAGGATGACGAACCGATCGCGATCGATAAGATCTACATCGAGGATGCCCGCTTCCCGGACTTCATCACGACACTTTCGAAGGATCGCTCGTTCTACCAGGTGATGGATGAGTGCTATCATATCCGTCCGAAGCATTCCGTCCTCGAAATCGACGGAAAGGCTGCGCAGAGCCACAGCGCGGATATCCTGAAGTGCAACGTCGGCGACCCACTGTTCTCGATTCATAAAATCAGCTATGATCAGGATGATAAGCCGATCCACTACTCACTGACGACGGTCCGCTGTGATCGCGTCACCTACGTCGTTTCCACGAACGACTCCACGGTCATGGATGAGAAGATCAAGTCGAACTGAGCTTCGATCCACTAAAGAAAGACGCTTCAGCCAGAAGCAGCGCAGACACAATCACAGTTTTATCTCCATAAAGTTCAGAAGGGGCACCGACACATCTCGTGTGGTTGCCCCTTCGCTTCGTTTATTGATCTTCTGTTTTTCGTGTCAGGAACGTCGTTACGCCATCTCACAAATCTTACTGCGCACGCTGAGCACCATGGATGGTGCGACACTCAGCTCATCGATGCCCATCTCGACGAAACGCTCCGTCAGTGTCGTGT
>CABTMH010000121.1 GCA_902485915.1 uncultured Oribacterium sp. | reverse complement strand
TTCTTGACGCCCTGCATGCGCTGCTTCAGCACCTCCTCGATGACCATCGCGAGGTCATCACGGGTCTGCCCCGCCGGCACCTCATCGAGGTACATGAACATCGTAACGAACGGTGCCTGACCGTTACAGGTCATGAGGGTGATCATCTGATACTGGATGGTCTGTACACCACGTACGACCTCCTCCTCCAGACGCTTCTCCACGACCTTCCGTATCTGCTCGTCGGTCATGACCACGCCGGCCTCTGCGTTTTCCTCCAGCACGCGGCCTGTGATCTTCTGACGGGATACATCCACAAACGGCGCCAGATGGCTGAGGGTGAAGGACTGTCCGCCATACTGGTTCGATGCCACCTGCGCGATGATCTGTGTCGTGATGTTGCAGGCCGTATAGAAGCTGTGCGGCTTCTCGATCATGGTGCCGGAGATCACGGTACCGTTCTGCAGCATATCCTCGAGATTCACGAGATCACAGTTGTGCTCACGCTGTGCGAAGTAATCGGAATCATGGAAGTGGATGATGCCCTCGCGGTGGGCCTTCGTGATCTCCTCCGGGAGAAGCACACGGTTGGTGAGGTCTCTCGATACATAGCCGGCCATGTAGTCACGCTGTGTGGAGTTGATCACCGGATTCTTATTCGAGTTTTCCTGCTTCGCCTCCTCGTTTGACTGATCGAGAAGGGACAGGATCTCTTCATCGGTGGTGTTCGCCTTACGCGCCAGCTCACGGGTGTAGCGATAACGCACATACTTCTGTGCGACCTCATAGCCACGCATCTCCATGATGCCGGTCTCGACCATATCCTGGATTTCCTCGACGGAAACCGCACGCTCCAGCTTCGCACACTGGCCCGCTACGTTTTCCGCGATGCCATCGATCTGGTACTCGTTCATCTGGTAGATCGGCTCGACCTCCTTGTTCGCCTTCCGGATCGCATTCGCGATCTTCGAGATATCGAAGTTTACCTCCTTACCATTTCGCTTGATGACGTTCTGCCTCGATGCGAGGTCCTTTTCCTGTGTTCCCATGGCATTCTCCCTTTTCCGTTTTACTCCGCCAGGCGGATTTTTCTTTTTTATAGTTAACGGTTTACAAAATATGGTTTTTATGCTACCGCTCATATACTATATCTTGTGTGCAGAGTCTACTATACTACGACAGGAGCAAAATAGGAAGGGTCAAATGCAAAAGTTATGGCACCCGTCCTTTCCATCCTCTTTTTTATATCCGTCTGCTTCACGAACCCGCGCGGTCCGTCGAGCGCACGCAAAAACAGGCCCGGAGTATCTCTCCGAAGCCTGTTTCTTTTCTGCTTCCGGCCGTGCAGGCGAGCGCTGCACCGATGGCCTTCTCTGCTATGCTTTTTTCAGATTTACTGAAGAGGGATGACACCGCCCTCATACTTCTCGTTGATGAAGTCGGTAACCTTCTTCGACTGAAGAACCTCGACGAGCTTCTTCGCCCAGTCAGCATCCTTATCCTTCTCTGCCACAGCGACGATGTTACCATAGGTCTGTGCAGCCTCGGAGTTCGGGTCCTCCTGAACCAGTGCATCCGATGGCTTGAAGCCGGCTTCGATCGCGTAGTTACCGTTCATGCAGGCGAAATCTACAGAATCGACCGATCTCGGAATCTGTGCAGCCTCTACCTCGAGGAGCTCTACATTATGCGGATTCTCGACGATATCCTGCTTGGTGGCCTTGAGACCAGCACCCTCCTTCAGGGTGATGATACCGTTATCCTGCAGGAGGAGAAGGGCACGTGCCTCGTTGGTGGTATCGTTCGGAACGGCGATCTGTGCACCATCGGCGATGTTTGCGAGATCAGAAGACTTGCCGGCGTAGATACCGAACGGCTCATAGTGGATCTTGCCCACGGATACGAGGCTGGTCTTATTCTCAGCATTGAAATCATCGAGGTATGGCTGGTGCTGGAAGTAGCTTGCCTGGATCTCACCCTGCTCGGTCGCGAGGTTCGGCTGTACATAGTCGTTATAGGTGACGATCTCGATGTTTACACCAGCGGCTGCAAGGTCATCCTTCGCTGCCTCGAGGATCTCTGCGTGCGGGCTTGGTGTCGCACCGATCTTGATGTCGACCGGCTCAGCGAGCGGCTCGATGGCATCGGATGCCTCTGCTGCAGCGGCAGTCGTCTCCGCAGCAGCCTCTGTCGCAGCTTCGGTAGCAGTCTCGGTGGCAGCAGCGGTCGTCGCAGCTGCAGTGGTTGCCTCTGGTGTGCTGGATGAACCGCAGGCTGCAAGGGATGCAGCAGCGAGAACAGCAGCAAGTGCAAGTGTGATGTTCTTCTTCATAATTTTTCCTCCTCACCGGCCCTATCGCCGGTTCTCTGATGCGTCATGCATCTTGATTTATATCCAGCGGGATTTCTCCGACAGGACGAAGCCGTTTCCGCTTCCCCACTGCCCTGCTTTCTTCGATGTCTTCCTGAGATGTCCTGCACAGGAACCGGAGAAACCGCAGAATATACAGTTTTTAATTTCTGGCGCGCTTATCGGTTTTCGCACTTAAACGCATCCAGAATTCCTGAATGATCTGTACGAGGATCACCAGTACCGCGACCGCGATCAGCATGATGTCGGTCTGATAACGATAGTAGCCATAGTTCAGTGCGATCGCACCGAGTCCGCCGCCACCGACGAAGCCGGCCATCGCTGAGTAGCTGAGGATCGTCGTGATACAGATGGCCGCACCGACGAGAAGACTCGGCTTCGCCTCCGGAAGCAGCACCTTAAAGATGATCTGCGTGTTCGTCGCACCCATGGACTTCGCTGCCTCGATGACGCCGGCCCCGACCTCCTTCAGACTCGACTCCACCATACGCCCGATGTACGGTGCCGATGCGATGATCAGCGGTGGAATGATGGCCTTCGGTCCCAGTGTCGTGCCGACGATCATCTTCGTCAGCGGAAGCACCATAACCAGCAGGATCAGGAACGGAATCGAGCGGAAGATGTTGATGAGCATGCCGAGCACCGTATGGACCGGTGCCATCGGATGGATGCCATCCTTATCCGTCACCACCAGGATCACGCCCAGCGGGATACCGATCAGGTACGAGATGCTGCTCGAGATCAGGGTCATATATATGGTGGCCCAGGTTTCCTTCAGATACATGGAAATCGATGTTGCATCCATCTTACTTCACCTCCTCAAAGCGGATATCGTTCGTTCTCAGATAGTGGGTGATGCGTTCTGCCTCCTCCACACTGTCCGGAAGCTCGACGACCATCTGGCCGACCGCCTTTCCCTCTACCTCCTTCGTGTTGGCGAAGAGGATATTGACCGGCGCGTTGCAGCTCAGTACGATGTCCGAGATGATCGGGCGATGTGCCTTCTGTCCGTCGAAGATGATACGGATCTTCGGATTCTGACTGTCACCGAAGCTCATCGGCTGGATCGCATTTGCATTGCCATCCCCGAGAATCAGACGGCGTCCGATCTCTGTCTTCGGGTTACTGAAGACCTCCGATACCGGACCGCTTTCCGCGATGTGACTATGGTCAATGATGGCGACACTATCACAGATGGCTTCGATGACAGACATCTGATGCGTGATGACGATGACCGTGACGCCCATCTCCTGGTTGATTCTCCTCAGAAGATCGAGGATCTGCTTCGTGGTCTTCGGATCCAGCGCCGAGGTCGCCTCATCACAGAGGAGTACCTTCGGATTCGTCGCGAGCGCCCGGGCGATCGCCACACGCTGCTTCTGTCCACCTGACAGCTGGGACGGATAGTTCTTCACCCTGTCCTCGAGGCCGACGAGCTTCAGCAGCTCCATCGCCCGCTCCTGTGCCTTTTTCTTCTCGACCCCTGCGATCTCCAGTGGAAACGTAACATTCCGAAGAAGGTTCCGCTGGTCCAGCAGGTTGAACTGCTGGAAGATCATGCCCATCTTGCGACGCGCCTCCCGGACCTCCCGATCGCTCATATCCCCGAGGGACTTCCCCTCGAAGAGAACCTGTCCGCTCGTCGGGACCTCCAGATAATTGATACAACGGACCAGTGTTGACTTGCCCGCGCCGGAGAGACCGATGATGCCCTGTACCGTACCCTCCAGAATGTCCAGATTGATGTCATCGAGCGCAGTCACGTCCCCACTCGAGGTGTGGAAGGTCTTGCCCATATTCACCATCCGGATGATCTTATCACCCTTTGCCATACTACATCCTCCCGAGGCCGCGGGTTCGACGTCTTTCACTCGCCGCCTCTTTTTAATGTCCACAGTTTACGACTTCTATAACCCAAAAGCAAATACATTATAACAATAGTCCGCTATAGGGTGTGCCTATAGCGGACTCAATTCTCGATGCTTCTTTATATATTATGAGCAGAGCTCGATGATGGCTTCTGCATATACCTTGGTGGCCAGCACGATGTTCTCGAGATCGAAGAACTCATCCGCACCATGCATGTGCGTGTCGATGCCAGGAAGAACAGCGCCGAAAGCCACACCGTTCTTGATGTCATGAACGTAGGTGCCACCGCCGATGGCCATCGCCTCACCCTTGAGGCCGGTCACATGCTCATAAGCATGAAGCAGCTTCTGAACGAACGCACTGTCTGCAGCCACTCTGTGTGGTGGAATCATACCCGGTGTCTCGAAATCGAAGCCATGGTCATGCGCCGTCTTCTCCGCTGCATCCTGGCAGTTTTCCTTCGTTGCCATCACCGGTGTACGGCTGTCGAACTTCACCTCGATATAGCACGGATCCACATGATAGAGGTCCGGTGTACAGGTCAGTGCATGAGACTCCGCATCCTCCATCTTGATACCGAGATGCGCACCGTCGGTCTCCGCCCATGGGAAGATCTCCAGCATGGCCTTCACCGCATCGATCTGTGCACATGCAGCGAGCGGCAGCTTCGTCGCGAGGATCATCGCAGCGAGACCTGCGTTCTTACCACCCTCCGGTGTAGACGCATGTGCAGATACACCGACGATGGTGATTTCATCCACGCCGGTCTGCGTGCACTCTACACCGCAGAGCTCGCTGACCTCGTTCATCGGTGCCTCTGCGAGGTTCATATCGAGACCCTCGAAGCGAAGGGTCGCCTTCTGTGGAACAGCGTTCAGAGCGAGACCTGCCTCGAGTGAAACGAGACGTGGAAGTGCGGTCGACTCCTCTACCGTCTTCGAAATCGTGCCACGGAACTGGCCCTTCTCGATGTTGATGAGCGGGAACTCGGCATCCGGAGAGAAAGTCATCTCTGCCTCCGGCTCGGTCGCATAGTACTTCGCGATATCGGTACCGGAGCCGGTCTCCTCGTCCGCACCCATGATGAGACGAACGCCCTTCTTCAGCTCGACACCGGTCTCCTTCAGTGCACGCATCGCATACAGTGCACAGAGAAGCGGTCCCTTATCATCAGAGGTGCCACGGCCATAGATACGGCCATCCTTCACGATCGGCTTAAACGGCTCGGTCACCGTCCAGCCCTCGCCTGCCGGCACGACATCGGTATGCGCCAGCATATCGAGACATCTCGGAAGAGAAGCATCGAAGTCGGCTGCACCTACATAGCCGCCGTAGCTCTGTACAGGGAAGCCGTACTTCGCCGCCAGATCGATACCGAAATTCAGCGCATCGAAGGAACCATCGCCATACGGCTTTCCTTCCTCATATGCGCTCTTTACAGAATTGATCGAGCAGAAATCGATCAGATCCTGGGTATACTCATCGATGTGCTCTTCGATCCACTTATTTACTTTCTCATTCATAACAGTCTGTCCTTTCAACCATGATAACCCCTGTCAGATGACAGTTTTTTCATCGGAAGCCTGCAAGCGCAGCCGCCGGCTTTCGTTTTAATCGTAGAAACCGCCTCAGTTCCGACTGAACTCCGTCAGCTTCAGTTCCTTATTCCGCTCGAGTACCATACCGACGGACCACTCGTGCGCAAACAGCAGCAGCGGGCGATCCTTCAGATCCTTTACGATCTTCATGTCGGAGGTTCCCTGGATATGATCGATGTCGACCTCGGTGTAGTTTTCCACCCAGCGGATATAACCGTATGGCAGCTGATCGAGCTTGATCTCCACGTTGTACTCGTTCTTCAGACGGAAGCTCAGCACCTCGAACTGGAGAACGCCGACGACGCCGACGATGATCTCTTCCATACCGGAGTTGTACTCCTGGAAGATCTGGATCGCACCTTCCTGTGCAATCTGCGAGATACCCTTCACGAACTGCTTCCGCTTCATGGTGTCCACCTGACGCACACGTGCGAAGTGCTCCGGCGCGAAGGTCGGGATCCCCTCATAGCGGAACTTCTTATTCGAAAGCTCCAGTGTATCACCGATGGAGAAGATGCCCGGGTCGAAGATACCGATGATATCGCCCGCATAGGCCTTCTCCACGATCTTACGCTCATCCGCCATCATCTGGGTCGGCTGACTCAGCTTCACCTTACGACCGGTCTGCACGTGGTTGACTTCCATGCCGGCATCGAACTCACCGGAGCAGATACGCATGAACGCAACACGATCACGATGCTTCGGATCCATGTTCGCCTGGATCTTAAACACGAAGGCAGAAAATGCCTCGTCCACCGGACTGATGATGCCCTGGTCACTGTTTCTCGGAAGTGGCGGCAGCGTCATCTTCAGGAAGTGCTCCAGGAAGGTCCGCACGCCGAAGTTGGTAAGGGCCGATCCGAAGAAGACCGGTGTCAGGTCGCCGCGATCGACACGCTCCTGATCATACTCGTCAGAGGCACCATCGAGAAGCTCCAGGTCCTCCTGCAGCTTATCATAATACTCGAAGCCGACCATATCTCTGAGACCCGGATCATGCACCGATACATCCTGCTCGGCCACAGCCTTCGTGCCGCCGGCGTTTGCCGTGAAGAGCTCCACCATCTCGGTCTCACGGTCATAGACGCCCTTAAAGTTACGCCCGCAGCCGATCGGCCAGTTGATCGGGCAGGTATGGATACCAAGGACGTTCTCGATCTCATCGAGCAGCTCGTATGGATCCCGGGCCTCACGGTCAAACTTGTTGACGAAGGTGAAAATCGGGATATGACGCATCACACAAACCTTAAACAGCTTGATGGTCTGCGGCTCGACACCCTTCGCACCATCGATGACCATGACCGCACTGTCGGCTGCCATGAGGGTCCGGTAGGTATCCTCCGAGAAGTCCTGGTGTCCCGGTGTATCCAGGATGTTAATGCACTTTCCTTCATAATTAAACTGAAGCACAGAGGAGGTAACCGAGATACCTCTCTGCTTCTCGATCTCCATCCAGTCGGAAACCGCATGCTTGGTTGCCTTCCGCCCCTTGACAGTACCTGCGAGATTGATCGCGCCTCCATACAGAAGGAACTTCTCCGTCAGTGTCGTCTTACCGGCATCCGGGTGAGAAATAATCGCAAACGTACGTCTCTTCTCGATTTCTTCTTTTAAACTTGCCATTCTATCCTCAATAATCTAAAAAAACACACAAAATCGTCCATCATCATAGCACGAAAAAGGCTATGCCGTAAAGACATAGCCTCTCATTTCTATCTTCAGGGATGAAGTGATTACTTTCTGTTTCTCAGGAAGTCCGGAATGTTGATGGACATTTCCTTATTCTGCTGCGGACGGAAGGTCGGCTGCTGTGGCTGTACCTGTGCTGCGCCCTGCGTAAGCGGCTGCTCCTGTGGTGCTGTCGTCACCGGCGTCGTCGGACGAAGCTGCGGCTGGAAGCTGGTGTTTCCGTTCAGAAAGCTCGGCACGGTCGGTCTCGCTGCAGGCTCTGCTGCCTGCGCTGCTGGTGTGGATGCCTTCGGCTGCGCCGGCTTCTTCAGCGTATCAAATGCAGAGCTGGTCGCCGCGGAATCCTCGATACCGGTTGCGATGACCGTGATCTTACACTCATCCTGGGCATTCTCGTCATACATCGCGCCGAAGATGATGTTTGCATTCTCACCTGCCAGCTCCTCTACATAAGAAGCGGCTTCGTTTGCCTCTACGAGGGAGATATCTCCGGAGATGTTGATGATCACATCTGTAGCGCCCTCGATGGTGGTCTCGAGAAGCGGGCTGGAGATCGCCATCTTCACCGCCTCGGTCGCCTTCTCGTCACCCTTGGCTGCGCCGATACCGACATGCGCCACACCCTTATCCTTCATGACAGAAGACACATCCGCGAAGTCGAGATTGATGAGGCCTGGAACATTGATCAGATCCGTGATGCCCTGTACAGCCTGCTGGAGAACCTCATCGGCCTTCTTCAGTGCATCCGGCATCGTGGTTCTGCGATCTACGATCTCAAGCAGACGGTCGTTCGGGATGACGATCAGGGTGTCTACGGACTCCTTCAGCTTCTTGATGCCATCGATCGCGTTCGTCATACGCTGACGAGCCTCGAAACGGAACGGCTTCGTCACGACACCGACGGTAAGGATACCCATATCCTTCGCGATCTTCGCGATGACCGGTGCTGCACCGGTTCCGGTTCCGCCGCCCATACCACAGGTAACGAATACCATATCGGCACCCTGCAGCGCAGCGGTGATATCCTCAGAGCTCTCCTCTGCAGCCTTCGCGCCTACCTCTGGTCGGCCGCCGCAGCCGAGTCCCTTCGTCAGCTTCTCGCCGATCTGCATCGTGGTCGGTGCCTGGCTGTACTGAAGCGCCTGCTTATCGGTATTGATGCCGATGAACTCGACGCCCACGATACCATCCGTCACCATGCGGTTAACCGCGTTGTTACCTGCGCCACCAACACCTACGACGATAATCTTTGCAGCTGCCTCTGACTCAGGAAGCTTAATCTCAAGCATAATCTTCCTCCTTCAATCCCTCATATATATTCATTATATAAGATAACCTGTTTTACTGCGGTCACATACGCATATGACTGCACAATAAGATAATATACAAACAAAGCTATCAGATTGCAATAGCTCAGTCCATATAATATTACCATGCTTATAAGCGGAGCTCTATCGGAATTTTCACATTATTTCTTACTTTTTTATAACTTCAGCCGTCACTCTGCAGGAAGCGGAGCCATCCTGCGGAGATCAGCCCGTTTTTTCCTTAAAAATATAGGACTCATGGTCCGAGGTCTCTGAATAATCCGACAGATTCAGCTCCCCCTTCCGTCCACTGAGATGCGGCAGGATATCATGCAGCGTCGAGATCTTCATCTCCATGTCCTTATTACTGCCGAGGCGGACGCTGATGTCACCGATGCGGAGTGTGGCATTCAGAAGTGAATCGTACTGAATCTCCTCACAGTCGATCTCATAGGTACGAAGTGCGCCGGTCAGGTTCAGGATATTATTGAAGACATCCTTATTCTCTACCGGCAGCTCCCGGTAGAGGACGATGGAGCCGAAGCTGAGACCACTGATGCGCGGGATTCCCTCCAGCCGGTTGCCGGTGGACTCTACGATGATACCATCCTTATCGAAGTACATATGACTCGACATATAATCCACATAGCCGACGACGTTTTTCTCATAGACGGTGATGTTCACCGCGAAGGGACCGTCGAAGTCGATATCATAACGCTGCACAAACGGGAGTTCCTTATGCGGCTGCGTTTTATCCTTCACGAAGCACCAGGCAGTATCCGTATCCCATGGATCTGAAAAAATCATCTGGACGATCTCATCGCTGCTGTACTGTGTATTCCCCACCACCGTAAAACGCTGAATCCGTACACTGGCGAGCAGGATGGCGATCAGCAGGAGCAGGACGACGATGCTCCAGCGAAGCAGATGCCGCTTATTCTGATCCCTCGGGTCATCGTATCCGTAAAAATCTCTATCTGTCATTCTATATGTTCTTTCTGTTTACGTTCTGTCTCATTGCGTTTTTGCGACGCACACTGTCTGTTCTTTCCGGTTCTTTACTCTACCATAAAAAAAAGAGCTTTGCCATGGGCAAAGCTCTGAATACTTACATCGGATCTTCCAGTCGGATCTGCCGTGAAACCGACAGTGCGAGTCCGATCTCTGCCATCAGCAGCATCAGCGAGGTACCGCCATAGCTGACAAACGGGAGTGTAACGCCGGTATTCGGGATGGTGTTCGTCGCGACGCCGATGTTCAGGATGACCTGCAGCGAGATGTGGCACAGAATTCCGATCACCAGCATCGACCCATAGAGGTCACGGGCATTTCGTGCGATATCGAACAGCCGGTAGATGATGAACACATAAATGAGGATCAGTGAGATCGCGCCGAAGAGGCCGAGCTCCTCACAGATGATCGTAAAGATCATATCGTTCTGTGCCTCCGGCATGAGGAATTTCTGTACGGACTCACCGAGGCCCTTTCCGAAGATGCCGCCGGAACCGATCGCATACAGGCCCTGCAGGGTCTGGAAGGTTTCATCCGAGTAGCTCGCCGGATCCTTCCATGCGAAGATACGTGTCAGCTGATAATCCTGCAGGATGTTCAGCGCGGACAGGAGCTTCGCCATCGGATAGGCGAAGATGTACACGAAGACGCCCGCAACGCCACAGAGAACGAAGGGCCAGTACTTCTTCGATGCGATCCACATCATGAAAAAGGTGATGCCGAGAATGATGATGGCGGTCGACAGGTTCGTCGCCGCGACCACGATGCCCGGTGCGATGCCGACCAGTGCGACCTTCCACCAGGTTCTCCAGCTGTTGATCTGATATCCATGGTGGGTAATCAGATACGACAGTAGTACGATCACCGCGATTTTCATGACCTCCGATGGCTGGAAGCGCACACCACCGAGCCGGATCCATCGCGCGGAACCGTGAGAGGCGACACCGATGACCATGGTCGCTGCGATCAGCAGCCAGGCCAGGATATACAGGACCTTCGAAAAGATCGCGGTCAGATGGTAATCGATGATCGACACGATCAGCATCACTACGAGGCCGCAGGCCGCGAACACCGCCTGATGCCGGAGAAAGTACATGGCATCATCCATCTGGTTCTGCGCCGAGTAGCCGGAAGCCGAGTACATCATGATCATACCGAAGCCGGTGATGAAGATGACGGCAAACAAAAGGCTGTAGTCATAAAAATATTTTCTTTTCTTCTTCGCTGCCATCCTTCCTCCTGTCCGTTTTTACAGATTCTTTACGCACTCCTTAAAGATGCGTCCACGCTCTTCATAGTTCGGGAACATACCCCAGGATGCGCAGGCCGGGCTCAGAAGGACATAGTCGCCTTCATCCGCATACGCCGCACAGTCCTTCACGGCCTCATCCATATCCTCTGCGAACATGACATTCGTAAAGCCGTACTTCTTCGCACACTCGGCGATGATGTTCCGTGTCTGGCCGATCAGAACGAGGTACTTGACGCGGCCCTTAAAGAGCTTACACCAGTCATCGAAAGGGATATCCTTATCATAACCGCCGCCGATCAGAACGACTGGCCCCGGCATCGCCAGCAGCGCCTTGATGGCTGCATCCGGATTGGTGCCCTTCGAGTCATTATAGTAACGAACGCCATTGCGCTCACGCACGAACTCGATGCGGTGCTCCACCGGCTTGAACTTCTTTACTGCTGAGATGATCTTCTGCATCGGCACGCCCATCTCCATGGAGACGGCGACAGCGCACATGATGTTCTCGTAGTTATGTGCACCGAGCAGGTTCGTATCCCGTACATCGAGCAGAACCTCATCCTCGCCATCATGGGCATGATGAATCTCGAAGTTCTTATAGTAGAAGCCGTCCTTCAGCTCATGCACAGAGCTGAACCAGATGACCTGCGGCTTCAGGGTCTTCCGCTTTCCGAACTTCCGAAGCTCCGGATCTTCATAATTCAGGACGATGAAATCCTCCTCGGTCTGGTTCAGCGCGATGCTTTCCTTCACCTTCACATAATTCTTCATCGTTTTATGACGGTCGAGATGGTCCGGGGTGATGTTCGTGATGCAGGATACATGCGGATGGAAATCCATGATGGTCTCGAGCTGGAAGGAGCTCACCTCGAGGATCGTCGCAGAAGCATCCGTCGTTTCCAGCGCTTCGGACGTAAAGGGATTACCGATGTTTCCACATATATGCGTATCGTCATAGGTCGTTTTAAAGATTTCACCGATCAGTGAAACCGTCGTGGTCTTACCGTTCGTACCGGTCACGGCTGCCAGTTTTCCCTTGCTGGACTGGTACGCGAGTTCGATTTCGCCCCAGATCGGGATCTTCGCCCCATCGATCAGCTTTACAAACGGCTTATCGAGCGGGATACCCGGGCTGATGACTGCGAGATCTACGGATACGAGATCCGTCGGCTTCAGTTCTCCGACCAGCAGTGAAATCCGATCTCTCTTTCTGAAATTTTTCATCACCTTCACGGTGTCCAGCTTTTCATTAGAATCGAACAGAACGACCTGTCCTCCCAGCTGTAAAATCTGCTTTGCGGCGCAGATACCGCTTTTTCCCGTGCCGAGCACGAGCACCTTCTGACTATCCATCTAATCCCCCCTGTTATGTTCTACTGTCTCTTACATCCCCAGGCTCGCCACCAGACATAAGAGCACTGTCAGCACTGTGAAGACTGTCACCACCTTCGTCTCCGACCATCCTCCGAGCTCGAAGTGATGGTGGATCGGCGCCATGCGGAAAATCCGCTTTCCATGGGTTTTCTTAAAGTAGGTCACCTGGATGATGACCGACAGAACTTCCACAAGATAAATCAGTGCAAAAATCGGAATAAAAAGCGGGATACCCATCTCGAAGGCCGCAGCAGCGACGAAGCCGCCGAGTGCCAGTGATCCGGTATCGCCCATAAAGACCTTTGCAGGGTAGCAGTTAAACATCAGAAATCCCATCAGTGCGCCGAAAACCGCACCGGAAATCGGTGCAAGCTGTGCATCTGCTTTTCCGAAATACAGGCTGACAAAGCCGAGGAAAAGCGCGATCACGGCCGTGACAGAGCTCGCGAGTCCATCGAGACCATCAGTGAAATTCGCGCCGTTGTCGGTACCGAGCACGATAAAGAGAAGTGCCGGCACATAGAACCATCCGAGGTCCAGATAAATCTCCGTAAATGGAATCTGCATACGGTGATCATACGCAGGTGAGAGATAGAGATAGAGTGCGAAAATCAGGCAGAACACCAGCTGGCAGAGAAATTTCTGCTTCGGATTGAAGCCCTCGGACTGATGCTTCACGACCTTCAGAAAGTCATCGATGAAGCCGACGATACCGAAACCGACCGTGAGAAGCATCACCGGAAGGATCTTCGGATAGCGGCGGACATAAAAGAGGCTGACGATCACGATGGCCAGTACGAACACGAGCCCGCCCATCGTTGGTGTGCCCTGCTTCTTAAGATGTGCCTTCGGTCCATCGTCCCGGACCTCCTGCCCGAATTTCAGCTTGTGAAGCTCCGGGATCGCGAAGGGCATCGCGAGGGCTACCAGTGCAAAGCCCATAAGAATAGAAACAACAAAATCAAGATACATAATCTAACTCCATATATATACATCATCCGCTGCTTAAGAAAATCGTAAGGGGGGCTGACCCCATTAATTTTCGGCGGAGGTTTCGGTTTCGCCTTCGCTGTTCTCGCCCGGCACAGCCTCCGGAAGCGCGAAGCTCGCGTCGTCGCCCGCCGGTTCGACGTACTCGTCGGTCACAGCTGCAGCCGTGGTCGGCGTAATCACTGTGCCATCCGCATCGGTTTCGGTGCTCGTTTCGTCGGCCGTGGTTTCACCCTCCGCGCCGTTCTCACCGCCTACCTGTGCGCCCATCGTCTCAGAGGAGATGCCCTCCGGGTTCTGCTGAAGCTGCGCGTTGATGGAATCCTCCGGATCGGTATCTCCGGATGGTGCGATATTCAGGAACTGCAGCGCGTCGTTCATGATTTCACGCTCGATGTTCACCGCGAAGGAGGCCGTCGCCTGTGCCTCACCGACGAGGTTCGGCGTATCGACGATGACGTACACAAGTAGCTGCGGATCCTCCACCGGCGCGAAGCCGCAAAAGGAAACGAGGTAGTTCTTCGCCGAACGCGGCAGCTTCTCGGCGGTACCGGTCTTGCCACCGACATGGTAGCCCTGGATCTGTGCCTTCTTACCGGTCCCCTCTTCTACCGTGGTATAGAGGGCCTGCTTCAGGAAGTCACTCGTCGACTTCGAGCAGGTGGTGCGGAGAAGCTCCGGCTTCACGTCCTCGATGACGGTGCCGTTCGCGTTCAGGATCTGCTTCACCACATGTGGCTTGTAGTAGCTGCCGCCGTTGATGATGCTGCAGTACGCAGCCGCCATCTGAATCATGGTGACGTTAAAGTTCTGGCCGAAGGAGTTGGTCGCGAGGGCCGTACGTCCCATGTTTTCTGCATTGTACACGAGATCCGTGGTGTCGGCCTCTGCCGGCAGGTCGATGCCGGTATACTCACCGAAGCCAAAGATATGCTGGTACTTCACGAAGTTCTCGGCGCCTTCATCGAACGCGGTATTCATGAGGTATACGTTACAGGACTTCGCGAGGCCCATCGTGGCATCGAGCACGCCATCACCGTTCCGGTTATGACAACGGATACGCCAGGTATGGATACCGTCGTTCAGCTCGATGTAGCCCTGGCAGTCGAAGGTCGTGTTCGGTGTGATGGCCTTCTCCTCCAGTGCGCCGGCGATCGTGATGCTCTTCGCGACCGAACCCGGCTCATAGGTATCCGATACCGGGATGTTTCGCCACATCTGGTTCCATGCGACCTGACGGCCATAGGACAGGATGTCCTCGGTCGAATAGTACTTCGACACCTCATCCTCTGTGATCGCGGCGGCATCCGGATTCTCTCGACGATATACGCCGACGGCCTCCTTGCGGCCGAGCTGCATGAGATACTCATCGGTATAGACCGAGCTGTCCAGCGCACGCGGATCGTTCAAGTTAAACTGATTGGTGGAGCCCATCGCGAGCACCTCGCCGGTGTTCGGATCCATGACGATCGCCGCCGCCATCTTCGAGCCCACATCTTCTGTCTGCCACTTGTTGAGATACTTCTCCAGCGACATCTGAATGTTCGTGTTGATGGTCGTCACGACGGAATTACCATCGGTCGGCTCCTTCAGTACGGACTGCAGCTTCGTATCGCTGTCGAGGTAGCCATACTCCCGGCCGTTGACACCCATCAGGGTATCGTTATAGTACTGCTCGACGCCACCGGTTCCGCTGGAGCCGTCAGCACTCGAGAAGCCGATGATGTTGCAGGCGAGGGAATCATACGGATAGGTACGCTTATACTCATCCTCGAACCAGATGCCCTTGATGCGCGCCTTCGAGCCACTGCTGGCATAGGCGGCATTCTGCTCCTGCACATACGCTTCCCAGGTGGATTTCTGGTCGTAGCTCAGTCCCTTCGCATACTTCACATAGGACTTGTCGGCCTTTTCGCTGAGCAGCTTCCGAAGCTCGGACTCATCGTACTCGAAGCAGGTGACGAGCGCCTGAATCGTCGCATCCACATAACGGTCATCCTGACCGGAGTAGATGACACGCGGGTCGATGATCAGGTTATATACCTTCTGGCTGGTCGCCAGCACTGTACCATTCCGGTCCATGATGTCGCCACGCCGGAACGGAATCGTACGGGAATCATAGGATGCCTGTCGCTGGGACAGAACGATCTTGTTGTACTCCTCGCTGTTGTTTTTTACCAGATTATAAATCGCCAGGATAAGCGCAATTAAAGCTAGCATGATCACACATAGTGTGACGGCTAGCTTTCTCTGCATGTACGGGGGAAGGATCTTCCCCCGGTTTCGTCTCTGGTTTTGATCAGTACTTCGGGATGTCCTCATATTGTCTTACGTACTCGCTTTCCGTCTTATCATAGGTAATCGTCTGATCCTTGCCGGCATATACCATGCCGAGCTCCTGCGTGGCTACCCGATAGATCTCATCGAGATTCACGGACGTATCTATGCTGTTCTGAAGCGCGTCGTTCTCAGACTTCAGCTTGTCCAGCTGCTGCTTCTTCGTCTCAATCGACGAAATCCGCGTATTGATCGAGGTCTGCATCTGAATATAGGAAAAGCAGAGTCCCAGCGTAAAGAGAGAGGCGATGATCAGCACCGCAAGGTAGGTCCGATCGACCACGACCGTCTTATGACGAAGTCGCTCCTGCTGCGCACGATACTCCATCTCACGCTCATCGAGGATACGCTGCCGCTCCCGCATACGCGCCTGCTGCCGCCGCTCCAGTTCCTCCGGACTCGGACGACGCTTCGGCTGGATGCGACGGACCGTATTCCCATCTATATAGGTCCCTGTCGTCCGCGGCGCATGTACCACGGCTCTCTGTCTCGTTCTGGCCATACTGCTCTTTTCTCCCCCATTCCGGATCGGTTCCGGATTCTAAACTCTCCTGATCTAGTCGATACAGGCTCCGCCGTCTGCGCTGACCTGCCTCCTCGGCCCGGTCCGGCGTCTGCTCCGGAGCACTGTTCCTGATTTCCTGTATATCTCCCTGTGCTCGTCTGATGCAGGCGACCACAACGTATTTACCCTTCCGTATGTTTCTCGAAGATCCGAAGCTTCGCGCTCTTCGATCTCGAGTTCTCCTCGAGCTCCTCGGCGCTCGGCAGGATCGGCTTCCGGGTGATCACCCGGCCCTTCGACTTCCGGCCACATACGCATACCGGAAATTCCGGCGGACAGATGCACGGCTTCTCCGCAGTGCGGAACTTCGTCTTCACGATCCGGTCCTCGAGGGAGTGGAAGGTGATGATACAGAGGCGTCCACCCTCTGCGAGATCATCGATCATGTGATCGATGCTGTCCTCCAGTACATCGAGCTCACGATTCAGCTCGATGCGAATCGCCTGGAAGGTACGCTTCGCCGGATGACCTCCGGTGGCACGAATCTTCGCCGGGATCGCACCCGAGATGATCTCGGACAGCTCCAGTGTCGTCTCGATACGCTTCGTCGCACGATACTGACAGATATGCTTCGCGATGTTCTGTGCGAAACGATCCTCTCCATAGTTTCTGATCATATGGAAAAGCTCGGATTCACTGTAATCGTTCACGATATCAGCAGCGGTGATCGGATTCCGGTCATCCATCCGCATATCGAGCGGTGCATCGCTTCGATAGCTGAAGCCACGCTCCGCGGTATCCAGCTGGTAGCTCGATACACCGAGATCGAGGTAGATCCCATCGACCTTCCCGATCCCGAGTTCCTTTAACACATCATCGATTCTTTCATAATTACTGCGGACGATCGTCACGCGGTCCCGCACATCCGAAAGCCGCTCGCTCGCTGCCTGAATCGCATCCTTATCCTGGTCGATGCCGATCAGGCGACCGGCCGGTGAAAGATGGGTACATACCTCATGGGCATGTCCGCCACCACCTAAGGTTCCGTCGACATAGATGCCATCGGGCCGGATGTTGAGTCCATCCACGGTTTCGTGGAGAAGTACGGAATAATGCTTAAACTCAGACACCTAAGCCCTCCCAGTCTGCTTCTAATGCAGCTTCATCATCGAAGCTGTACTTTTCTTCGTACGTGCTTGTATCCCAGATCTCGATATGGTCACCCACACCGAGTAAGGTGATATCCTTGTCGAGGCCCGCCCGATCACGGAGGACCTGTGGAAGAAGGATTCTGCCCTGCTTATCCAGCTCACAGATGGCGGCCGAACCCAGCAGAAAACGCTTCAGGCTTCTCGCCTTCTCGTTCGTCATCGGAAGCGCGTTCAGCTTCTCTTCGAGCGCCTGCCACTCCGGAGATGCGTACATAGCAAGACAACCGTCCAGGCTTCTGGTGACCGTAAACTCGTCTCCGAGCTGGTCCCGAAATCTGGCCGGTATGATCAGTCTGCCCTTGGCATCCAGATTGTGGCGATACTCTCCTGTGAATGACATTTCCCTTTTCTACCACTTTCTACCACTTCTTACCACTTCATGACATAATAATGCGCTAATTTGGGTTTAGTGTCAAGGCAAGATCCTGTAATAAATAAAAAAAGAAGCCTCTCAAACGAGAGACTTCCTTCCATATAATGAATACGGATTATACGTTGAAGCGGAACTCAACGACATCGCCGTCCTGCATCACGTAGTCCTTACCCTCCATGCGGACGAGGCCCTTTTCACGTGCTGCTGCGATGGAACCGCAGTCGAGAAGATCCTGATAATTGATGACTTCTGCCTTGATGAAACCACGCTCGAAATCGGAGTGGATCTTTCCGGCCGCCTGCGGTGCCTTCGTACCCTTCCGGATGGTCCATGCTCTGGTCTCCTTCTCACCAGCCGTGAGGAAGGACATGAGGCCGAGCAGGTCATAGGAGGCACGCACGATCTTATCGAGGCCGGACTCGTTCATACCGAGGGACTCGAGGTACTCTGCCTTCTCATCGTCCTCCAGCTCGGAGATCTCCTCCTCGATCTGAGCGGAAATCACGAAAACACCGGAGCCGTTCTCTGCCGCGTATTCACGCACCTTCTGGACGTATGCATTGGACGCACCATCATCGGCGACGGAATCCTCGGAAACGTTCGCCGCATAGATCACCGGCTTACGGGTCAGGAGATCGAGGGTGTCGATGAAGGCGTTCTTATCATCATCACCGGCATCGAAGCTGATCGCCAGCTTATCCGACTCGAGGTGGTCGTGGAGCTCGGTGAGGAGCGCATACTCTGCCTTCGCGTCCTTATCGTTCATCGCGAGCTTCTTCGTCTTCGCGAGACGACGATCGAGGAGATCGAGGTCGGAGAAGATGAGCTCGAGGTTGATGGTCTCGATATCACGAATCGGATCTACGGAGCCATCGACATGCACGATGTTGTCATCATCGAAGCAGCGAACGACATGCACGATCGCATCGGTCTCACGGATGTTCGACAGGAACTGGTTACCGAGGCCCTCTCCCTTAGAGGCACCCTTTACGAGTCCTGCGATATCGACGAACTGGATCACCGCCGGCACGATCTTCTGCGTATTATAAAGTGCGCCCAGCTTCTGAAGACGCTCATCCGGCACAGCGACGACACCGACGTTCGGCTCGATCGTGCAGAACGGGTAGTTGGCTGACTCTGCGCCTGCCTTCGTGATTGCGTTAAACAGTGTAGACTTACCGACATTTGGCAGTCCGACGATTCCTAATTTCATAGTTTTCTCTATCTCCTTATTTTCAAGGGTTTCCGGCACTTGAATGGCGCTTACGGCAGCATCTGATTTGCTGCACTGTTTCAGAAAGAAGCCCCTGTGCATTTTATAAATGTAGCACAAGGGCTTTCTTTTCTCAATAGTGAACTTAGTAACGGCGAAATCACGCCTTCGCCTTCCGGACGCCGCGGATGATCATCGCGAGGCCGAGTACAGCGAGTGCACCGGAGAGGGCCTGCGAAACGGCGATGTTCGTGCCCCAGAGAAGGAGCGAATCCGTCCGGAGCCCCTCGATCCAGAAGCGACCAATGCCATAAAACATGAGGTACTCCCAGAAAATCTGTCCGGTGAACTTCTTCTTCGGCCCGGTGATCCAGAGGAAAATCAGGGTGCAGAGATTCCAGACCGACTCGTAAAAGAAGGTCGGATGCACCTGGATGAACATCTCGTCACCGATTCGGATCGCATGCGTCAGCACGTTGTCGTTCAGCATGTTCGGATTTACGATGGACTGCCGGATACGCATCGCGAGCAGTGAATCCGTATAGCGGCCGAAGGCCTCTGCATTGAAAAAGTTACCCCAGCGGCCGATGCACTGTCCCGTGAGGAGTCCGAGCACCGCCGAATCCGCGATGGAGAAGAACTTCACCTTCCGCCGGCAGCAGAAAATCACGCAGCAGAGGATGCCGGTCAGGATGCCGCCATAAATCGCAAGCCCGCCCTGCCGGAGATTGAGGATCTCCCCGAGATGCTGTGCGTAGTAATCCCACTCGAAGATGACATAGTAGGCACGCGCACCGAGAATCGCGAAGATGATGCTGTACAGCGCGAGGTCTTCGATGTCCTCTGCCTTCTGTCCACGGCGCTTGTAATCCGCGCTCGCGATGAGCACGCCCATCAGCATCCCGATGCCGATGATGATGCCATAGTAGGCGATGCGGAAGCCGAACACGGAAATCGAGTTTCCGAGATGCTCGACCCCGATGCCGAGATGCGGAAAATAAATATCATAATTGTCTGTATTCATCCAGTCTGTCCCTTTCCTGCAGTGCCAGGCGAGTGATTTCTATGCCCGGCCCGCGTCTTTCTGCCGATGCGACATCCGCGACGCTTATGCTTCTCCCTTTAAGATCCGAAGAAACGCTTCCTCGGTGACGATCGGAACGCCCAGCTCCTTCGCCTTTTTGTTCTTTCCGGAAGTCGATGCGATGTCGTTGTTCACGAGGTACGCGGTTTTCGCCGATACGGAACCGGCTGCCCGACCACCGGCCTGTTCGATAAGCGCCTGCAGCTCCTTCCGGTTCTCGAAGTGCTCGAGCGACCCGGTAATCACGACGGACTTTCCTTCCATCGTCTTCGGCATCGCATGGTCTTCCACTTTCTTCTCGATGTCGAGATCCTGCAGCAGCGCATCCACCTGCTTCATCACCGTCGCATCCTGGAAGTAACGCACGAGGTTCTCTGCGAGCACCGCGCCGATGCCGTCCACCTCCTGCAGCTCCTCCACACCAGCTGTCCGCAGCTTCGCGAAGTCATCCCCGAAGTGTCGGCAGAGAACCTTCGCGTTTGCGAGGCCAATGCCGGCGATCCCGAGCCCATACACGACGCGGTAAAGTTCCGTATGGCGGGCACGCTCTGTCGCTGTCATCAGATTCTCATAGCTCTTCTCGCCGAAGCCCTCCATCGTCACGATCTCCGCACGATAACGGTCGAGATGGAAGATATCGCTGTAGTGATGTATGAAGCCATGCGCGATGAACTTTTCCAGCGTCTGCTCGCTGAGGCCCTCGATGTTCAGCGCATCGCGGCTGACGAAAAGTGAGAAATTCTTGATCTTTTTCGCCGCACAGTCCGGATTCGGACAGTACAGGAATTTCGCCTCATTATCCGAGTGGATCTCCGTCGGCTGTCCACAGACCGGGCAGACCTCGGCCGGTTTCAGATTTCCGGAGCGTGTCCGGTTCTCCGCAATCTGCGGGATGATCATGTTCGCCTTATACACCGTGATGCGATCCCCGATGCCGAGCTCCAGCTCCTCACAGTAGGAGATGTTATGGAGACTCGCACGGCTGACCGTCGTCCCCTCCAGCTCGACCGGATCGAAAATCGCGACCGGGTTGATGAGTCCGGTACGGCTCGGTGACCACTCCACCTCGCGGAGGACGGTCTCTGCCTGCTCATCGCTCCACTTGAAGGCGATGGCGTTCCGCGGGAACTTCGCGGTACGACCGAGGCTCAGACCATAGGCGATGTCCTCGTAGATCAGCACGAGGCCATCCGACGGGAAATCGTTATGCTGAATCGCCTCCGAGAACCACTGTACCGTTTCCGCGATCGTGTCCTTCGTGACATGCTTATACTCGACGACATCGAAGCCCTGTGCCCGGAGAAATCCATACTGCGCCGCACGGGAGTTCTGGAAATCCACATTTTCCCCCTGTGCATCCACGGCGCTCACGAGTGCAAAGGCCATCAGATTTACATGACGGGATTTCGTCACCTTCGGGTCCAGCTGACGTACCGAGCCGGAGCAGAGGTTCCGCGGATTCTTATACTTCGCATCTGCATCCGCGATGGTCTCGTTGATCTTCTGAAACTCCGAATACGTGATGATGGCTTCTCCACGGAGCACGAGATCTCCCGAAAACGAAATCCGCGTCGGGACGTTATCAAACATCCGTGCATTCTGCGTGATCACCTCACCGATCTCTCCGTTGCCACGGGTGACCGCCTTCACCAGCTCCCCGGCATGGTAGCTCAGCACGACCGTAAGGCCATCCATCTTCCAGCTGAGAAGGCCCTCCTTATCCCCCAGCCAGGAAGCCAGCTCCTCGACGGACTTCGTCTTATCGAGGCTCAGCATCGGGCTCGGATGGCGCTCCTTCGGAAGCTCCGACAGTACCTCGAAGCCGACCCGCTGCGTCGGTGAGCCCCCGAGTATGATGCCGGTCTCCTGCTCGAGTGCCTCCAGCTCATCATAAAGCGCATCGTATGTCAGGTTCGACATGATCTCGTTCCCATCCACATAGTACACGCGGGCTGCGTCGTTCAGCGTGCGGATCAGCTCCTTCATGCGTGCGCGCTTCCTATTCTTTTCTTCGTCATGAGATGCCTTCATATTCATCGTTCACCTTTTTCAGTCTGCGTATTTAAGATTCCTTATCTCTGGTCTGTTTATGATCCGTGCGCAGCGCATCGATCCGCATTTTACAGGGCGATATCGTCCCGCCCTTACTTACCGGCGGCTGCCTCCATATCCTCTTCGCGGAGGCCGAGCTCGGACAGCTCGATCTCGCGATACTGCCCCGGCTTCAGTCCATGCAGCGTGAGATCCATGATACGGATGCGCTTCAGCTTCTTCACCTCATAGCCGAAGGCTGCACACATACGACGAATCTGACGGTTCAGTCCCTGTGTGATCACGATATGAAACTCCTGCTGACGAAGCTTCGCCGGACGGGTCATGTCCTGCCACACCTCACATGGGCGGGTCGTCGTATGCAGTTCCTTCAGCTCGACGCCATCGGCGAGTCCATCCAGGAACTCCTTCGTACACGGCTTATCCACGGTCACGACGTATTCCTTCTCATGGTAATTCCGTGCACGGTTGATTCGATTTACGAGATCGCCCTGATTCGTCAGAAGGATGAGTCCCTCCGACTCCTTATCGAGGCGGCCGATCGGATACACTCTCGTGTGGTAGTGGATCGCTTCGATGATGTTCGGTGCTTTATCCTTATCACTCGTCGTGCACACGATCCCACGCGGTTTGTAATATGCAAGCAGTACCGGTGCCGGGCGATCATAATCCTGCCCCACGGTCGAAATCTGCTCGCCATAGCGCTTCGCCATCCGGCGCGACTCTGTATGGAGAAGGTACTGTGCCTCTGGGTTGCCTGCATTGGCGTTCAGTGCATGTGGATTTACGCACTGTCCATCCAGCTCGATGGAATCCGCCTCGGTCACCTGCTGGCCGAGCTCGACCGGCTTCTTATTTACAGTGACACGGCCGGCAGCGATCAGCTTATCCGCCTCACGGCGGGAGCAGACGCCGAGCTCCGATAAACGTTTATTCAGTCTCATCTCGCATCCTCCTCCGGACGCTCCACCTCTGTCGTCGCAGACGTGTCCTCCTTCACTGCACCCGAAACGTTTTCATCGTGCTTTCCTGCATCGAGCACATGCTCCGCCTCCTCCGCAGTTTCAGCCGTCTTCCAGAGCGGCGTTTCATCGGCTGCAAGCGGCCAGCTGTAGCTCTTGCCAGGGATGCCCTCGACCTCTGCGACGGCGTCCTCCGGAAGGAAGGTAAATGCATGATTCCGGTTTGGGTCGAGCTCCGCCGGAAGCGCTGCATCGTGCTTCAGATCCGCGAAAAAGCAGGCATCCCCGAAACTGAAGAAACGGTACTTCTCACGCACGGCCACCTTATACGCGCGGAGCACGTGCTCACGCTTCGTAAAAGCAGAAACCAGCATGACGAGGGTGGATTCCGGCAGATGGAAGTTTGTGATCAACGCATCCATGCACTTAAACTGATAGCCTGGATAGATGAAGATATCGGTCCAGCCGGAGGTCGCCGGCATGGTGCCGTCTGGAAGCGCCGCGGACTCGACGGTACGGCAGCTGGTGGTACCGGTGCAGATGACACGATGGCCCTCTGCGTGGGCGCGATTGATCTTATCGGCTTCCGACTGCTCGACGATGTAGTACTCGCTGTGCATGTGGTGTTCCTCGATCTTATCCGCCTTCACCGGACGGAAGGTGCCGAGGCCGACATGCAGGGTGATGTGGGCGATCTCCACGCCCTTCTCCTTCACGGCCTGAAGCAGCTCCTCGGTCCAGTGGAGGCCGGCGGTCGGGGCCGCCGCAGAGCCGTCGTTCTTTGCATAGACGGTGTTGTAGCGTGCCTTCTCCTTCAGCTGATGATGGATGTACGGTGGGATCGGCATCTCACCGAGGCGGTCGAGCACCTCCTCCCAGATGCCCTCGAACTCGAAGCGGATGATGCGGTTACCATCATCGATCGTATCGATGATTTCGCCCTTCAGCAGGCCCTCGCCGAACTCGACGCGCGCACCGTTCCGGAGCTTCTTGCCCGGCTTGACGAGGCACTCCCAGTCGGTCGTGCTGAGACGACGAAGAAGCAGTACCTCGACATGTGCGCCGGTACCAGACTTCTCGCCATGCAGGCGTGCCGGGATGACCTTTGTATCGTTGATGACGAGACAGTCACCCTTATGAAGATAATCGATGATGTTATAAAAATGACGGTGATTGATCTCGCCGGTGAAGCGGTCCATCACCAGAAGCCGGCTGTCCGAGCGCTTCTCGAGCGGATCCTGCGCGATCAGCTCCTCCGGCAGGTCATAGTAAAAGTCTTTCGTTTCCATACTGTGTTTTCTCCTTTTCTGCTGTCTCACGACATGTACGCGGTGCAGAGCGCACCATAAACCTTATCATTATATACTGTCTTTCAGGTTTCTTCTACATAAAAGAACAGTGAACCTCCGTGGGCCGGATGATGCCGGCTCACGGAGGTTCACTGACGACCTGTGCTTTCATCCTCCATAGTTTATGTATGACGCTCAGCCGACCGGGCCGTCGTCAGAGATGACGGCATCTCCTGCCGGTGCGTGATCGGCAGCACCCGGCTCTGCGATGGTCTCGCCGGAAGCAGCGGCTGCGGTCGTTTCTGTCTTTCCGCCTGCGCCGGTGTTTTCGGAGATGGTTTCTCCTGCGGCCGTCGTTTCTGTCGACTTCTTCGTCTCGGTCGTGCTCTTCTCCGAGTTCTTCTTACTGCTCTCCTTCGTTTCTTCGTTCGCCGTATCGTTATCAGACGATGCCGTGGTTTCTGCCTCGGTCACGGCGGCTTCGGTTTCTACAGAGATCAGCGAAACCTCGCTGTCGATTTCTTCCTGTGAGTCTGTGTAGATACGTCCGCTCTGGATGGCATCATAGATGACCGCAAGTCGCTGATCACTCGAGATGGCCTCCAGCAGACGGGAGTTGGTGGCATTGATCAGCTCCTGTACCTCGCTGTGATTCGTGATATAGCTGTTCACAAACTTCGTCTGCTCCGGCGACATGTTCTCGACGATTTCGAAGCTGTTCTGATCGTTTACCTTCACATAGCAGTACATGATGCCCGGTGCCAGCGTATCTGTCCGGCGGAACTTCACATTATAGGTGACGAAAACGAGCTTCGTGTTCTTCTCGAGTCCATCTACCGCATACTGCTGGATATCCTGGTATGCCTCTATGTAGCCGGCCTGGGTCTTCAGCTTCTTCTGAAGACTCGCGGTCTGCTCCTCCGTCTGATTCGTGACACCGGTCAGACGGTACAGTGTATCAGTATCGCCCTGAAGACGTGCGTTAAAGTAATCCTGAAAGAGTTTCGTCATATACTCGTCGTTATACTGACGTACCAGCGATGCGTCCTCATCGGCACAAGTGCTGCCGTCGCCAATGTCTCCAGAAGCACTCTCATCATCTCCCTCCGCGTTTTCGACTTCGGAAGAGCTGGCCACCGGCAGACCACCACTCTGTGCATCCGGATTCTTCGGATTCCGATCCAGCATCAGGATGATGATGATCAGCACGACCACCAGTGCCGGAATGCCCAGGAGCCCGAGCATCTCATGAAGCTGCTCCTGTTTCTGACGTTTCCGCATATTCGCGATACGACGCGCACGCTTGCGCTCGATCACACCCTCGATCGGTTTTTCCTCCAATGCCTTATCGACATCATCCAGATCTTTTAATTCTCTGTCCATTCTTTCTGCCTCATCTGTTTCGTCAGTTTACTCTCTCACCGTCCGCTCCGAAAAAGAAGCTTCCGATCCAGGTGTTCTGCAGCAGTGCACCATCCTGGCCCGCATAGTAGTATCTGCCACCCGCGAGCAGAAGCCCTGGCCCCTGCAGCTGTCCGCTGTTCGGCTCAAAATAGTATAGACGGCCACTGATCGTCTGCAGTCCACGAACCATCTTCGCATCTGCACCCACATAATACCAGGCACCATTCGCCTCGTAGACCCAGGTATTCACCTCGAGGTACCCGCCCTGGTTAAAATGATAGGTTGCACCATCGATACTGCGCCAGGAGCTGACCGGATAGGTACCATCCGGATAGAGGTACCACATACCGTTATTTTCGAACTGCCAGCCGTCCTTCAGGTAGGTGTTCGCCACCACACGACGCGTATTGATCACCGTCGAGCTCGAACTGTAGTGACTCCCGGCAGGATTCATCTGCGATGGATTCATGATCTGAGCGAGCCCCGTCGCTGCCTGATTTCCCGCCATCGGGCCGACATTCATCGTGTTGTACAGCACCCCATCTACATAGTAGCCGCCCGTCGTACCGGTATAGTTCGTCGTATACATGGTATGATTCGTACTGCTGCTGTTCAGATACGGATTTGTGTTCGCATCGGATGAAGGCGTTGCATGATAGACGACACCACCGCGACCATCCGGACTCACCGCGGATGCCTGTGACACGCCCTGGGAAGAAGATGCCGCAACATAGCGCACACCCCCCTTTCCGTCAGGACTGATCCCGGTCGACACCGACGTATAGGCCACACCACCGCGGCTATCCGGACTCACTCCAGCCAACGCTGTCCCCGAAAGGACCAGCGCCATCACGACCGCCACGGTGCACACTCTATTTACTCTCATAAAAACTCCGATTCATCATAACATAATTCTACATCAAACATCATACTATAGGCTGTCCGAAGATGATAGTAGCAAAGTTCTTACGATAAATGTCATCAGGTTGTTACTTTTTACTCGTCAACTGAATTCAGGCAGGGAGCCATGTCGGGGGGGGACGGAGGACCGATGACGCATTTCGGATCTTCCGTCCTCACTACCGGATTCCCGACACCGCTCTGGCCTGATGTTACTTCAATCTTCCGAGCAGTGCTTCTCTCTTCCAGCTGATCAGCCCGATGATGACGAGCTGCGCGATGAACACGATGGCCGCTCCGAGGTACTGCTCGAGAATCAGAAAATACCCACAGAGACAGTTCGTGATGCACTGCAGCCAGGCGGTCGCCGCCACGGCGCCGACATACCCACGACCTGTAATATCCGCACGAGACGCAATATACGGTATCGCGCCGTTCGGCACCGCTGGAAGCATGCAGGCGATGGCAACCACAAACGCCGGATGCGTAGAGTTGATTTTCTGTGTCAGCCAGTTCTGTCGATTCAGCCCCGGAATATAATTTCCGAGCCTGCGCCCAAGCTTCCGCGCCACGGCAAATACGAAGGCATTCCCGAGAACGAAGCCGATATAGCAGGCGATCGACGCCTTCACCCAGCCATAGATCATACCGACCGCCAGGTGGATCGGAAGTCCTGGGAGTACGATGCTCACGACCTGCAGTGCAGACAGTACGACGGCCAGAATCAGGCCCTTCCACTCACCCTCTAACTCGAGATAACGTGCGATGCCCTGTTCATCGCCGGCTTTCAGAAGCGGCCATAAGCCAGGAAAAATGTGGTTAAAGGTCACATAGAAAATCAGGACGATCAGGAGCAGGAGCAGCACGATCGCCGAAATACCGATCAGCTTCTGGTGAAATTTCGGCTGAGCTTCAGACGGATCCCGCAGCTGCTGCGGGCTGTTCTGCGCTTCATTCTCTCGCTCAGAAACATGTGCCTGCTTCATGGCATCCTTCATTTTCCCGTGGTTCTCCTTCATGCGTCCTTCTCAGTGAGTGCCTGATCGATGGCCTTCGAAAGTTGATCCGCACAGGAAGTAGGACGCGGACCACATGCGTTTCCACGCAGAATCTCTGAAACCTTTGACGCCTCCTGTCCCTCTACGAGACGGCCGATCGCCTTCAGGTTTCCATTGCAGCCACCGCGGAAACGAAGATTATGGATCTTATTTTCATCGTCCAGTTCAAATGTAATCTCTGTAGAACATACCATCTTTGGTCTATATGTAAATTCCTGTGTCATACTATCCTCCTTATGAAGCCTCAATTGGCTTCCATTGGTTTTTCTCTACATTATATCTGTATCTGTTCTGTCTGTCCACCATCCTTGAAGGACGTCGCATATACTGAACAGCAATAAAAAACAGCGTGGAGATCTCTCTCCACGCTGTTATGAGTCTTAGCTTATAGCCTGACAGAATTACTCAATGATGTTTACTACTCTACCAGAACCAACGGTTCTACCACCCTCACGGATAGCGAAACGGAGACCCTCCTCCATAGCTACCGGGTGAATAAGCTCAACGGTCATCTCGGTGTTATCACCTGGCATGCACATCTCTACGCCATCCGGAAGCTCGCAGACACCAGTTACATCAGTTGTTCTGAAGTAGAACTGCGGTCTGTAGTTTGTGAAGAACGGAGTATGACGACCACCCTCGTCCTTAGTAAGAACGTAAACCTGAGCGGTAAACTTCTTGTGGCACTTTACAGTACCCGGCTTGCAGAGAACCTGACCTCTCTCGATCTGGTCACGGTTGATACCACGAAGGAGAAGACCTACGTTATCACCAGCCTCAGCCTCATCAAGAGTCTTACGGAACATCTCGATACCAGTTACGACGGTCTTCTGAGTCTCCTCAGAGATACCAACGATCTCAAGCTCATCGGATACGTGAAGAACACCACGCTCTACACGGCCGGTAGCTACAGTACCACGACCTGTGATGGTGAATACGTCCTCGACTGGCATAAGGAATGGCTTATCAGTCTCACGAGCTGGCTCAGGGATGTAAGAGTCAACAGCGTCCATGAGCTCCATGATCTTATCGCCCCACTCAGACTTCGGATCCTCGAGAGCCTTCAGAGCAGAACCGTGGATTACAGGGATCTCATCGCCTGGGAACTCATACTCGTTCAGAAGGTCTCTAACCTCCATCTCAACGAGCTCAAGAAGCTCAGGGTCATCAACCATGTCGCACTTGTTAAGGAATACAACGATAGCCGGAACACCTACCTGACGAGCAAGAAGGATATGCTCTCTGGTCTGTGCCATAACACCATCGGTAGCAGCCACAACGAGGATAGCACCATCCATCTGTGCAGCACCAGTGATCATGTTCTTAACGTAGTCAGCGTGGCCCGGGCAGTCAACGTGAGCGTAGTGACGCTTCTCAGTCTCGTACTCAACGTGAGCGGAGTTGATGGTGATACCTCTCT